>CAZGMS010000169.1:0-12243 GCA_964526915.1 uncultured Nitrospirales bacterium
TTGTATAGGGGCGCCTTTGCCTGCTCCCCTCAACCCCGAACCCAAACCCGCCATCCTGGCGGCCCTCAAGGCGGGAAAAATCATTTCCCGTTACTATCACAAATCATATCAGGTAACCGAGAAGGGTTTCGACCAACCTGTCACCGAAGCTGACATCGCCGCGAATACGATCATCAAAAAAATCATCACTAAAGATTTTCCCTTTGATGGGTGGTTATCGGAGGAAGACGTGGCCAATCCCGACCGCTTTCATGCCAAAAGGGTATGGATCGTAGATCCTCTGGATGGCACCAAAGAATTCATCCAGAAAAATCCTCAATTCGCAGTTTCCATCGCCCTGGTCGAAGAGCAAAGCCCCCTGCTGGGCGTCATTTACAACCCCATCTCCCGGGAACTGTTCTGGGCCATCAAAGGAGGCGGTTCGTTTTTTCAAAAGCAACCTCTGTCTGTTACAAAAACTGTGTTGTCTGATAAACCACATCTGCTGGTGAGCGTGAGTGAACACAAACGCGGAGACTGGACCAAATTCGAAAGCCTGTTCTCCCTCATTCCACGAGGTGGAAGTGCCTACAAAATGGTGGGCATTGCTCAAGGATTGGCTGAGGGGTCCTTCACGCTCTGTCCGAAAAATGAGTGGGATATCTGCGCGGGCCATCTCATCATCGAAGAGGCGGGCGGTTTTGTCTGCAATCTGGATGGCTCCCCCATCACCTACAACAAACCCATCACCGGAATGGACGGCGTGATCTACGGCTGTTCGGAGGAAATGAAGAAAAGAATTCTATCAGTCATTGTTCCCCCCTATCCCCAACCGCTGATAAAGTGTACCAGCATACCGAGAAAATAATTCTGGTTCGATCCCGTAATCAACTCCTCTAAGAGCCATGCCCAGAGCCACTTCAAGGTCACCCGGTCCCGCACGATTCATGAGAAATTCGATGACCCCTTTGCGAATGGGGTAGTTGAACGGGTCCAGATTGACGGCAGTCTCGTAATAATCAACAATGTAAGAACTTCTCTTGCCCAAACGAACGGCAATCTCGGCCTTGTGAAAATAGGACCAGGCCTTCTGTGTGAGGTTGGTGTTATCGAGATCGCTGATCACGCCAGAAAAAGAGTCATTCGCGTCCTTGTAACGCCCCATGGCGTAGAGAATGACTGCCTGAGCGAAACGAGCCGACCCCAGGGTCACTTTCGCTTTAATCTCGGTGGCCTGTTCAATGGCTTTCTCTGCGGCTTCCAAACCTTTTTCGTATTGTCCCACACTGACATAGGCTTGAGACAAGTTAAGATAAACATCTGCCAAGATACTTTCGTACGAAAACATGGCATTAAAGGGATCGTTGGGCATTTGACGGAACAAGTTGCGCAGTTTGAGATGTCGATCCTGATTGGACCGGCGCGACAATATTTCCTTCTCGATTTCCAGATAAACACGAATAGCGGTTTCGTATTCCTTCTCGGAAAAATCGATGGTTCCTCTTTCGAACATGACGGCGGGCTTGCTGTAAACGACGTGCTTTGCGAGATCATCCAGAAGTTGTCTGGCCTCATCGCGTTTGTTCGAAAGAGCCAACAGCCTGGCCGTCAGATAATGCGCAAGGTCCTGATCTAAAACTTCGCCTTTGACCGCTTCAAGCGCAATCTGTGCCGAGGGGTCGTCGGGGTATTCCAATGTTTTTACAAAAAACAGAATCTTGCGATAGGTGTCCAGAAGGGGGTACGCGGCGACAGTGTAGGGATTCAGTTCGGCCTCGTACACAATCCAGAAATCCGAAACCTTGACCAACCCCACCCTGAGCCGTTCGTGCAGATCATCTTTGAGTTGTAAATCGAAGAATATTTCACACACCCCATAATCGCCTTTTTCCACGACCTTGGCATCATCAAACTCAATGGACACAATAGCAGCAAGCAATTGCTCGCGAACACTTTCGGAATGTTCCACAAAATACACCGCGGTTTTGTATTCGACCGCTTGCAGTACCTGGTGTTTGATGAACAGTTTATAGGCGACGATCGTCGACAGAATGATCGCCACAAACAACACAGTGCCCAATAAAACCAGCGTCAGTCCGTATGTCTTGATCTTGTCTCTTGGCATAAGCCTCACTGACTGACAGGCCCCTCTTCGGGCAGGCTCAATTCCTTGAGCCTGACCCGCAACTGTATCACTTCCTGTAAAATACCGGGAGCCGGATTATACTTAAGATCCCGTTTCCGAAAGGCCAAACGCACACCCAATTTGGCGTACTGTGACGGTTTGATCGCGGCAGGCAGACGATAGCGACGCGGAAAGCGGATCAGAGACGCAAAAAAACCGACGTGCTCCCAAGGAATGATGTGATTGTCGCTCTCTTCGGTAAGTTCACTCACAATTGTCTGGCTCTCATTAAACAGGGAAAACAGAAAAAGACTGATCAGCATGCCAAAAATTAGAATCAGTTCCAGGCGCATCAAAATGCTGACGAGATTGAAGTGAGACTGGATTTGGTTGACATACACAGCGAAAAAATTCCAACAACCATGAGTCACCACGGCCAGAATGAACCCCACCAACACAACCAGCCACTTTTGCGAACGCCTGAACTGGCGGGAATAGCCAATCACAGCCCCCCAAACAGCTGTTGCCGAAGCATGCAACAGCGTCGTGTGCAGTTCACGAAACCACAAATTGCTCCACATGGCCAATTCCCCATCGTTCGGGTAAACAACCTGTTGACAATAGAACACGTTTTCGGCGGCAGCAAACCCCAGCCCAATGAGAATACCCATCAAAATGCCATCAGTCACATTATCAACGACCTTAAAGCGCAGCAAAAAAAGAATAACGAACCCCTTGGTGAGTTCTTCGACAAAAGGGGCCACCACAACACCAATGATGACCTCGTTGGCGGCAAAACTGTTTTTTTGATAAACTTCGAGCAGAACATGAAAGAAGGTGTTCCAGAAAAAACTGAGCAGTCCTGCCCCAATGGCCCCCCAGAGAAAAGCAAAGACCACCACACCAAGAGATTCTCTTTCGAAACGGTCAAGCCACCAAAAAAACAAACCCAGCGTGATGGCTGGGAAGTAGGAATAAAGATAAATAATGATGGAATCGGCACCCGACATATTTCTTTGGATAAATGAATGTCTCGCATTTAGCAAGCGAATGAAATTGTTTTTCCTTTACTTTAGCGACGGTTAGAATAGAATAATGCCCGCTTGTGTCTTGTGCAAAATAAGGAGCCTTATGTCGCCAGAACCCGTTTTTCCTTCAAAAAAAGCAGACAATAAAATCACCAAAGAGCTCGCCATGTTCCTGGTGCCCTTGGCAGCGGCTTATTTGTTCATCACGTTCTACGAAGCAGGGTATTCGGCCTTTTTCGGCATTCCTTTGGATCTGATCAGCGTGAACATCACGCAGGTCTTGCTCACCAACCGCCTCACACTCATGGTGGCCGTCATCGCTTTTTTGTGGATCGGTCTCTATTACAACATCTTGCCCAGTACCAGCAGCCCTTTCTTCAAAGGCATGATCTCTGTCATTCTGATTCTGTCGTTCGCGCTGGGGATTGCCTTTGGACGTTCCGACGCGGCCAGTCAGAAGAACTTTCTGGTCTCTAATACCGAACCGGAACAGGCTGTGTTGAGGATCTATAACAACACGATCATCTCCGCCTCGTTTGATCGAAACAACAAGACCGTATTCAAGACTTTTTCGATCCGGCCCATCGATCAATCCAACAATATTCTCTTTCATAACGAAACAATCGGCCCCCTCACTCCACAGTGATGTGCCGTCATTGCGAGTTCTGCCGACAGGCAGAACGTGGCAATCCAAAGGGTACGGCTATGTTATCGTATAGCGTCGAAAACCAATTTTAAACTATCAATACCCAACACCTCAGCCCGCAAATCGAGCAGTGTTGCCACCTCGTTCGTCAGCGTGCCCAAATGCCGAAGTTCTTTTTTGAGAATGGTGCTGATTTTTTTGCGCCGTTGACCAAAAACTCTTTTGACAAATGAAATGAAGTCTTTTTCCTGTTCGTAGGCGACCCCCAACAAATCAAAACGGACAAATGCGGATTGCACCTTCGGTTTTGGATTAAAAACGGTGGGGGGCAGATGAAACAATATTTTTGGTTGACTCAAAAGGCGTGACCACACACTCAAGATGCCATAGTCCTTGTTGCCGGGACTGGCCACGCACCTCTCAGCGACCTCCTTTTGGAACATGAGAAACAAGGTTTTGTACGGGGCTCCTTTTCGCAAAAGCTTGATGAAAATCTGCGAGGCCACATTATAGGGCAGGTTCCCTACCACGAGAACCTCTCCCGGCAGTGTTCCTTCCCAATTCAAAAAGTCACCCTCGATGACACGCACGTGTTTTTGCGCATGATATTTTCTGGCCAATGCCTTAGCCAACAAAACGTCCTTCTCGATCAAAACAAGTTGCCTGGCAAAAGAAACCAAATGGTCAGTGATCGCCCCCCTGCCCGGCCCGATTTCCAGAATTGTTTGTTGTCGGTAATCGGCCCGAACGGCCTCAACGATCTTGAGTTGATAATTTCGGTCTATCAGAAAATTCTGACCAAGACTTTTTTTGGGGCGATAGGACTGGGAATGTGAGTGCATCATTTTTTGTGCAAGTGCAAGTGAGCCTCGATGTGGTGCGTGAAGTGTACGAATTTGAGCTTCAATCGGTCGTAGTACCGAAGGCAGAGGCACTGACTAACGAAGGCGGCCACCACACCCACGACCACACTGCCTATGATCAGGGGGATGAGTATGTCTTTGCTCGCTGTAAAAATATGATGAAAATCAAACGCTGGCACCTGCTGGTCAGAGGGAAAACCCAGTAACTGTTTATGATAAAGCTGCTTCCCCACCCAGAAATTAAACCAGTAGATGGGAAGCATGGTCAGCGGATTGACAATCCAGGCGGCCAACATGGCAATCCAGGGATTTTTTTTAAACAAGGTGGCCAGTATAAAGGAAAGAGGCATGTGGATCCCCAGAATCGGTAACCACGACACGAACACCCCAATGGCCATCCCGTCGGCAATCTCCTGCGTGGTGCTGTGGCTTTTGAGCAATTTGACGATGAGTTCGAGAAATTTTTTTGGAAAATATTTAAGCATAGGCTCTAAGTCAAAGCTCTCGAGCATTCACCTTCCTCGACGGCGCCACGCTCATGGTCAGGCGTTCATCCTGAGTCCCACTCACGAGCGCCGCAAAGGCAATCATGGCGCCGTTATCGGAGCAGAATCGGGGTTGCGCCACATAACCAGGAAGTTTCAGCTGATCACAAAGACCCTCCGTCCTTCTTCGCAATAACGAATTAAGAGCCACCCCACCGCTGAGGGAAAGTGATGCCACCCCTTCCCTGTCTACAAAATACGCCATCTTCCTGACCAGAGTTTCGACAATGGATTTTTGCAGACTCGCGCACAAATCCTCTTTGATCTTTTGCGTCAGTTCCGTTTGCGCCCTCACATGATGATACACTGCCGTTTTAAGGCCACTGAAACTGAGGTACTGCTCGCCCAGCTTGACCTTGGCGATCGTGAACCCAAAGGCCCGATCATCACCCTGTTTGGCGAGCTTATCTACAACGGGACCACCCGGATAACCCAGCCCCATCATCTTGGCCGCTTTATCGAACGCCTCACCGGCGGCGTCATCAACTGTTTGCCCCAGAAGTTTAATGTCGGAAAACGATGAGATCAGATAAAAATTGGTATGCCCACCGGACACCACAAGACCCAAACTCGGAAAAACGGGATCACGATCAATAAAGGGGCTGAACAGATGGCCCATCAAATGATTTACCCCAAAAAGGGGGATCTGATGACGATAAGCAAACGCCCTGGCGAAACTGGCACCCACCAGCAGACAACCAATGAGCCCTGGTGTCTTGGTCACCGCAACGGCACCAATTTGATCGGCCATCACAGAAGCCTCGTCCAACGCACCCTGAAACACGGCACTGATATTTTCGATATGGGAACGGCTGGCCAGCTCGGGAACCACACCACCATAGGGGGCATGGAGTTTGATCTGCGAAGACACGACATTGGAAAGAACTTTTTTGGACCCGATCTCCAGAATGGCGCATGAGGTTTCGTCACACGAGGTATCAATCCCCAGAATGTAAGGCTTGTGTGCCGGCATGCGAGGCGTTTTATTGGCAAACACCGGAAATTGCAATGAATCAATATCGTATTTGACTCTTGATGAGCGGGCCAGTATTCACGCAGCCACTTATGAAACACGTGACCGAAATCATTCAATCGTCAAAAGAAAGCCATCTCAAACTCTTCGACAACATCAACCCCCAGCTCGGCAAGGTGCTTTCCACCATCGGTTTCGACAAGAATTTTGTGCGTGCCCAAGGAGCCTCTTTGTTCGATGACAAAGGCAATGAGTATTACGATTTCCTCGCCGGTTACGGCGTGTTCGCCGCCGGCCGAAATCACCCCAAAATCAAAGCCGCCCTGAAAGAGGCCATCGATCTCGATCTGTCCAGCCTCGTGCAAATGGATGCCCCACTACTTGCCGGTATTTTGGCAGAGCGCCTCATCAACATGTTTGGACACGGTGTTCGCGACACGGTTTTTTTCACCAACTCAGGTACCGAAGCCAATGAGGGAGCCCTCAAATTCGCCAAGGCCGCAACCCGCAGGGACCGCTTCTTGTGTCTGGAGCACGCCTTTCATGGCCTCACTCTGGGTTCGCTTTCTGTCAATGGCAATGCGGAATTCAGAAATGGCTTTGGGGAACTCCTGCCCAGCGAAACGGTCCCCCTGAACGACCTGAGCACCCTCGAGGAAAAACTGGCCACCAGACAATTTGCCGCCTTTATTTTTGAACCGGTGCAGGGCAAGGGCGTCTACATCCCCGAAAAATCTTATTTGAGGGAAGCCGTCAAACTATGCCATCAGTGCGGTACACTGGTGATCGCCGATGAGGTCCAGACAGGTCTGGGCCGTACCGGTCGCTGGCTGGCCTGTGAACATTTCGACGTGGAACCCGATATCATCACCATCTCCAAAGCCTTGAGCGGCGGGTTCGTGCCCGTGGGGGCCATCCTTTACAAACGTGATATTTACCATCAGGTATTCTCCCGCATGGACCGTTGTGTGGTGCACTCCAACACCTTCGGCAAAAACGCCCTGGCCATGGTCTGCGCGCTGACAACCCTCGACGTCATCGAGGAAGAGGGACTGTTGCAGAACGCCCGCGAGATGGGCGATCTCCTTTACGAAAAACTTGTCCTGCTCAAAAACAAACACGATTGGATCAAAGACATTCGTCATGTGGGCCTGATGTTCGGCATCGAATTTGGTCGTCCTGACAGCCTCAAGAAAAAACTCACCTGGGACACCGTGCACAAACTCGATAAAAGTTTATTCGCCGAACTCATTGTCATGCCGCTCATGTCGCGACACCGCATCCTCACTCAAGTCTCGGGTCATCATCAGGACATCGTCAAACTCCTGCCGCCACTCATGATCAACGAAACTCACGTGACCCATTTCGTCGAGGCCCTGGATGATGTCTTGAACGATTGCGACTCCATTACGGGGCCCGTATTTCGCATGGCGGCCAACCTGGCAAAGCATGCGCTGACATGAAATTTTTTACACGACTGCTCACGACCCTCGTCACCCGGCATCCCAAAACGGTCCTCTGTTTCGGCGTACTGACTTCGTGTGTGTTGCTCTGGCACGCCAGTGTCACCTTGAGGTTTGACACGGATCAGGACCACCTGATGTCTGATTCCGAAAAATACTATCAGGATTACAAAAACTTTCTCAAGGAATTCGGTGACTGGGAATACATCTATGTGGTGATCAAGACCCCTGCTACAAGCGATGGTGCCTTCCTTGCCAAAAAATTTTCAAAAAAACTTTCTGCCCGACTTGAGTCGCGCCCAGACCTTTACAACGAAATCACCACGCACGTCGATACCACCAAACTCAAAAATAGCCTCTTGCTCCTGGCTGATCAGCCCACGTTCGACCACTTTGCCAAATTTGCAGGCAATCACGAAAAGACATTTAAACAATTTTTGTCTGTGGCCTCACTCTCCGACTGGTACGCCTGGATCAATTCTCTTTTTGCACTAGCGCGAGCCGAAAACAACCGCGCCTCTATTGAACAATTCTGGCCGCTCATCAAAAACGCCATAAGTGGTCCCTTCGATGAACAGGCTTTGAGCGAGCTGAACAACAGAAGTTGGACCAGTTTTTTCGCCGGACGCGTCGTAGACCCCGAAGGCTACCTGTTTTCTGAGAATGGCAAGATTCTCTTTGTGCGCATTTTGCCCAAAAAAGATTTCTCGCGCCTCGACATCATCCAGGAACCGCTCGCGTTCCTGCGCCAGACCATTGCCGAACTCAAACCCTCCTTCACTGCTCTGGAGGTGGGAGTCACAGGCAGACCAGTTCTACAAAACGACGAGGCCGACAGCACTCAAGTTGACAGCCTGCTGGCAGGGATCGGTTCTTTTCTTCTGGTCGCATTGCTCATTTTTGCAGGGTTCCGTGAATTGCGACGCCCCTTTTTTGCCCTCCTGGCGTTGATGATCGGTATGGCCTGGACAACAGGTTTCGCCAGTCTCTTCTTTGGGCAACTGAACCTCATCACCATCGCGTTCGTGATCATCCTCATTGGTTTGGGCATCGAATACGGCATTCATTTTCTGTCCCGCTACCTTTGGGAACGAAAGGAAGGTCATGAGACCACGGCGGCCATTTCAAAAACCTTGGAACACACAGGACGAGCCATCGGCATTGGCGGCATCACGGCCGCGGCCGCTTTTCTCACCGCCATTTTCACGCACTTCAAGGGACTGCAACAACTGGGCATCATCGCGGGGGCGGGCGTTATTTTTTGTTTTCTGGCCGAGGTCACAATCCTCCCCTCACTCCTCATGCTGTTTGACACCCACAAACAAACAAACAAAACAATCCCTGCCAACAAACAGGTTCGTTTTGATTTTTTGGTCAAACATCCCAAACCCACCATCATCGTGTTGTCTGTGTTCACCTTGATCGGTTTGATCGTTGCACCAAGCCTCCATTTCGACAGCAACCTATTGAACCTGCAGGATCAGAAGCTGGAAAGCCTGGTCTTTGAGAAAATCATTCAGGACAACACGGAGCAATCCACCTGGTTTCTGACCTATCACACAAAAGACCTGAACGATCTGTACGACAAACAGACCAGAGTCGCGCAGTTGTCTTCCGTAAAAAAAACTGATTCCCTCTTTCAACTTGTCCCGCAAAATCAAAAAGAGAGGCTTTTACAGCTCCAAGACTTACAGAAAAAACTGCAACACAGTCACGTCCCTGCCTCCCCACAAAACCTCCCACAGCAAGTCGATCTCCTCAAGACTCAGGTGGCAACACTCACCAATCAAGCCTTTAAGAATGGGATGATTGAGGAGTTTAATGAACTCAATTCCCTCAACGACACACTCGGTAAACAGAGCGACACCTTACGCGCTGCAAAGCGGGTTCCGTTCGAAAATAATTTCCTGACCTTCGTGAACAGGTTACAGGGCGAATTACACTCCCTACTGACCCCCTCCCTCGTTACCGAGGCAGAATTGCCCTCGAAACTGCTTTCACTTTACAAATCAGCAAACGGGTCTTACAGCCTGACAATCTATCCCCACAAAGACATTTGGGACCCCCAGAACCAGGAAGAATTCATCAATCAAGTGAGAACAATCATCCCCGATGTGACCGGCGCGCCAGTCACCACCTATGAATCCGCCAAGAGGCTGGTCAGCGGTTTCCTGCTGGTCGCCCTGCTCACCTCACTGATCATCCTCTTTGCCATCTGGGCAGAGTTCAGAGAAATCAGGGCCTCCTTGTTTGTATTCGGCAATCTCGTCATCAGCCTGATCTGGCTGGTCGGTTATCTATACATCAGGGACCTTTCGATCAATCTGGCCAATTTTTTTGCCCTGCCCATCATCATCGGGACAGGGGTGGATAACGCCGTGCACGTCTATCACCGCATCAGGGAAACAGGATCGGTCCCGGGAACCCTCAACGCTGTGTCACCCGCCATCATCATGTCGTGCCTGACCACCGCGGCGGGATTTGTCTCATTATCGTTCGTGAGGCATCGGGGTCTGGCCAGTTTTGGCGAACTCATATCGGTCGGCACCTTATTTATTCTCATATCCTCGCTCGTTTTGTTGCCAAACATTATGGCTCTGTGCTCACAAAACAAATCATCCTCTGTGTGAATGGCGCGTTTTGACTTTTGGGGTGATACGGGAAGCTATTATTTTGACGCGGCCTGCGGAGCAAGCCCTGCTTGCGAAGAGCGGCAAAAAATAGCGACCCGGAGCAGGACCCGAAAAGTCAAACCGCGCCATTGAGTGACCGGTTTCAGTGGAATTTTATGTAATGGGTAATGAGTTATGCGTTATGGGTGTCCAAAATATTGCGCAAATGTGTGATTTTTTGGACAGAACAACCATACATTTGCACACATAGAAAAAACATGATCATGACTCCCTCATTTTTATCTAATGATATCAATCCAAAAAAAATTAATTAGAATTGGCACAACCCTTGCTTCTATCTTATTTCATGAATACCGCAGACATCCTGTCACAATTTCAAACGGCCTATTATTCACCCGCCAGATGTGATGAACATCAGTGGCAGAACACGCAAGAGGGACTGACCACACAAGCAGATTCCATAAGAGAAAAGGAACTTGTTGCCCTACTAAATCAGTCTTTGAGCGACTTCGCCATCTCTCCAGAGGAACAGGATCAACTCAGAAAAAAATTCTTTCTCTCCACCACGTTGAGACCAAAATTGTGGCAAGGCCTGCTGACCTCAACCCCGGCCACGTGGACTGATTGGGCCATCGGTTATTTCAATGCCAAAACAAGAAGCACTCACAGACTCGACGCAGAAGACACTGCTCTGGTGCGCACGCTGTTCTCAATCCCTTCTGTCCAGCTCTCGGCTGATGCGCTCGCTTTGCTAACCACAACCCTTTATTCCACAGAGAGTGATCTGGTTCAAAGTGCCTGGAACCACCTAGCTTCACTGGGTCCCGTGGCCCATGAATACGCAAAAGACCTCGTTTTGGCCTCACTCTTGGTTGATGAACAAATCGTTGTCCCCAAACGGGACGTCTTTGGAATCACTGCGCAAGAAGAAACAGATATTCTGATTGATTTTTTAGAGACCGTCACTCAAGCCAACCTGCAAGAAAACAGCTCACTCATCAAGCGATTGGGCACGACCGGTGAAGCCCCGTCACAACAAGTAAGCATCGCCGCTGACAACGCATTCATCCGGCTCGCCGAAACGGGTTTGGATGATCCCACGTTGTCAGGTTCGGTATTGGATGCTTTTCAAACCCTGTTGCTGTCACCCATGGCCGCGTTAAGCAAACCGCAACAACTGTATGTGGTGCAATCCACAAAAGACATGATCCTGGCTCATCCTGAGACAGGCCCAAAGGGGCTCGAAATCATACGCTTTGCCATAAAACAACAAGATGTGGACATCAGATTTACTGCCATGCAGTGCTTGGCCCTGTGTTGTTCCCTCGATCAAGACCAGATCACTTCTGAAATCAGGGACATGATCAATGATGCCAGCACAGATATTCGTGTTGAGGCCCTGACTATTCTGGGTGACTGGGCCACCGCGGACAATAATTTTTGCCTCACTATCCTGCCAACTTTTATTGCCGGTCTCGAGGATGCCGTGGCGATCATACGGGAGACCTCTGCCATGAACTTGGAAAAGCAAGGCGCACGCGCGCAGTCCGCTATGAAGACTATTGAAAAACGTTTGACCAATGAAGAAACAGACCCCTACGTCCGGTCCGCTCTGATCGAAGCCGTCAAACAGATTGCTCCAGCAGAATTGGCAAAAATTGAATTCAAGATTGAGCGACTGAAAAAATCACAAATGCTCAAACAGGAACAGGACAAGAGGATTGCCGAGGGTTCTGGTGTGATAGCGGCCATGGCCTATGCCGATTATCTGGACAGCAATGAACTACCAGACGAGGTTACGGCAGGCATAGGAGGGCTCATTGGCGCCAAGGGGGTTCAGTATGGAAGTGGCGGGATGGGCGCGCGAGGGAGTGGAATAGGAGGCGGGGGAACCAGCATGGGATTGGGCGGTCTGGGCACCAAAGGTCGTGGTTCAGGGGCCAGCGGGTATGGCACGAGCAGACACGGCACACCGTCCCCCCGGGGGG
>CAZGMS010000170.1:0-4135 GCA_964526915.1 uncultured Nitrospirales bacterium
CCCTGAAGCCCCGCTCTGCGGGGCCAGAATTATCTCCCCCGAAAAACGGAGCAATGTCACTTTTGAGGTCAGCATATGTCGTTAATTGCAAATATTTTCAAGCGAAAAGGTGGGCGACATTCACATTGACACACCTGATTGGTGATGTATATGTGGCGCACGGTTTAACGTAATCTTTATGGGAGGCGACATATGACAGTCAATATTGGTATCAATGGTTTTGGAAGAATTGGGCGCGGGGTCCTGCGTGCGGCAGAGAAACTGGGTGGCTACAACATCATCGCGGTCAACGATTTATTGCCAGTTGAACAGCATGCCCATTTGCTCAAATACGATTCAGTACACGGAAAGTTCGCAGGAGAGGTCAGCCATCAGGAGAGCGCGCTCATGGTGAACGGTAAAAAAATCCGCATTACGGCGGAAAAAGACCCGTCACAGATCAAATGGGCCGAAATGGGCGTTGATATTGTCTTTGAGAGCACCGGTCTTTTCACCTCACGCGAGAAGGCCGAACTACACCTCAAGGGTGGGGCCAAAAAGGTCATCATTTCGGCGCCGGCCAAAAATGAAGACATCACTATCGTTATGGGTGTGAACCACGAAAGTTATCAACCCGCCAAGCACCACGTGTTGTCCAATGCTTCGTGCACCACCAACTGTCTTGCCCCGGTGGTCAAGGTTCTTAACGACAATTTTAAGGTCAAACGCGGTCTCATGACCACGATTCATTCGTACACCAATGACCAACGCATTCTCGATGTTGGCCACAAGGATTTGCGCCGTGCGCGTGCGGGTGCCATGTCGATGATCCCCACCACCACGGGAGCCGCCAAGGCCATAGGGCTGGTGATTCCTGAACTCAAGGGCAAGCTCGATGGGTTTGCGGTGCGCGTGCCCACGCCCAACGTGAGTTGCGTGGACTTTGTTTGTGAACTGGCAAAGAGCACCACAAAAGATGAAGTCAATGCCAAACTCAAAGAGGCCAGTCAGACCGTGTTGAAAAACATCATGGGCTATTCTGACGAACCGTTGGTGTCGATAGACTACAACGGCAATCCTTTGTCTTCGTGTGTGGACAGCCTCTGCACCACGGTCATGGACGGCAATCTGGTCAAGGTTTTGAGTTGGTACGACAACGAAACCGGTTTTTCGTATCGGATGCTTGAATTGGCAAAATACATTGCGAAGACTCTGTAAATGCGTGGATCGTTGATCGTGTATCGTGGTTCGATTTGTTGAGTGGGCTTGTTTGTGCTGGTGCGATTCACGATCCACGATCCACGATCTATGTGCTTATGAAATACCCCACAATCGATTCAATCAAATTTAAAGACAAAACCGTCTTTGTCCGTGTGGATTTTAACGTGAGCCTTGATGAAGCGGGCAAGATCCGTGATGATTCGCGAATCAAGGCCTCTCTGCCCACGATTCATTTTTTACGCGAGAAGGGGGCCAAGCTTGTTCTGGCGTCACATTTGGGGAGACCCAAGGGTGAGCGAGATGTCAAGTACACGCTTTTACCCGTGGCCAGGCGTTTGGCAGAGCTGTTGGAAACCGAAGTCCTGTTTCCGGATGATTGCGTGGGGATGGAGGTCAAAAAGCTGGTCACCGATTTGCGGGACAAGGGTGTGGTGTTGCTGGAGAACCTCCGTTTTCACAAGGGGGAAGAAGACAATGACCCCCTGTTTGCCGAGAGGTTGGCGAGTTTGGCCGATATCTACGTGAACGATGCCTTCGGAACCCTGCACCGCGCGCATGCCTCGACGGCGGGGATGGTCAAGCATTTCAAGGAAAAGGCCATTGGCCGGTTGGTGGAAAAAGAAGTCAATTTTCTGGGCAAGCTGGTCTCAGAACCCGAAAAACCTTATGTGGTTGTTTTGGGAGGGGCCAAGGTTTCCGATAAAATCGCTGTGATCGAGAATCTCCTGAACGTGGCGGATCACATCATCATTGGTGGTGGCATGGCCTACACATTTCTCAAGGCGCAGGGCTTTGATATTGGCAAGTCGTTGTTCGAAGAACAGCGGCTGAGTGTTGCCAGGCGCATGTTAGAGAGGGCCAAGGTCAAGGGCATAGATCTGATTTTGCCCTCAGATCACATCATTGCCAGCAAGTTTGAGAATGAGGCTTCATATCAGGTGGCCAAAAATGGTGACGATTGGAACGACTGGATGGGGCTCGATATTGGTCCCGATTCCATCGCGCATTTTTCGGCGGTGATTACGCGGGCCAGAACAGTGTTCTGGAATGGCCCCATGGGTGTTTACGAGATGGAACACTTCAGGGATGGCACCAACGCGATAGCCAAGGCCTTGGCTGAATCGAAGGCGATGACTGTTGTGGGTGGCGGGGATTCATTGTCGGCTGTCAATAAATCTGGTTTTGCCGACAGGATCACACACCTGTCGACTGGCGGGGGGGCTTCACTGGAGTTTCTCGAAGGCAAGGACTTGCCTGGATTGAAGGTGTTATTATGACGCGCAAACGCATGATTGCCGGCAATTGGAAGATGAATTACGGTGTGGTTCAGTCGTTAAAGTTCTTTACAGAGTTTAATCGGTTGGCCAAAACGGACGAGGACTATCCCGATGTGGTGATTTGTCCACCGTTCACTTCGATGTACCCTCTTTCGATCGCCATGCAGGAGAGTCCTCTGGTGCATTTGGGTGCGCAGAATTGCCATGATCAGGACACAGGGGCCTTTACCGGAGAGGTTAGCGCGGATTTTTTAAAAGAGATGGGTTGTGATTTTGTGATTGTGGGACATTCCGAAAGAAGGCAGTTTTTTGGCGAGACTGATGCTCTCATCAACAACAAGGTGAAAAAGATTTTCGAAAAACTGATGACGCCGATTTTTTGTTTGGGAGAAACCGAAAAAGAAAGAGATCAGGCCAAAACGTTTGAGGTGTTGGAAAGACAGCTGAGTCAAGGTCTTAAGGGTCTGCAAACCAGTCAGGTGGCCGAGTTGGTCATTGCCTACGAGCCTGTTTGGGCGATCGGGACTGGCAAGACGGCCACCCCGGGGCAGGCACAGGAGGCACATGAATTCCTGCGAAAAGAGATTGCAAAATCTTTTGGAACCTCGTATGCCGCCGAAACTAGAATTTTGTATGGGGGTTCGGTAAAACCCGATAATATACAAGCCCTTGTGGCGCAGTCCGATATTGACGGCGCCTTGGTTGGTGGTGCCTCTTTGGCCCCTTCGGTTTTTTTGGAAATCATCAACAGGTGTTCATGACACTTTTTGAGTTTGGAAGCAGAGGTTACGTATGGGAACTTTGTTAATGGCGTTTGAGCCGGTGATTATGGTTATTCATTTCATTATGGCTTTTTTTCTGATTGCTGTCATTTTATTGCAGGCAGGAAAAGGCACTGATATTGGTGCGGTCTTTGGCGCAGGCGCGCGGGCAGTTTTGGGCACTTCTTCCAGGACGGATTTATTTACAAAACTCACGACTGTGGCGGCTGTGTGTTTTCTGGTCACGAGTTTGAGTCTGACGGCGATTTCCAAGGTGTCAGCCAAGGAAACAAAGTCTGTTATTGAGTCAGCGGCGGGGCAGACAGGGACTCCAGAACCCGCCAAAGATGTTGTGGACCAGAACGAGGCACCTGTTGCACCTGTCGCGCCAGTTGACGGTGTGCCAGTAACGGAACAACCCAAGACGGAATAAAAAATGTGTGGAATTTGGTAGCGTAAGCAGGTGAACTTGTGCCACAGTTTTTTTTACTAACTACTATCTACTAACTACGAATAACTAACTTGCCGTAGGCAAGTTCTAGCCCAGGTGGTGGAATTTGGTAGACACATACGCTTGAGGGGCGTACGGGGCAACCCATGCTGGTTCGAGTCCAGTCCTGGGCACAAAAAAAAAGGGAGCCAACGGCTCTCTTTTTTTTTGTGCAAAATATAAGGGACTCGAAGGGTTTTGAGCGCCGAGCAAGTGCGAGGAAGAGCGAGTCCGTACGCGGACGAGCGGAAGCGAGAAACCCCACCTACACATACTCTTTTCAGAAATAAGTTGACTAAAAATTTGGAACTGTGTCTAGCGAGACACTAAAAAATGCTCTGTCTTCCCACAGGGTCAGGCAGGACATAGTTGTTTGATCGCACAACGGGGGGCGTAGCTTTTGGTGC
>CAZGMS010000171.1:0-3481 GCA_964526915.1 uncultured Nitrospirales bacterium
ATCACTCCCCTGTGGTTACAGATTCACAACACGCAGATCACGGAAAATCTGGCACTCGGTAACGGCGGTGGGGTCAATGTAGCACTATTAAGACCAAACAACACAATCGAGATTCTCGGTTCCGACATCAGTCACAATACGGCGCTGGGTGACGGGGGGGGCTTCCGACAGACCCTGTCGACCTCCTTGCCCCCAGTCCCCAACCTGACCTTTACTGTCAGCGACAGCAATTTCGAATTCAATGCGGCGCAAGATCATGCCGCAATTTATCTGGAAGGCTCTAACGCCACCATAACACGAACTGGCATCAACGAAAACGAAATATCGGCTAATTATGGCAAACAAGTCAAACTGAAGGGGGGCGCGCTGAACCTCTCCAACAGCACGATCTCCTCAAACGCGGGGTATTCAGCCATCACAGTCGATGAAGACCTGATCTTCAGTACAGGCACACTCCAGACAACAGCAAATCTGCACTCTGTGACCCTTGCCAATAACAAAGGGTATGGCCTCATCAGCGGGTTGCCTGCCAGCCGCGTAACCGTGACCAACTCGCTATTGGCTGACAACCAACTCGATGAAGACTGTTACGGGGCGTTCACTTCGCAGGGTTACAATCTCATCAGCAGAATGCCCGCTACGTGCACGGGTTTTTCAACCAGCACCGACGATTTAATTGGTATCCCGTCCAGCCCACTAGACGCCCTGCTGACCCCGCTTGATTACTATGGTGGCCTCACACGCTCCCATGAATGGCTCCCCGCAAGCCCAGTCAATGGGGCCTCCAACGCTTGTCTGCCGGAGGACCAACAAGGCCAGAGCCGCGTTGTTTCCTGCGACATCGGTTCACGGGAATTGTGAGTTCTGCTGAATCCTTGCTGTTCACAGCAAGACACCTCTTTGCGGGTGTTATTGTTAAGGAGTATATTTTATGATACAAAAAACTGTTTTTATATTGGTGTTGCTATCATTAATCCATGTGTGCGCTTCGAACCCCGCATGGGCTGATTGTACCTATAACGTCACAGGCAACATCATGGTTCTGGATCCGGCCACAACGGAAGATCACATCGTGCGCCCGCTGGAAAAAGTGAAGGTGCTTGTCAAAGCAGATACCGGTGGCGGCTGGTCCGCTCCCTGGGACACTGTGTACACAAATGGGGCGGGACATTTCTCAATCTCCGCGTCGAAAACATGTGCCTCCAGAAGATATCTGGTACAGGTTAAACTCGATAACAACGACCTGATCGTCTCCCCTACGATGGGCTGGAAGACCATCTTTCAAATGACCGACAAAATTTCCGATACCAGTGTTGCTGTGGGGGAATTGATCTTCGGAAGGCCCTCCTCTGCCGAGAGCAGGTACAATCAGGCGTCCGTGGCCACCACCAATCTTGCAGATGAGTGGACCCATGATCGCGCGTTCATCTGGTACATCCTCAAAACAAGCATGGATTACCTGGGCAATTTCAAAAGAAAGATCACCGTACATTACCCTATTGCTGGTCTTAATAATATTGGTTGGGACACCACCATTTCATTAACTTCCGCTTGGAATGGTTTGTATAGTTCCCTAACAGGTGAATTGTATTCCAGCCCGTCGGGTATGTATTATCACGCAATCAATGGGACCTTACATGAATTAACCCATTGTTGGTTTGCCCAACAGTTAAGCGGCCCCCTTCCCTGTGTCGTGGATCCTTCAACAGACCGCTCGGCCAATTGTACACCCCACATATTCAATGAAGGCTTTGCGAGGTTTTCCTCCGTACAGCTCATGAAAACCTTGTGGAACAAGATTGATCCCACGCCGACTTGGTCGACAGACCCGCTACCCGCCAAAAGAGCAGTGTTGGCAAATGACGGTCCTAATGGTCCTATTCCAGATATGGATGTTTTGATCACCGATATTTTCGGGGCAATGAATGCCTTGAACATGCTTATCGTGCAAGATATTTATGCGTATCGTTTTGGCACCGCCGACGATGAACTGGAGTACCCTGATGAAAATGCCGCCGAAAGGGTGGGGGTTCCCCCTCTTTCGAATTGCCCTGACGCACCAAATCTCACCTACAAGGAAGTTCTCAACACATTCATCAGAACAGATGTCGGAATTTCCGGAAACAGTGACTGGTCAGTGCTCGACTTTTACGATAAAGTGTCCTCGACTAACGCCCGGTTTACGGCGGAGATGAAGGACATGTACCTGGAAATGACCGATCCCGAGGCGACTGCCGAGCCCTATTCTCACTGCGGTGAAAATCAAATCATCATTCAGTAAAGGGCATCTCTAAAATACGACTGCACTTGACTTCGCAAGGAGGTGTCAGTCCTACGGCTGACATTTTGCATTTTATACTTTGCATTTTGCATTATTCATCCCCTCGTCCCTCGTGTCCTTCAGGACACGGATTTTATCATGCACACGCAACTGTATTTTATTTCTGCCGAGAATAAGGGTAGAGTTTGCTGTTGTGCTGAATATGTCAGTGCGATGGTCTAACCCAAAAAAGGAGTTTTGATGGATATCAATTCATATGAGTCCCAGATTTTGTCCTTGGGAGAATGGCATGCTATCAATGACGAACGCGGGGATACAAATTCTGCACCCGCCGCCACCAACAACCAAGCGCCTATTGACAAATTGATATGCCCTGGCATGACCCTCACCATGCCCATTCGTAGTATTTCGGCTTATTTTGACGCCGCGAAATATCTTGAATGTATTTTTGACTACTACTCAGGGTCTACCGAGGCATCAAAAAATGATGGGCTCATCGCTTCTGAGCTGACCGTTCGCGAAAAAGTGACCCCTATGTAACATCGAGTTCACTTTGATGTTTTGACCAAAGAGCTTTTCACTGGAGTCAACATGGATACCAATAACTACCTCGAAATTCCAGTCACGCCCACTGAGACACATCAAGCTACCGAGACAATGCGCGAGGGCATCACTCAGTCCACAGGTAACGATCAGCTTTTCGAAACACCTCTAGACATCGTGTCTCCTCAGAATACAATCCCTTATGAATATGAAAGCGATTATCATAACAACTCCGGCTCGGATGTTTGTTGGTCTTACGATGGACGTTATGAAAAACCGCGCAATTGGCCACCTCAGAACCTGAGCGCATTGTTCGATGCCTACTCATTTTTGAACTGCAAAAGCACCACCACCCCCACGATAATAAAAACGGATCTTAAATCGCGGGTCAATGACCAGGGCCTGGAAATCACAGTCGGCGATCAATATTACTATAATAACTTTGCTGGTCGTGGCATCACGCGAATCCGTGTTGCGACCATCTGGCAGGACCTCAGGCAAAAGGAGGATAGTGCCGCATATTATTGTAGTAACACCACAGAAGGCGACGGGCATTGGCTGGTTAACATAAACGCCTTGCAAAGGCACCGTCCCCTCCGCTCAGTCCTGCACACGACTCACTTTAAGTGATTATTGCACACAACTTTCAGGAGCAAC
>CAZGMS010000172.1:0-5011 GCA_964526915.1 uncultured Nitrospirales bacterium
TGGTGATTGCCGATTTGTGCCTGTGTGAATACACCAGTCACGGTCACTGTGGCATGATCAAGGGGGATCAGATTCTGAATGACGAAAGTTTGGCGGTACTCGCCAAAACAGCCGTGAGCCAAGCCCAAGCAGGCGCCGATGTGATTGCTCCCTCCGACATGATGGATGGCCGGGTACGCGCCGTGCGCTTGGCCCTCGATGAAAATGGTTTTTCCAACACGCCCATTTTATCTTACGCTGCCAAATACGCATCATCGTTTTATGGTCCCTTTCGGGAGGCGGCTCAGGGGGCCCCACAGTTTGGAGACCGCAAGACGTATCAGATGGACCCTGCCAACGCACGTGAGGCCATTAAAGAAATTTTGCAGGATATTGAAGAAGGCGCAGACATGATCATGGTCAAACCTGCCCTTCCCTATCTTGACATCATCGCCAAAGCCAGAGAAATCAACACTCTCCCAGTTTGTGCCTATCAGGTCAGCGGTGAGTACGCCATGATCATGTCGGCCGCCCAAAATGGCTGGCTCGACAAAGACAAGGTCATGCTCGAGACGCTCACCGCCATCAAGCGCGCCGGAGCGGATTTTATCATTACGTATTTTGCCAAGGATGTGGCAAAAATGGTCTGTTAGACAATTTTTTTGGGTTATTGAGGGCCATGCGAAAACCTGATCTGTGGCTAAGTTTAGCTGATTTAAAGTAGCCATAAATGTCACATTAAGATTGATTTATGGCTAGGTTCATGTCCGAGCCGACAAAACGCTCACCGTGTGCGAAATAAAATATTCTGAAAATCCTGTGATGTTGGACAAGGCTTTGCGGGAACAGATTGTGAGACAAAAAGAATTTTTGAGCACCGCGTTCAGAGGTTATCGCCTCGAACACTGGTTGATCACCAACACACAGGTGAGTGATGTTGTCCAAAAATCCGACCTGATACAGAGAGTCATCACCATTCAAGATTTGTTTTGACAATTCCGACTTATTCAGGTGTGGCAAGAACGATGTGACATCAATCCACCTAGTCACAAGCCGATCCTTTCACAGACTTTATTTATTGACCTTGCTGTTCCTTGTACTAATATCTCTTCACATGAAAACAAACAAAACAATTTCTTATCTACTGGTGTTCCTTTTTATTGTGAATGTCTCAACTGGCTGTGGTGCCCTATCCGGATCTGATGACAATTCTTCCAGTGAATTTTCCGATATGGACTATCCCGACGCGGTTGCTCTTTACGCCACCAACGGATTAAGTTTTACAGAGACAATGGGTGATCTCGCCACATCCCACAACACGTTTTTAACAACGGACACCACAACTGCAGATGCCAGCACCCTGCAGACAGCCCTGACTGATTTCACAGATGATCTCACATCGTTCACCACGTTAGCCGAAGACACAAATGATCTCGAAGTTCTGGCTTTTGAGGAGACAACGGCGGCATCACTCACGTCCGGTATTGTCAAATTTCAGAGCATTGACCCCAGTGGTGTGGATTCTTTGAATTCCCTCACCGATGTGATGCTTGCCAAGAAAAAGGAGTGTGATGCCCTGTTTGCGCTTGTCCCGTCTTTGCCATCTTCTCCCTCCGATTTCAAAAAGCTGGAAGCCGCACAACAATGCGCACGGGAGGCTCAAATCCTGGCCCTCGAAAACGGTTTTGATGCGGCCATTATCGGCGGCGCTGGCGGGGTGATTGGGGGGGCCGCGGGAGGCGCTGCGGTCATTTATGTTGGGGGAACCATATTAAGCGGGGGCGGTCTGCTGGTCGTTACAATCACCGGTGTCATCGGCAGTCGCATTGCCTCCTACATCTGGAGTGCTTGCCGTTCCAACGGTTCCGGCAGTTCGTTAAAGAATATCCTCTATGCTGACAGTACTGAATCCTGTGCCATCAGCTCTGGGTCCGGATCAACAGATTCCTCAATGACCCTGATGGCAACGGGAACAGGGACGTTGCAGGTTTTTGTTGCAGACTGCGCCCCCATCGTTCTTGACGGCCTGACCATTCAGAGTGGTCAGACCCTGAGTGTCAACGCACAATGCACTGCCCTGTCGGCAGATATTGAACCGGGCGACGTCACCAACAATTCCGATAATGCCAGTTCTTCATCAACAGAAAGTACGGCCGTGACCTGTGATGGCATCTCGGGACTCATTGCTACAAACAGTCCTGCAGATCCTTCCCTGTCCGATTATGTCACGGTAACAGCCACCACCATTCCGCCAGCCTCAGGCTGTAGTGTAAATTACAGCATGTCGGGCACAGATGGCTATGCGCAAAGCGCCACCCTCACGACAGATGCGGCGGGCGCTATTTCTTTTACGATTCCTCCAGCAGAGATTGAGGGTATCGTGGATACCGTCATCACCACGGAGTCCGCCTCGGGAAAGAGCAGTACCATCACGTACGTTTTCTGAGGCATCTTTTGTTGACTGGTCAACTCACCATCCCAATAAAATTGAATTGTCGGCCCTTGTTTTCGGGCTCGCGGCGGTGGGAAAAAAACAGGTCCTGCTCCTCGTAGGTACAGCGCTTGCTGACATCGATATGCTCAGGATGAATCCCCAATCCTTCCAGAATGTTTTTTGCTGTGCTCCTTAAATCCAGATGAGGACGCGCAGTGGCGTACGTTTGACAGCAAACATTGTTGGCATAAACATTGATAAAGTCCTGAAAAATTTCTGGACTCACTTCGTAGTGATCCACAGAAATGCAGGGACCTATGGCCACCCGCATGTCTTCGACCTGACACGACAGGTGATCGGTCATGTGATGAATCGCTTTTTCAATCACACCGGCCAGCATGCCCTTGTAACCAGCGTGAATGGCGGCCACCACATCTTGTTTGACTTCATAAACCAGAATCGGCACACAATCCGCTGTTTTGATGCCAATGACAACATCTTTGCGGCTGGTCACATAAGCATCCCCCGGGGGGATATCAACCAGATCCATCCCCCGCTCCAACACAACAATCTGGTTGGAGTGGATTTGCTTGAGGGCATAGATCTGGCTCGGCAGAATGCCAAACTCCTGCGCGATCCTGTCGTAATCATTGTTCAACTCTCTGGTGGTGAATCCATGCATGAGGTGGTGGAATTCGTCGAGGATTCCGGATTTGAACAATTTGGTCATGAGAGCAGTTTTTATATTTGAAGAGGGTCCGTTTGACAATCGTAAAGATGATCAGTTACACCTCACGTTGTTATGCAAATAAACAAAATAAATCACGTCACCACTCTCACCCTTTCTGCTTTGGCATTTCTGATTTTATTTTCCTACGGCATCGCCCGCCCTGCCGCTGAATCCCTGTTTCTCAAGGCGCACGGCAACGAGGCACTGCCACACGTTTGGCTATGGCTGACCGTGGTGATGCTCGCCGTTGCCGCTTTGTACAACCACCTCTTGTGCAGAATCAGTCTGGTCCCCCTGTTCGGCGCTGTCGCGGTTTTTTTTGCCCTCCTGCCGGCTTTTTTCATCGTGTTGGTCAAGGCTGAGATCCCCGGCAGTCATTATGCCCTCTACATCTGGAAGGATGTCTACATCATTGTGCTGGTGGAAATTTTCTATACTTTTTTGAATTCCGTCTTTCCCATCAAACTGGCGCGGTGGTATTACGGGTTCTTTGGAATGATCGCCGCGTTGGGAGGAAGTGTCGCCAGTTTTCTGGTTGGGCCCCTGGCCAAATGGGGAGGCACACTGAATTCACTGTGGCTGGTGACGGCCACCTTGTTGCTGTGCGCGGCGCTCTGCTGGCCCTTGTCCCGGAGCGCGCTGAACATCAGTCCGTCCTCATTCAAAAACAAACGCACCCACCTCATCAATGCCTGCCAGGTGGTCAGGCAGAGTCGCTACCTCCTGCTTTTTTTGTTCATGATCCTGGTCTCTCAGATAGTGATCACTCTCGTTGATTTTGAATTCAACCGTGTGGTCGAACAGGCATATCCCCTGCTGGATGAACGCACACAATTGATGGGACAAGTTTACGGTGTGGTCAACACGGCCAACATGGTTCTGCACGCCCTGACAGGCGTGATTCTGCGTCTGGCAGGGATCCCGATCACCATGAGCGTGATCCCCGTCATGCTGGCCTTCTCCCTGGGAGCTTTCATCGCCATCCCCTCTCTCATCTGCATCGCGATCGTCAAGATTTCCAGCAAGGTGCTCGATTACACGTTGTTCCGCTCGGCCAGAGAATGCCTCTACATCCCGCTGAGTCATGAGGAACGCACTCAAGGCAAATCGGTGGTCGACATGATTGTCAATCGCGTGGGCAAGGTGGGCGCCTCTTTCATTGTGATGGGCTTGATCTCTGCCGGAGTCACCGAATTGGTATCCTGGATGGGACTGTTTTTGATTCTCATCTGGACAATCCTCGCCATTGTGATCACCAGGCGATTTCGAAAACTCGTTTCGCGCAAAGAGGAGTTGTCATGACTCCAAAGCAGCAACATCGGCACTTCATTGGAATCGTCTCCGACACGCATGGCCACAAGCCTCCCATGCTCAAGACACTGTTTCACAATGTCGACCTCATCATCCACGCCGGGGATATCGGTGACTCGTCTGTATTGGATTTTTTGGGTGCCATCGCGCCCGTTCATGCCGTTCGTGGCAATATGGATCACATCCCAGAATGGTCACGACTGCCGGAGACGGCAATCGTCACGATCGGTTCACACCGATTTTTTGTATTGCATGACTTGGAAGAGCTCGATTTTGACCCGCAGACCGCAGGTTTTATGGCCGTCATTCATGGACACACACACCAGGCATCACATCAGCGACAAGGCGGCGTAGACTACATCAATCCTGGATCAGCCGCCGGGATCAGATCACCTCACGCCACCGCGGCCCTGGTAACCATTACTGATAACGCTCTTACAGTTTCATGCATCAATCTTGATATGACGAAAACCCATAACCCATAACCCATTACCAGCGATGTGCCCTGAGGGTGTGCAACATAAAAGTGGGTGATTTTGATTTTGCCCCCCCCCGCC
>CAZGMS010000173.1:0-3275 GCA_964526915.1 uncultured Nitrospirales bacterium
GGCGGGGTTGGCCGCCACAATCCTGTCAACGCTTGATTCATATTTGTTCATTGCCGGCACCACGATTTCTTATGACCTCATGCCTTTCAGGTTCCGCAACAGGCGCCTGACCCATAATCTAGGCATGATCTTTGCCGGTGTGGTTTCAATTTTGCTTGGTGTGTTTTTTGAGGGCAACATCAAAAACGTCTGGAAAACTTTCGGCAGTTATTTCTCGGCATGTTTTTTGGTACCGATTGTTCTGAGCTACGTTTTTCCCAAACGCATCGGCGACAGGGCTTTTGTCGCCATTACCATCATCACCGCGATCGTGGTGACCGCCTGGCGTCTTTGGGAACGACAGGGCTTTTGGCAAGAAGTTGACGAACTCTACATCGGCATGCTGGTATCGGCGCTATTGTGCGGGGGGGCGATGGCCCTCTCCGCCACCACAAACTGATACTCCAGTCCCTGTTTTGCCGAAAACAAGACATCACCTTCTTCGACAATTTCAAAATCATTTTCAAAATCAATCTGCGGGAAAAACGCATCGCCATCCAATGTAATGTTCACGCGTGTCAGATACAGCCGGTCAGCATAAGGAAGGGTGAGTTTATAGATGGTGGCACCACCGATCACGAAAACCTCATCGTCACCCTGGGCCAAAGCAAACAACTCATCAAGGCCATGAATGACGTCAACGCCTTCAGGATGATAGTTTTTGAGGAGCGTGATGATGATGTTTTTGCGTCCGGGCAAGGGCTTGCCAATGGATTCAAATGTTTTTTCGCCCATCACCACAGTGTGACCCATGGTGATTTTTTTGAAATGGGCAAAATCCTCCGGGATATGCCACGGCATCTGGTTGTTGATACCGATACAATTATTTTTGGCAATGGCTACGATGATGGACAACATTCGTTACTTCTTTCTATCCCTCGCCCCTGTCGGTCGCGATGGCTTGGGCAGATTGGCCAAGGAAGGTGTTGTTGCCTGCGTGGCGCTCGTTGTTGGTTCAGCAGGCTTCCCTCGCGGCGGCACCGGAACAGGCGGCTTGGCATTTGCTGGCACCGGCGGGGACATTGGCCCTGTGGTCGGTTTGGAAATAACGGGAGCTGGTGCCGCTGGTTTTCTGGGCACGGGTCGCTGAAAACCATATCGCGTGGCCTTGCCACCGGCAGAGCGCGCATTGGAATTCACCGCCTCAATCACACGTCCGGATTGCAACTCCCATTTTCGCAAACCTTTTTCCAAAAGCGGCTGATTGACCGTCCACAACATCTCGTTTGAACCCTTCAAAAAACTCTCGTTAAACAAATGATAGCTAATCGAAAAGGTCTGAAACCCCGTCTCATCCGGCCCGCCCCAACACAGAAACGCGCAGGGCTCCTGGATCTGCACTCGCACAGGATTGTCGGGATCGCCCTGTGCCCGGATGAACCCGACAATGTTCAGATTGAGCCTGAGCGTCCAGATGTGTTCCTTGAGCCCCTTCATCACCAGCATGAGCTCATCCAGAAATGTTTGCTGGTCGAGATTCTGTCGTTTGATGTGTTTGGTCGCGTTGTGGGTGATGACTTCCATGTTATCGGGCATCACCAGACCAAAAAAAGCGCGCAAAAAATTGAAGACCTGTTCAAAAAACCAGACGTTGGTTTCTTCGGTGCTCGTGCGGGTAAAATCCCTGTTCGAATTGAACCCCCAGGTCCCCACCACCTGTTTCTTGGCCTTGACCTCGTTCATGTAATCGGAAGGACTGGTGATCATGGAAAACACCTATTCGTTTGCCAGGGAATAATCAAATGGTAATGATTGTCCGTTTTAGGGATCGTCACCTTGTTTTTAACCCATCAAATTATGGACGTTGACAGTCGTGAATTGGATGGGTTAAAATGGAACATGCCCCACCTCAGAAAACGTCACGTCCTGCCACAACTGATAAAAAAACTTCGCTTCAGCCCGGTGGTCGCCATGCAAGGCGCTCGACAGACGGGAAAGAGCGTTTTGGCACGCGATATCCTGCCCGCAACCCTGAAACAGTCCTTTTACGTTACCTTGGACCAATTTTCCAAACGTGAATTCGTCCAGGAACGCCCGGGCGTTTTTTTGGAACAAAACGCTGATTTTCGTCCTCTTATTATTGACGAGGCACAAAAAGCCCCCAATATTTTCGACGAAATCAAGCACTCCGTTGATCAAAAACGAAGGCCCTGCCGCTTTCTTCTTTTGGGTTCTACGGAATTTTCGAAACTTTCTCGAATCAGGGAATCCTTAACCGGTAGAATGAGTCGTCTGCGATTGTTCCCCCTTACCGTGTCCGAGACCCTAGACCAACTTTCCTCGACAAAAAACCTGTTCGGATCTCTCACAAAACGGTCTTATTGCCAACGAGCCCAACTCATCAAATACCTCAAAAAGGGAGGGATGCCCGCACTTTTTTCTGTCAGAGATGATTCCGAATGGACCCTGGCCGCACAGGATTGGCTTGAATTGACAGTGCATCGCGATTGTCAGCAATTTCCCTCTGTCAAGATCGATGGCGAACTTTGCTACCGCATTCTGCAACAGATCGCTATTTTGGAAGAGCCCAATGCCGCGAATCTTGTAAAAGCGCTCAAGGTTAATCCGCGAAAACTTAATACTCATCTTAATGTTCTCCAGTCTTTGTTCGTCATCAATGCGTTGCCTCCCCATTCTGCCGGTACCGGAAAGACCCTCTTTTTTTTGTTGGATACTGGGTTAGCCGGTTTTTTTTGTGCCTCCTTTGAACGTCAGTTGCACACCTTGGCCCTCTCTGAAATTTTGGCCTTCTCTTCGTATTTCGAGACCAAGCCAACACAAATCTCTTATTACAGAGGGAGCAGACAGGGGCTGGCACACTTGGTCTTGGAATCTGCCGAGGGAACTGTGGTTATAAAAATTCTTCAAAGCGAGACCTTCGACAAGCGCGAGCTTGAAATTCTGAAATCCTTTAGAAAAAAATATTCTGGTGTGAAGCCGCGACTTTTGGCTTTCGGCCCGGAAAGATTCAATCTGAAGGACCTGCAAATAGAAGTCTATCCCTGGGAAAACTTGGCCCTATGATTTTTCCCCAGAGAAAGGGCTTGTGCTGTGTCAAACTGGTTTCAATCCGCGCGCCCGCGCGGAACGCGACATAAAAGCCAGAGAAGATATTTTGCAAAAGATCAGAAAAAAGCTCATAACATCATCGGACACCTGACAATGTGTTTTCTGGCTTATCTTTGTGAGTCACTGATGACGAAAGCGTTGAGAGAAAAGAATCTGATGTTGGAAAG
>CAZGMS010000174.1:0-6757 GCA_964526915.1 uncultured Nitrospirales bacterium
GATGATATGAATCAATCAGTAGCATTATGGAGTGTTCCCAGATCATGCTCTACAGCATTGTTGTTGTCTGTTGAAGCAGGCGGGCAGTTTTCGCAAGTGAAGAGGCATGGCGACTATTTGAAGGTTTGCAACAGTTAACAAGCACCAAGCTAGCTTGGACTCCTGCCAATCCACGGTTGTTTGGAAAATGGGCCCATGAGTGGTATGACCAAGCGAGCAAAAGCAGGGGGATCGAAGCACAACAAACACATGCTGAAGATGAGAGGATAAGACAACAACCTCATGTGCAACAAGCAATAGAGTATCACATGCCATTTTTTAACAGGTTGGCTGAACATTTTCTATAAAGGTGCCACAGACTTGAGCCTTTGAAGAACGCACGTGGACAGCAAGAGGCAGAGCTTGTGGCAAAACACTTCGCTGTGAGAGAGCTGTGTCAGGGCTGATGGTGACTGAAGCCCAAATGATTTTGATTTGCCCCTCGTTGTGTCTGATCAATTTACCCCAAATTAGTTGTTGGATTCTTTGGCTTTATAAAGTATAATATATTATCACTAAACGTTATAAATGAATGTTATGGATAATATATTAGCCATTATAAACCAAAACCCCAAGAACCTCATGCTCGCACTATCCAAACGAGCAAAAGAAAGGCGCTTGTTTTACGGGTACAAGAGAACCACATTGGCAAAAAAGGCCGGTGTGAACGTGGCCTCGCTCAAGCGGTTTGAATTGACAGGGCAGATTTCGCTGGTTTCACTTCTGAAACTCGCTTTCGCGTTGGACTGTCTTGCTGAATTTTCTAATCTATTTCCTCTTCCAGAAGCGCATTCCATCAAGGAACTGGAACAACGAATGAAACCGATCAGAAGAAAGCGGGGGCATCTGTGAAAAAGCTCCACGTTTTTTTAACCGATGCTTTTGGGCAAAAAAAACTTGTGGGCACATTGGCAGAGTTCGATCGCCGAATTGTTTTTGAATATTCCAACGCCTTTCTGGAAGAACACATTCAAATGAGGAAACACTGAAGGCGTTTCGCTGGATGTGCTTTAATATTGTATTTCATAATCGCGATGACCACGTAAAAAACTTTTCCTATGTGATGGATGATGATGGTCGATGGAAGCTGTCTCTGGCATATGATCTTTGTTTTTCAGAAGGTTTGGGCGGTGAACATTTCATGACCGTGATGGGCGAGGGGCGACAAATTGCGCGGGAACACATTCTGAAGCTTGCCAGAGAAACAGGGATCAGCGAGCTGTTAAAATAACATGATCTGAAGCTGGGAAAGGCTTGGCACCACAGCATCCGCCTGCGAGAGGTTCTGTGCGGAGGTGGAACTGGTGAGGGCGATCACTGGGAGACCCGCTTTCTTGGCGGCAGACACACCGGTGGGGGAATCCTCAATGACCCAGCAATCTTTTTTGGTGATTTGGGGATGATGTCTTTTCATGCGAGTCAAGGCCTGAAGATAGCCTTCGGGATGGGGCTTTGTTTTTTGCACATCCTCATGACAGACCATGAACTCAAAGAAATCCAAAAGCTCACATTTTAGCAGACACGCCTTCACCTCGGATCGCAGGGAGCCCGATACGATCGCCAAAGGGACGTTGTGCATTTTGAGTGTTTTAAGAAGACGTGTGATGCCCGCCATGCGGATGTCTGAGGTCTGCACCATTCGCATAAAGATTGTGTGTTTTGATTTGAGGAGCTGTGCGCAGAGGCTTCGTGAGAGTGTTTTTCCCGCCAGATCAAAAAAATGGTGAAAGAGCGAGATGTCATCCATGCCGCAGGTGTGTTGATCATAATACTGATTGGTGAAACGTATGCCAAATTCCTTGAGCACCTCACGGGCGGCGCGCCTATGCAAACGCTCTGTGTTGCAAAGCACGCCGTCGAAATCAAAAAGCACAGCTTTGGGCGCCATCATGATCATCATTTGATCTCGTCAATATGAATTCTTTCGGACACAGTGTGTTCAACCTCATCTTTTTTGGGGGCAGGTTCATCTTCTGGGGGTGGCGGGAGCACATCGTCTGGGTTTGAGGCGCCAAACATGGATTTTTTCGAACGACCGGACTGTGGTTCGTCCTCCGAATCAGGGACACGAACCTTGCCGCGAAACATTCCAAATATCAGACGCAGAAAATAAAGGGGGATGAGGCTGGCCACAATCAAGGCCAAAAATTGTGCCGCGGGGGTGGCGGCATACACGGCAAACAAGTAGGGATCGAGGATGTCCTGATGTTCAAAATGGGTCACGACCACAGCGAATAAAGCGAAACCGCAAATAGAGGCCAGGGGAAATCGCAGAAACATGAAGTAATTGCGGGTGAGCTTTTTGATGGCCGCGGCAAATACGAAGGAGACAAAGAAACTACTGCCCACGCTCAAGAGCATTTTGACGGCCTTGAATTCGCTCATCGAAATTAGGTCCTTGATGGTTTGATCACCCGTGTTTTCAGACGCGTTGAGTCCGTAATCGGGGTAAAATTTGAAAATAAAAAAGAGGACGACGATGAGACTGCCAACCGAAAGCGTGCCGTAGAAGGCTGTCTTGAAACCATAAAATTCAAAATTGAGGTAGAGGCAAAGGTAGCATAGAAACAGTGCGGCGTTGAACGTGGGAATGATGCCCAGAATGATGGGTTCGCTCAGGTTTCCCTGGCTCAGGTACCCCCAGGTGGCCGGGAAAAAGGTGAGCATCTTGGTCCCGAGGATGATTCCCAGTGTGGCCAGACACATCGCCAAAGCGTAAAGAAGATGCTGGACGAAATAAGTGGGGGGGTTGATTGGTTTCATAGGCGAGTAGCATAAAAAAACTCAATCCATTTGGCAAGAAGTGGTTGCCTAATTCCGATCGAACCCCGCCCACTGTTTCCAACGGTAGTGGTGATCGTCGGGGACGCGTGACCAATAGGGACGACCGGAGGTGCGCCACGGATCGACAAATAACCCGTCCTCAAATGGGCGACCCTTGGGGATGATGACGGCGGTGTTGTGTTCCATCACTTTTCCCGGATAAGCTTCGCCCCAGGCGACATCGAAAAATCTGCGCTTGAGTGGTTTGAGATAGATGAGCAGGTCTTCGGCCCAATGCTTGCAGGCACCGCGTTTTTTGGCATGCACGGCGAGCAGTGCGTTGTGAATGACCGGCAGAAGAAAGGAATCATATTTTTTTTGAAGTCGTGCGATTTCTTTGAAAAGACCCACAGCCAACAGGGTGGCTTCGTAGTCCATGGCGTTCAGTTGATCGCTGGTGACCGAATAGTGTTCCAGATACATATCTTTCATACTTTGCTTGAGTTGGTTGATGGGGTCCAGCATGTTTCTTTGTTTTACAATTTTCTGATAATCATTTTTGAGCTGTGTTTCTGTTGCTGAGAAGCGGTAATGATGCGCACCGTGTGCTTTTTTGAATTTGCGAATGAGGCTTTTGGGGTTATTCTGAATGATGTGTTCGTACGTCGATGTGACTCGTGCCAGTTCCATAGTGAAGTTCGCTGGAGTGATTGTGGGAAGGTCGGGAACCTTGGCGGAGAGTGGAAACGGGATGAGAATGAGGATGAAAGCCAAGGCAAGACAATTCAGCACCAACTGTGGATCGCCACGTGGCCTTTGGCCACTCGCGATGACATTCTTATTCTTCGATATTCGATATTCAAACTGCTTTTGCCTACTCATTGTTCCCCTGTACGATCGCCAACGCGTCCATGTCAAATCCCGCGGATGTGGATGAGGGGACATCAGCGGTGGAACCACAGAGACCAATGTCGGTGATGCGAACAAACCTGACTGTGCTCATGGGTTCTTCAAGATCTTCCAGATCGAACACATCGCCACCGGACACATCGGGATCGAGGTAATCCGCATCAGCCAAACCCAGATTGACGACGGATTTTCCTGCGCAACCTTGGTATTCGCCATCACCATCAGCATCGTATTGATCGCAATCAAAAGTCTGATATGCCGTACCATCTTCGCTCACGGCTATGCTGGCACATTCTTCCCATCCTCCAAAAGGATTTTCGAAAACAGTAAAATCGGGGCCGATGCCATCGACGATGAGGTAATTTGCGAGTTCAATGGTGAGTTCTCCGCCATAACCAAACGAAACCAGATCATTCGCTGGGGGGCCGTATACGATATCGGGAAAGTCTGCATAACCGTAGCCGGAGTTGGGACCGAAGTTGTCGGTCAATACATCACCCTCGTTCAGAAATGAGTCAGAGGCGTCATCGGGAGCTTCAGATTTCATTTTTACCACGACTTCGATTTGATCGCTCTGGTCCTGATAAGAGGCAGTGATGAGTGAGATTCCATAGCCTACAAAAGAGGCCTTACCCTGATTGATGGAGACGACAGCGTTGTCGGAAGATGTCCAGGAGACGTTTTGCAATTCCGAACCCAGATAAAAAATGGAAGACACATTTTGAATCAAACCGGAATTGGCAAAATCAAGCGAACACCTCAGAGTGACAGTGTCTCCAACCTCCCACAGTGTGTCGTTAGTGGTGATCTGTAAATTATTAAGTGTATCAGCCTCCACGACTTCGGGCGGGGCTTGTTCATCATCGGCTTCATCCGTATTTTCGGCTTCTTGTTCTTCGTTTTCGAGGTTCCCCGTATCATCGCTGGAAGGTTGGTCACTGATTTCATCTTGAGAGGCGCTGGGTGCGACAGTCACAGTGATGACCGCGGACTGATTGAGTACTGTGGCGATCACTGTGGTGGTGCCAGATTGGCGGCCGATTAACCGACCCGAAGATGAAATGCCGACAATGCTCGTGTCGTTTGAATACCAGATGACGTCGGTAGCCTCAGAAGTGATCACACTGCTCAATTCGCGTGTGATGCCATGAAACGTTCTTCCATCGGACATGGTGACCGTAAGGTAAAGTTGTTTGGACTGATAGGGCTCCATCGCGATCGTTGTTCCGTTCACAAAAGACAGCTGTTGCACAGTCGCCGTAGCAACAGGTGAGAGACTGGTTGATAGAGAACTCTCGTCAAGCACGAGGTCGGGTGTGGCTGAATAGGGCGCGTTGAGACAGGAGGTGCAGAACAGACAACACAAGATGACAATGATGTTTATTTTAAGCATGATTGTCTATTCTTCCCCCGCAAGCGACACGCCCGCAACAAGGGGATACAGGGTTTCTCCCAACTGTTCCTCCGTATTGGTATCAAAAAGTTTGATCATGGGTGTATCGGCCCCTTCTGTGGTGCTAATGACGCGATAGCTGACCCAAAGGGTGTCTTGTTGATAAAAAATATCACGGATATCTGTGCCCCAGATACTAAAGTTGGTGATCTCGTCCGCTGTGGTGATGCCGAGCGGAAACGCAACTATTTTTGATTGGAATTCAAAGGTCTCCAGATCAAATTGCGAGATGACGGCATAGGCGTGCTCATCGGAAAGTCTGATGCGCTCCACATAGCCGCCTAAAACATCATCCTTGATGAAAAGTTCTGTTTGTTGACTGTCCAGATTTACAATTTCCAAGCCACCATAGGAGCCTTGGTGCTGGTAGTCGTAAGTGGATGTGATGAATAATCTGGTGTGAGCGTTGTCGATAGCAATTCCGTAGGGGTTACGGCTCTGCAGGGTGATGATACCCAGCATCTCGTTTTGTTTGGTGTCGATCATGCCGATCTTGCCGGGGGCAGTGGCCGAGAATGTGTTTGATTCGAGGTCTTGCAGACAGACGTACAGAACATCATCCGCCAGTACCATCTGAGACGCGTGGGCATTGCGGTCGCCGTCATCGGCTAGGTCATCATAAAAGGAATAGCGGTGTGTGATTTGTCCCGACTCTGTATCCATTTCGATCACATCGCCGGGATGCCCCTCAGCATCGACATTGCTGGGATCATTTTTGGGATTATAAAGAGAGATGAAGGCCTTCTGATCGCTCAGCACCACATCTTGCGGGTTGGTTCCATTGCCCGTGGTGTATTGAGCCAACGTGCTGAAGGGCGCCTGAGTATTGTCCGGATCGACGATCTGCAGATTGTCTGTGCTGATCGAATTGAATCCGGCCCCCGCGTGGAGGATGTACAGGAGATTGTCGTGCCACTTGATCTTTGCCTCTGTGCCCAGCATGGTCAGGTCGGAATTGGAAAGAGCTGTGGACGTGTCTTCATAGGTCGCTGTGTAGAGTTGTCCACTGGATTGATAATCCGTGGCAAACACAAAGACCCTGTGAGAGAGCAGGTCGCTGATGTTGCTGTCGGGATCCAAAGATTCTGTGGCGTCATCGCTGGCTGGCTGGTAACTGATCTGGCCGCAGGAAATGAGGGTTAACAAGACACAAAAAGATAACCAGGTTTTCATGATTTTGTCCTCGCAAAGTCACGTCAGTCATCGTGGATCACAAAAAAAAGATGCACGGTAATGCGTGGCAATGGGACCACAGTCAACCCATGTTGACGATGGTGTGCAGGTAGGTCTTCTGACTCTTGGATCTTCTCATCTTCATTCCTTCCCAACCATTTGTCACAATGGCCAGTGGTTTCGCATGAAGACAATCCCCAATCACAGCGGCGGGACCGTGCTGGAATCCCGGTTTTTCACCGGTCACCAGCTTCCCTGTTAACATCGGACACATTCCCATGTTAATCCTCTACGAGGAACCTGTCTGGCACGTATGACAGGAAAATTCAGTAACTGTCAATCTGAAATACAAATCGAGGTGTACGACATAAAAGTGGGTGAAATTTGGAATAGTGATAGCACCGCCCCTCCTGTTGACAG
>CAZGMS010000175.1:0-13215 GCA_964526915.1 uncultured Nitrospirales bacterium
CCGCTCTTCGCAAGCAGGGCTTGCTCCGCAGGCCGCGTCAAAATAATAGCTTCCCGTATCACCCCAAAAGTCAAACTGCGCCTACGATTGACGCATTACTTCCCACTGAAATTCCCTCTTGTGATTTGCATAGAAAGTGTAGTAAAAGGCGGACCCGTTTTTTGGGGTTTATTGAAAAGGAAGGAATTTTATGACAGCAGTGGGTTTATTCAGCCAGTCGATACCGCTTAATTTTGGAGGGAGGGTTGCTCCTACAGCCGTGGCCTTGCCATTGGGAGCATTTCAATTACAAGCGCCAGTCGAAGACGCTCCGGATGATGTTGATATTGGTGATTATATGGAGCCTGAAATATGTGATAGTGATAGTGCCTTTACCATTTCGGGTAGCGAATTCAAGGAAGGGACCGCGTTTGTTGCTCCCCAACCCATGGCACAGACAGAGGCTCAAACGGCAGTCCCTTCAGGTGATCAGCAGGCGAGGCCCGTTGCGGTTGCCTTGGAGATGCCCAAGTTGCCCAAGCCGTACCGGGTTACAGCACCGTCCCAACCTTTATTTATGAACGAGATTGACCAGCTGGTTGAGACCCAATTGATTGAGGGTCCCGATGGTGTTGTAGACATTCATTTTAGTTTTACCAGAGCAGTTGAGCCAAAGAGCTTTGTCAAAATTGTGGAAGGTTTGTTGTATTATGCCACGGTCAAGCCAGGGATTACCCTGGAATCCGATAGGCGGGATTCCCTGCAATGGCAGGTGAAGTCGCTCGATGACGGGAGTTTTTCCAGCAACCTCTCCCTAAAATTTTTGGAGGAGAGATCAAAACGCAGTTTTTGGGGTTTGCTGGATCGTGGGCAGGGCCGCATCGTTTCCTGTGTGTTGTCCGTCCGTAAATCAGATTCAGCTGTTCGTGTGCCCGCTCATCCCGAGGATAGAAAAATCTTGCTCTCCATCGCCCGGATGATGGGGTTGGTGAAGTTGCCGTAAAGGGGTGCGGGTTTGATTTTTAATTCTATTTGTTGGCGTCCATTGCGGCTTCGGCTTTGGTCCTGAGGTCTTGCCATTTGCCGAACATATGCTGAGCCCCAAATCGTTCGCGCACGCTGGCCAATTGGGTTTCTCGGGGGATTTGATCAAGCTCCTGTTGATACCTGCCGACGATATCCATCCATAGGGTTTCGAAATACATCAGGTACTGCTGATAGGGTGTGTAGGTTTCGGAAGGTTCTATCCCCAAACCTTCCAGCGAACTTTCTGTAACCTCTGTTGTTTCGACTAATGTGACCAGTTCCCTGATTAGAGGATAATATTCTTCGGGGACCCTGCGTTGATGGTACACAGACGAAACCAATTGCGACATCCATTCATATGTTTGATGGGTATAACTCACATCGCAGAAACTTGAACCAAATTCAGAGGCAGGGTAAAGCAGGTCATAGTTTTCTTCAATGAACCGGTCATAAGCTGTTACCAGATGAGGAGGGGTTTTTTCGAAAGCTGAATACTGCAGGAAGGCCTTCTCAAATTTGTTGAACTTTTCCTTGATTGCTGGGTTCGCTTCGAGGGTCAGCACTTGCAGTGCGCGTGAAATATTGCCCGGGTTGGAAAAATCGCTGAAGACAAAATTTTTCACGATATCGAGGGCCTGTTGTTGTGTGGGTTTGAACTTGGTTGGGTCGACTGGTTCGCTGACAGTCGTCTTTGCAGTCTTGTGGGGTGACTCCGCTTTCTTTTGAGTGGTTTGCTCTGGTGGGGTGTTTCCAGTTGTTTTTGAGGTCTGAGCTGGTCTGTTTCCTGACTCTTGTTCGGGAGGATCCTCAGGACGACTCTTTCTAGCCTGCGAAGCGAACAGGTTAGTTGACAAACCGCTGTAGGGCAGTGAGGGTGTCGTCTCCATTTCGACTACCCCCTTCTCGGTCATATTATCTCTTAGGCTTTGCGGCAAAATGTGTTCCCATCGAGGCGAAATCGCGAACCCTCCGTCCCGCTGGATATCATCGAGACAGTCTTCCAGTGCCTCCGCCGTTTCTGGGCCAACAAAACCGTCGCTGACGATGCCGTAGTGATTTGTGACCCCGAGGTCCCGTTCGTCATGATCTAAAGCAACCGGTTTGTTGCCAGCGTCTGGATCAAATTCCGGATTGAAATCCATGTACGCGCGTTGAAAAATTTGGATAGGAGAGAGGCCGGTATCGGGATTGGAGAGGCTGAAAATCAGGGCATACTGCTGTTCACTGACTTCATAGAGCGGACCAAGGTCATCGGGCTCAAAGAGAGAAGGAGGGGCATCCCCTACGTATTCACTGTCACCAATGGGTCTTGTTTTCTCGGTGGTATCGGTTGAGGTTGGGGTAATATCTCCCGTATCGTGCGTATTTGCTACGCCTTTGTCGTTGTCCTCTAACAGGGGGGAGGTGCGATCTGTAGCGGGAGGAATTCGGGTTGGGTCAACAGCCATGAAGCTCCTTTGATCGCCATTGCTGATCATTCAGCGCAGGAGACCTTGGATACACAGCTCCATTGTATACCAATGCCTGATTGCAGGAAATAACATTTCGCGCTTACAGTGAGGTGATAGGACAGGACCTGACAACGCAGGACAGGGTTAACAATGTGATGAGGTTAGCCCCCAGCGATTTTCAAAACGCGAAGCCCAGCATCGTGTAGACGCTGTAGCCCTCTCTGCCGAGGGCGGCATCAACGCGCGCGACCACGTTCGGGGGGACCTTGCCCCGCAAACCAATGCCCACAACGGGTTGCCAATGATCAAAACCAAAGTCGCCCACGTGTGAAAACACGCGTCCGAATTCGACAAATGGATCGATGTGGAGCTGAAGGGGGACGTGAAACACCTTGGCCGACAACACATGAAATCTGTGTTCCGCGCTCAGGATCACCTTGCCCGTATCGGTGAATCGCCCGGGGACGTAAGAGCGCAATTCGTTCGGCCCCCCCAACGATGATTGCATATAAAAGGGGATATCCTTGCCGAACATGTCCTGCAAAAAAAATCTCAGGGCGGAGACCATTTTTTTGTTTTTCCAGGGCAGGAGACCAATTGCCTGCAAAGAAAATCCGTTGAGGGTGTCTGTGGAAACCAGACCGGGGATCGCAAAAAAATACGTGCCTTCAAGCAGGACACCCGTTTGACTGTTCATGCCGCTGGGTCGTGTATCATAAGTCAGGGAAAGGGAGTGAAGCAGGGAGGTGTTGTCAACGACCCCTGTCGTGCCGGCAAACGAGGCGAGTGTATCTGCCGTGTCCGGAATGATGCCTGCGGAAAGGCTCGTGGAGGCAATTTGTTCGGTCAGGTTCACGCGGAGCTTGGGCAACACAAAATATCCGAACGTGATTCGCGATTTCAGGTTCTTCGAGGTGAAACTGCTTTCGGCAACAGACGAGGTTTCTGGACCATATCCATAAAATCTGCCGAACGGTGTTTCCAGCCAGAGAAAACTGCCATCCACAAAGATGTGTTCCGTCAGGTTGGGATTGCTGTAGTGGAGTGTGGTCTCGCGGTAGACCTTCTGGGCGAATTCAAAATAAAAATCAAAGACCTCTTCCGGATTTTTTACGGGATGCGGATAATAATACAATGCCACCGCGCCGCTGGCGTGAACAACTGTGTTGTATTGCCCGATGGTGGCCAGGATGAGGGAGATGGCTTGGGACTCTTTTTCGGAAAAAAGGACAACAGGCATGAGTCCGTACGTTTGGCCTTCGTCGGGACGGGTTTCGAACACGGGGACCGGAAAAAACTTTTTCTCGGTATTCTGCAGTAACTTCGCTTGTGCGGGGGTTGTTGGTAAAAAGATTGCGCAAAAGCTCACGGCGAGCAGAAGAAGGCAACAAGAAAACCCCGAACGGGAATGATGACATGTGGGTGGTGATTGTTGATTGTGTGGTCGAATGAGGGTCTCCGGGAAAACGGGTGGTCTGACCCTCCCTAACACAGTTTGTTTCCCCAGTCCATTTTTGCAAGCGACCATATCATTCGTAGAGACTTTGTATCTTAATACAGCACATGATAGGATGTTTTTTCGATTCTTGTTTTGACGGTTCTTGTGCAACCATGCCGGGTTGTACCAGTTGAGGACTTCACGTTAACCCTTCAATTTATCTTTCAGGCTTTTAATGGCGGTGAAGACGAATTTTTTTCCGTGTTTCATTTTTTTTAAATATTTGAAACGATCAGACAATTCCAACAGGTCGGTACGCGCTGTCTCGTAAACGATGCCGTGCAAAGTCTGGTGCTCAGAGATCTGATACACGTAACAGGGATGCCGCAGGGCGTGTTGCACCAATGCGACCTGTCGCTGGTTTAAAGAGGTTATCAGTAATGCCGTACGGGATGCCAGAGATTTTGTTCGCAGGCTTTCCTGCAACAGGCTATTCAAATTCTCTCTCAGCAGATGAAGTGCCTTCGTAATGACTTCAAGCTGTTGAAGAACGAAATAGGTCAGATCGTTGTCGTCGGTTTCGGTATGCAAAAAAGCCTTTCCGTATTGCACCGGGGCTGTCCGAATGATTTGCGATATGGAAAGATATTGCATTAGCGCCTGGTGGTGCTTGGCGCAGTGCCAATAAAATAGGGCCCTGGCAGTCCTGCCGTTTCCGTCAACGAAGGGGTGTTCATATGCCAGCATGAAATGCAGAATGATTCCTTTGATGATGCTGTGCATGAAACGAGAGTTATTATCATTATTGTTATTGTTCGCGAAGGCGCACAAACGATTCAGACGGGTTGATAATCTCTTGGCTTCAGGCGGCTCGTGCAGGACTTCGCCAAACATATCGACCACATCAACGCGATCTTCAGACGTGCGAAACTGGCCCGATTTTTTTTTATGACTTAGCGTATCTCTGGTCAGAATTCGTTGCAGTTCTTTGATGATGCCGACAGACAGGTCTTCCTCTTTCATGTCCTGGATGAACAGCATCGCCTGATAGTTGTTGTGGATCATCTGCTCGCTCAGATTTTTTGGGGGACGGTTTTGAGCCAACATCTCTTTGGCGATGTGACGCGTGGTGGAGGCTCCTTCGAGCTGGCTGGAACTGATGGCTTCATCGATGAGTGATTGTTGTGCTGTCTTTTTTTTGTGTGCGAGAGAGCCCTTGAGCTGATCGAAGGGGTGTTCTAGAAAAAACAGGGTTTGTATGATGGCAGGCGTGATCAGTAGCTGAAAGGGTTTTCCTGCCGCGTCGGTCAACTGCGGCAGGACTTGAAACAGACTGCGTCTTTTGATTTTGGTAAAAGCCCACCATTCTTCGCTGGTGAGGTTTTCTACAGGGGGTATGTGTTTCAGTTTCTCCCAGTGGAGATAACGACCCTTCGCATCCACCACATCGATGGCGGCGAGAAGTCGGGTTGTTTCAGCGGCGGGTTTCGTTTTGAGAATGCGCGCAAAAACGGCATCGACGTTCGGTAATCGGCTGGGGACTTTCATAAATATGTACTGTTGTTCGGCAACAGTGATTGCTTTTTACCAACACAAACCAGTTTGATACTAATATCAATAATTAGTAGTATAATAGTATTTGCCCCAGACATCCAGTGATATTTTTGAGTTGGGTCGGGTGTCCCACAATTCTATTTGACCTGTACCGGTGTGTTTTGGTCCGCTGGCCCGCAAACACACAAAAATGAGATTCTCGCCGTTGCTGTTTCGATAGAAATACATTTGTCGTTCTTTCTGACTTTGTTCCAAAATACATATTAAAAAAAATTTCATGCTATTTCGTTTGGTTACGATGTTCTTTTTGTGCGTGGCATCGAGCTTGCATTGTTATGTGGTGTGAGTTTGAGGGTCGTTAAGACAACGAGAAGGAGATGTTATGAAAAATCATATTCATAAAACAGGGCGTTTGATGTTATCGGTACTCGTTTTAATGGCATTGGCTGTGTTGGGCCAAGAACAAACAGTACACGCCGAAGAAATATTGGATTGCCCCAACTGTCTGATCATGCTCCCACTTGCCGAATTCTATGATTACCCGGTCACCAGTCTTCCCAATGAAAAAGAAGTGGGGGAAGATAGAGTCCCTCCCAAAAAATGTCCCAACGCGTTTGAGATTATGCCCTTGTCTGAGTTTTACGATTACCCGGTGACTAATGTTCCCAACGAAGAAGAGACCGGAGAAGATAGTGTTCCTCCCAAAAAGTGCCCCAATGGCTACATCATGGTTCCTCTTGATGAATTCTACGACTACCCGGTGACGTAATGAGAATCGTGAATCGTGGTTCGAGAATCGTGGATCGAAATTCAGGTTGCCAGACGACAACTCCCCCTGCCCCCTCTTGTTAAGGGGGTTCTTAGAGGTGGCCTTAATTTTCGTCGACCTAATTCTCTTGACTTTGGTCTTTGGTCTTTGGTCTTTGGTCTGCGTGTTGATCAAAATCGCCCATAGCCCTGATTCCGATGACGCGTTTATGTTCTGGGCCCTCAAGCACGGTCTTGTGGCTTCTGCTCAATACCAATTCCAGATTGAACGGCATGACATTGAACAGCTCAATCAGCTCGCTAAAGATGAGGTCTACGACATCACGGCATTGTCCCTTCACGCCTATGCCCACGTGACCGATCGTTATGTGTTGACCTCCAGTGGGGCCTCATTTGCCGAAAAAGATTATGGGCCGTTGGTGGTGGCAAAAAAAAACATTTCTCCGGATCAACTTTTCAAACACGTTGTTGCCGTACCGGGTGAGTTGACCACGGCTTTGCTGTTGCTGAAAATATTCGAGCCCCGATTGACTTATCTGGTCATGCCGTTTGATCAAATCATTCCGGCTGTGCTCGGAGGTCGCGTTGACGCAGGACTCATTATTCACGAAGGACAGTTGCAGTATCAAAAAATGGGACTGACCCGGATCTTGTCGCTCATCGATGTCTGGCATGGGCTGGCTGGTGATTTGCCATTGCCTTTGGGCGGGAGTGCCATCAAAAGGTCCTTGGGTGAAAAAATCATTTCTGATTTGTCAAATCTGCAAAAGCAAAGTATCCAGTTCGCACTGAATCACCCCGAGGAGGCCAGAGATTACGCGCGAGGGTTCAAACGCGACATGACCACTGACGAGGCCGATCAGTATTTGCGCTGGTACGCCAATGAGCGAACGCTGGAGATGGGGGAGGAAGGGCAAAGGGCCATTCAGTTATTATATGAGCTGGCGAGAGAACGGGGACTGTTGATGGCTCAAAGCTCAAAGAGAAATGAATATTGAGTATCGAACAAGGAATGTCGAATGTCGAAATATGTCATCCCTGCGAAGGCAGGGATCCAGAATTAATGTAAACATGGATTTCAGCTTTGGTTCGACAAGCTCACCATCCTAAGCAAAGTCGAAGGATCGCTGGAATGACCATCACTTCGAAATTCCTTGTTCTTTGTTCATGATTCGATATTCGTTTTCCTTTGCGCTTTGAGCTGATTTCGATTCATGCCCTCTAGGGCACAAACGATCCACGATCCACGATCGTCGATCAACGCAAATTTATGACCGACAAACGCATCATCTTGGACCTCGAAACCAAAAGAACCTTCGAAGAAGTGGGTGGCCGCAACGCGCTCGATAAACTGGGCATCTCCGTTGTGGGGGTTTATCAATACGAGACCGACACCTATTCCACGTTTTTGGAAAAAGATTTTGGCGCCCTGCAGAATCTCCTCATTGATGCGTCTTTGATTGTGGGTTTCAATCACGTTTATTTTGACATGCCTGTTTTGCAACCCTACCTCTCGGTCGATGTCAAAAAATTACCCTGCTTCGACATCATGCTCGATCTGCAAAAAATCATCGGTCACCGTATTGGTCTTGATGCCGTGGCGCAAGCGACCCTGGGGGTTGGAAAAATTGCCACTGGCTTGGACGCGATTCGTTTTTATCAGGAAGGTCGTTGGGACGAACTTAAAAAATATTGCCTCAAAGATGTTGAGGTGACCAAAGAGGTCTTTGAGTACGGCATCAAAAATGGCCAGGTCATGTTCCGATCGCGTTTTGGACCCGCCATCAAGGAAGTCAAGGTCAAGTGGACCCCGTACAATAAAAGACAGGCGACCAAGACCATGTCAGAAAACCCCGCAGAACCCGCACAGTATAAATTGTTTTAAATGGCCCACAGCCAACAGTTTACGGCCAACAGCCCCTCGCACTAGTCATCACCACAAAGCGGGATCTTGTTTGCGGGAATGACACCATTCGGCAAGATCATTACGGAACGAATGTTCCTGTTTCGGTGTTTGGAGGGCCAGAATAAAAATTTCTGTTTTCGTCAGCCTTACCGTGTGATCAAAAAAAGACAGACTGAAAACAGGTTCATCGCGCAATGCATGGCGATCGTGACATAGAGCGACTGTGTGCGTTGGCGGGCGATGCCCAACAGGAGACCCAATAAAAAGATGAGGCCCATATCGAAGGCATTGTATTGCAGGTGGGTGCCTGCCCACAGCAGGGAAGGGATGATGACGGCGCCAGCAAACCCCAAGCGCGATTGGGCCAGCCCCGTTTGCAACACCCCACGATACAGGATTTCCTCGCTGAGGGGGGCCAAAACAAAAATGCTGAGCAGTAGCGGGATGTGATTTGTTGTTGATGACCAGAGCTTCTCAAACCAGATTTGTGAATCGTGGCCATTAAACAGAAATTCCGCCAGCCCAGCCGCAGAGGCAAAGAGCAGGGTAAAGAGAATCCACAAGAGATATGTCTTGAGTGACGCCTTGTTCAAGGCCAGATAGGCTCTGACAGACAAACCCCTTTTGAGACGAATGAACATTACGCTGAAAACAACAGTGCTTGCCAGATGAATCAGTGAAGCCAAGACCAGCAAGAGCGCGTTTGATGACAGCGCAGCAGAACCTGCCTTGAGCATGTCTGGTTGTGTTAATAACAGAACAACGATGAGGGTGAGCAGGGGCAGTTGGGAGGTAATGAACAGGGCCAGCCAGAAAAGCAGTGTGATGGGGGCGTTCCAGGGTTTCATGTATGTGTTCAAGTGTTCAAGTGTTCATGTGTAGGCATAAGGCTAAAGGCATAAGGCATAAGGCAAAACAACCGCTTCAATTGTTTCAACGATCAACTACATCAATTGCCAATTGTCTGTTGCTCATTGGAGTAGTTGTAGCAATTGATCCGGCTTTACGCCTTTAATAGCTCTCGTAAATATCCAACAAAAGTTTTTCCTGCATGGCAAAATAGCCACCCGCGCCAGCCGCAGGGCCATTAACCAGGATTGTGAAGGCGACCATGTTTTTGGCCCTTGTTTCAAGATACCCAGCGAGAGCCGAAACATCGCTGAGTGTTCCCGTTTTGCCCTTGACGTTACCCTTAAGGACATCGGCCTTGAGACGATTGCCCAGCGTGCCATCAACACCCGCGATGGATAGCGACGACATGAAATCAGAACGGATCTTGTTGTTCTGATACGCCGCGATCAGCACGCGATTGAGGACATTGGGCGAGAGATGATTGCGTTGCGACAGCCCGGAACCATTGAAAATGGCGTATTCGCTCGAGTCAATGCCTAATGCCGAAACAAAATCCTTCAACAGCACAACGCCTTTTTCGGTGGAGCCTGGGGCGCCCTGTCTGTTGGCCGCCACCGTTTTGAGCACCATTTCGGCGGTGAAGTTGTTGCTGAACTTATTGAGGTCCCTCAAGATCAGGGAGAGTTCCTTGGATTTGTCTTTGAGCAACACCACAGGACCCCGGGCATTCCCCGAGGTGATTTTTCCCGCAAAATCAATCCCCATCTGCTTTAGCACCCAGGCAAAGGTGGTGCCCGCGTATTGCACGGGGTCGGAGGCGTTGGCGTACTTGATCTTTTCGTCAGACACACCACCAGACGCTGTGACATATTCCGTGCCCTCGGCGAATTGCCGCGAAATGGTCATGCTGTTTCCTGCGGGTTTGATTTTTGAGGTCAGTTTGAAGTGATCGGTGGGCGGATCCACATGAACTTCGAGTTTGCCGTCGATGTTGCTGGCCACGACCGCAAAACTGTTGAAATTGACCGCAAAGGGGGACAGCTTGGCATTATAGGCGCGCGAACTGGCGTCGTCCTTGCCGCTGAAATCAAAGCTGTCGAAGAACGTGTTGTCGATGATGATGTCGCCCTCAATTTTATTGATGCCGCGGACTTTGAGGTCTTTGGCGATGCGCCACAAGCGTTCCTCGACCATGCTGGGATCGCCGGACCCTTTGATGTAGAGATGAAAGGCCGTGTTGTTGCTGATCCGGTCCGTGGACAGCGTGGTGTTGTACTTGAAAGACCCTCCCATGTCCCTGAGGGCCACCGTAGAGGTGATGAGCTTCATGCACGACGCCGGATTAAGAGGCGTGTTGCCGCGATGCGAAAACAGCTCTTTGGTCGTTTTGATGTCGTGCACCATCACGCCGATAGAGGTGTTTGGGCGCGAAAAGGAATCAATCGTGGCTTTGAGCGAGTCATCGCCGGCCTGGGATTTTAAGGGAATGATCAACAAAAAGAAAACGATCAGAGGCTTGATCAGCTGTGCCTTTGTCTGCCCGTGCCAAGCCCGCTGGTGGGCAGGTGGCGAGCTCCACAAGCAATTGATTTCTGGAGATTGCTTCGGCCTTTCCTGCCTCGCAATGACAACCCCTATTTTATTGAAAAAACAACTTTTGTGCATAGGTCAGTTTTCCCTGTTATTGTTTGATGATATTTCTCTTTGGGCTGGGGGGCAGGGCGAATTCCGAATCAGCCAGGTCTTTATCAAAAATCAAATTGTTAAAGGCGTAATGGGTGACGTTGCCGGAGGTGTTGAAGATCACAGCCTCCCGGATGGAGAGGTCCCGCGAATCAACTCCCAAGGTCAATTTGAGAATCGCGGAATTCTTGTCTTTGGGGGTGAGGTGAATTTTTTGCAGGGATTTGTTTTGAATCGACACAAAAACTTTCGGTTCATTCAGTGGGGGCAAGGTTTCGAAAAGTTGGGACAGATTTTTTAACCCCCCCATGAAACTCAGGGCCTCGGCACTGATGATGTCTTTGGGTTTACCAAACTGCTGTGCGGTCAAGCTGTCTTTTTTATAGATCCAAAGTTTATGCCCGTCGGTGATGTAGGTTTTATTTGGCGCAGAGGTGTATTCGATGCGAAGCTGGTCTGGTTTTTTGACCAAAATCATGCCCGATTTTTTGATCTTTTGTTTGAGGATGTCCACGAACGTCGTTTGTACAAAACTGGCCTGCCAGGTGCGCGTGTTCTGGTAACGGGATTCAACCCGCTGGGCCAGTGAGGGCTCGGCGCGCAGAGATGGGGGGATAAACAGCAATATCAGAAAAAGAAAAAAGAGTTTTTTGGGTTGTTGCATCAGAGGTCCTTTACTTCATTTTTTACCTTTTTCAGGGTCAACAAAAAGGCGTCATTTTGCTCAGGGCTACCGATCGTGACCCTGAGGCAGTTGATCAGAGAGGTTTGGTTGTCGACGTTTCTGATCAGGAAACCGTCGTTTTGCAAAAGTCTGGCGACCTCATGGGCCTTGTCCATTCGGAAGAGTAAAAAATTGGCCTCGGACGGAAACACCCTGACCCCTTCAATCGTCTGCATTTTGGAGAACATCCGCCCGCGTTCAACCACGAGGGTTTCGGCGTTTTCGTAAACGTAATGGTGACTTTTAAAAACCTCATCCACAATTGCGCAGGTGATGCGCGACAGGCGGTTGGGGGCCAGAAATTTTTCGAGCAGTTGGCAGTTGTGGGCCTGACTGATGGCAAACCCGAACCGGATGCCCGCCAGGGACATGGCTTTGGACAAACTTCTGAGGATGATGAGATTGTCGAACTCACTCAGCCATTCCAGGACAGTCTCCGCTGTAAAATAAAAATAGGATTCGTCGATCACCACGGGGCAGGGGCTGGTCTGGATGATGCGGTGTAAACTTTTTTTGTCGAACAGGGTCCCGGTGGGTGAGTTGGGATTGCCGATGAGGACCAGCGTAGGTCGTTCTTTTTTGATTGTGGCCAGCGTCTTTTCGGTCAGCAACTCAAATTCTTCGCTTAAGGGGACCTTGATGATCTTGTTGCCATGCAACATGGCCTGGTGTTCATAAAAACCGCAGGACGGGTCCAGCAGAACGATCTTGCTACCCACAGGGGACAGATTGATGATGGCCTGGATGATCGTATTGGCCCCGTTGGACAGCACCAGTTGATCGGTGGAAATACCGAGCCCCTCGGCCAGTTTTTCGTATATGGGTGTGGTGTCGTCCTTGGTGGGGTAGCGGTTCCAGTCGATTTTGATGAGCCTTTCGGTGATGGCCACTTTGAGGTCCAAAGGGACATCCCAGGGGGATTCGTTTTGATTGAGTCTGATGCCGGGTTGGGCGTCAACATGATAAAGACTGGTTTCGAGGACCTCGTTGCGAAAAAATTTTTTCATCTTCGACTCAGTTTAGGACAAGTGCACCGACGGGCGTGCTTATCCTGCAAGTTTTTTTAGGGAACTGATGGTCTTGCGATAGTCCTGACTGTGAAAAATAGCAGAACCTGCCACGAACACGTCTGTGCCCAGTTTTGCCAAGGCGGCAATGTTGTCTTCTTTTACGCCACCATCAATTTCGATCAAAACATTTGGACATTGTTTGTCGCGAAGAGTTTTGAGTTGGGCGATTTTGTCTTTACAATAGGGCACAAAGGCCTGTCCTCCGAATCCGGGATTCACGGTCATGAGCAGGACGAAATCGACCAGACCCAAAACCGGTTTGAGCACCTCAATGCTGGTTGCCGGGTTGATGGCCACACCCGCCTTTTTGCCACGTTTTTTGATCAGGTTGAGTGTGCGATCCAGATGATACCCGTCTTCGGCATGGACCGAAACCCAATCAGCACCAGCGTCGATGAAGTCGTTGACGTAGAGGTGTGCGTCTTCGATCATCAGATGCACATCAAGCGGCAATTTGGTTGCCTTGCGCACGGCAGTCACGATGAGTGGGCCGATGGTGATGTTGGGGACGAAATGCCCGTCCATGACATCGATGTGAATGAGATCGGCGCCGGCCTTTTCGACGGCAGTGATCTCTTCGGCCAGGCGGCCAAAATCAGCGGATAATATTGAGGGGGCAATGAGGGGCATAACAATTTAGGTGTTCAAGTGTTTACGTGTTCACGAAAAAAATCTGTCGTAAACACGTGGACACCTGAATACTTGAACACGTGATTTTTGTGCACACGATTTATCTATTCTCCCAACACAAATTGATCATTCTT
>CAZGMS010000176.1:0-5253 GCA_964526915.1 uncultured Nitrospirales bacterium
CGCCATAACGCGGCATGACCGAGTACAGACCGCCGAAATTATTGATCTCGCGGTGGTGTGCACGATCATAGATAATGCCCACGACAATGAAGAGCATGGCCGTGATCGTCCCGTGATTGAACATCTGCATGACCGCGCCCGTGATCCCCTCGGACGTGAACGCGCTCATGCCGAGGAGCACAAAGCCCATGTGCGACACCGACGAGTAGGCAATGAGTTTTTTGAGATCGGTCTGTGCCATGGCACACAAGGCACCGTAAATGATGTTGATGACCCCAAAGACAGCGACCACCTGCGCGCAATAAGCTGTGATGTCGGGAAAGATCATGTAATTAAACCTCAACATCCCGTAGGTGCCCATCTTGAGCAGAACACCCGCCAGAATCACCGAAATCGCAGTCGGGGCCTCCACGTGGGCATCGGGCAACCAGGTGTGAAACGGGAACATGGGCACCTTGATCGCGAAACTGATGAACAGCCCCAGCCAGCATAAAAACCGGAACGTGCTGAAACCGTCCTGTGGCGCCAAAAGACCCGTGTGCCTGCTCACATCGGCCAGTTGGGTCAGATCGAACAAATTGCCATCGCTGTACAAATACAGGGCGATCATCACGAGCAACATGAGCAATGACCCTGCCAGGGTGTATAAAAAGAATTTGATCGCCGCGTATTCACGACGCGGTCCACCCCAAATGCCAATGAGAAAATACATGGGCAACAGCATGAGTTCCCAAAAAAGATAAAACAAAAAGAAATCCAGCGCCACAAAGGTGCCCATCATGCCCATATCCAGCAAGAGCAAGAGGGCATAATATGCCTTGACGTGTTTGGAGATCCCCCACGACGCGATGACCGCCACAAAACAGATGAGGGCCGTCAAAAGCACCATGCTCACACTGATGCTGTCGATCCCCAGATAATAATTGATGTGAAACGTGGGGATCCACGAAAGCGGTCCGTGAGTGAACTGAAAAAGAGCCGCCTCTCCATCGAAAAACTGATAAATCTTGATGGCCATCCCCAGTTGCACGGTCGCGATGATCAGGGAGGCCCATTTGGCAAAACCCTCCAGCATCTTTGGCAAAAAGGGAATCAGGACAACCCCCAGCAGAGGGATGAACGTGATCCAGGTTAATATCGTTGAATGTTGCATACACAGTCCTCAAAACAAAATTTTCACCATCAACATCACGACGATCCCCGCAACCACCACATAAGCGTAATGCTGAATATGCCCTGTCTGTATCAACCGCAACCGCGCTCCCATTCGATTCGTTAGTCTGGCCAAACCGTTGACAAGACCATCCACAAAAAAATCATCACACCAGCCAATGACCACCGAATAAAGTTTGGTCACCTTTGCTACCAGATTCACAATCCCGTCAATCACCACGGCATCGAATTTGGCACAGAGGCGATTCAAGCCCAGCAGAGGATCCACCACAAAGCGCTGATAGGCCTCATCCACGTAATATTTATTCAGCACCACATTGTGGAGTCGGGCAAATTTTGTGGTGAACCTTTGCACCACATCCATGCGTCTTGTGTACATCACGTAGGACAAATACATGGCCCCGGCCGCCGCCGCCACGGACAAAAACATGACCCCCCACTCCAAAAGACCCGACCCATGAGAACCGTTTTCCTCAAGCCCTGCGCCATGTTCTGCCACAGGGATAACAGGGGAGAGCCACTCGGTGAAAAGTCCCGCAGAAAAGCTGCCAAAGAGATGATTCATGATGTAGGGGATGTTCAAAAAACCAAGCACGACCGACATCGAGGCCAAAACGACCAGTGGCAGGGTCACGTTCCAGGGCGATTCCTTGGGCACGACATGCTGCTGTGCCCCGTGTCCACTCGGCACAGCCCTGCTCTCACCCAAAAACGTCATCACCACCAGACGCACCATGTAAAACGCGGTTCCGGCGGCCCCCACAAAACCCATTGCCCACAAAAAATAATACCAGCCCGCAAAGGATCCCTTATGGAACACCTGCCACAAAATTTCGTCCTTACTGAAAAAACCGGCAAGCGGGAAAATGCCACAGATGGCCACCGTCGCGATCACAAACGTCAGAAAGGTGATGGGCATGTGCTTCTTTAAGCCCCCCATATGCCGCATATCCTGTTCATGATGCATGGCCATGATCACCGAACCTGAGCCTAAAAATAAACAGGCCTTGAACATGGCATGCGTGGTCAAATGAAACATGCCAGCCGAAAAGGCGCCCGCCCCCATGGCCAGCATCATGTACCCCAGTTGTGAGACCGTGGAATAGGCCAAAACTTTTTTGATGTCGTTTTGCGCAAAACCGATGGTGGCACCCACAAAGGCCGTGAACGCGCCAATGGAGGCAATCACGATGAGTGCGGCGGGACTCATGACAAAAAGCCAGTTGAGTCTGGCGATCAGGTACACTCCGGCGGTCACCATCGTTGCCGCGTGGATGAGGGCCGAGACGGGCGTGGGGCCGGCCATGGCATCGGGAAGCCAGACATAGAGCGGGATCTGCGCGGATTTCCCGCACGCGCCCAAAAACAACAGCAGACAGATCATGGTGACCACGGGAACACCCATGATGTTGACAAACATGAGTGCTGTTCCACCCAGTCTCATTTCGGTAAAGGTCATTGATGGCAGGCCAATCGCAAACAAGGCCCAAAACAATATGATGAGCCCGAGCATCATGCCAAAATCGCCAATGCGGTTCACAACAAAGGCCTTCATGCCAGCCGACCCGTTGGCTTTCTCTTTGAACCAGAACCCGATCAGCAGGTAAGAACACAGCCCCACCCCTTCCCACCCCAGGAACAGCAGGAGCAGGTTATTGGCGAGCACCAACATGAGCATCATAAAACAAAACAAATTGAGGTAGGCAAAAAAACGCGCGTAGGACGGGTCCTCGTGCATGTAACCGGTGGCGTAAAGATGAATCAGAAAACCGACGCCCGTCACAACCAAAAGCATCACCGCAGACAAGGGATCAAACAAGAATGCCACATCGACCCTGAGGGCGCCAATCTGTATCCACGGCCACAGTGTACGCGTGAATTCACGGTGCGAGGGATCCATCCCCTTGAGCACCAAAAACACCGCCACACTCAGAACAAAAGACAGAAACATGACCCCGCAAGCCAATGTGTACACATATTTGCGGGTCAGTTTGATCCCGAGTGCCGTGGGCAGACCGTTACAAACGAACCCCAACAGGGGGAGAAAGGGAATCAGCCAGCTGTATTGTAAAATCATCTGTTCCATAATTCCGTGGATCGACGATCGTGGATCGTGGATCGCTTGTGCCCTTGAGGGTATGGATCAGTTTGTCATTCCAGCGGATGCTGGAATCCATATCCGCGTCAATTCTGGATCTCTGCGTTTCAGCCAGAGGAATGATCCCGCTCTGCGGGACGCTGGGATGACATTCCTCGACATTCGACATTTCTTGTTCGATATTCGTTATTCATATGCCTTTCGCCTTACGCCTTGAGCCCTGTTAATGCTTCATCTTTGCCACTTCTTCTGTTCCAATCTTTCTGTAATGCCTGAAAATCCCCAGCACGATGGCCAGAGCGATCACCGATTCGCACGCCGCCAACGCGATGATAAAAATGGTCATGACCAGCCCATCGATATTGCCGCCATGATAACGGGAGAACGCCACAAAATTCACACTGGCCCCGTTCAACATGAGTTCGATCCCCATGAGGTACCCAATGGCGTTCGTGCGTGTACACACAACGTAAATGCCCAGACAAAACAAAAACACGGCCAAAATAATAAAGGGGGTGATGGTCATTTCACATGCCTCCTTGTGATGAGGGCGGCCCCGACCAGGACGGCCAGTAACACGATCGAAACAACCTCAAAAGGCAGGAGGTACCTGTTGAGCAGGGCGTTGCCGATTTTCTGCATCGTGTTCACATCCCGTCCCGTCGCCTCTGTCAGTTCCCACGAACCAGAGAGCAGGATGGACAACGTGATCAAACCAAAGGTCATAAACAGGGGGATGGCGATTTTGAGATTGAGTGCGGGGTTTGTGGTTTGTGACGCATGAATCTTGGAGGTGAGCATCACGGCAAAGACTGTCAACACGAGAATCCCCCCAACGTACACGATAACTTGCACCAGAGCCAAAAACTCCGCGTGCAGAAGAATGAAAATCCCCGCCACACCCAAAAAAGTGCCCAGCAGGGCAAACGCACTGTAAACGAGATTCCGCCCAAAGGCCACCACACAGGCCGACCCGATGGTGATGACAAAGAAGAGGATGAAAATAATCTGTTCCATAATAACTCGTGGATCGACGATCGTGAATCGTGGATCGTACTGTCATTGCGATCTTTTCCCTTACCCCAACGTATCCGCCCTACGCCTTGCGCCTTATGCCTTACGCCTTTTTAAACGGCACCACGCATTCCCCCTGTCGAATAAACTCGCGTTGCAATGTTTTGAGATCAGGCGTGGCCCCCTCAAACTCCCTCGTGAAAGCAATGGCACCCGTGGGGCAAGGCTCAACACACAGCCCACAATACATGCATTTGCCCAAATCGATTCCAAAACGAGTCAACACACGTCCCTTTTCGGGATCTTTGGTGGCCTCTATCACGATGCAGTCAATGGGGCACGCCTTTTGGCACAGGGTGCATCCCGTGCAGATCGTCATGTCCACCGCCAAAAAGCCTCGATACCGCTGGGGCAGAGTTTCCTTGACTGGTCTGGGTGTTCGATCGGGGTACTGAATCGTCATGGGTTCACGAAACAGGTGCGAGAACGTGATCGTCATCCCTTCAAAGACCGTTTTAACAGAGGAAACTATGTTGGACAAATAAGACATGACTCAGCTCAAAGCTCAAAAGAAAGCATTCTGCTGACGGCTTACGGTCGACAGCCTACAGCCATTAAATTATCTTCGGCCGTCAGCTGTTGGCTGTTAGCTGTTAGCGGAAGTCCTTTCACCTTTCACCTTTCACCTTTCCCCTCGTAAACACGTTCTATACAAACGGATTCCACCTCAGTTTTGCCTTGGTGTACCTCAAATGCCAGGCCACGCGTCTGATAAAATGCAACGCAATCAACCCACCAAGCCCAGTCATCCCCCAGGCAACCCACTGGGTGACCTTAGGCGTCACAAACACCATCCACAGCGACATGCCCACAAGATTCACAAACGCGATCGGCACCAGATACTTCCAGCACAAACCCATCAGCTGATCGATCCGCACGCGCGGGAGCGTCCATCTGAGTTGGATGAT
>CAZGMS010000177.1:0-34560 GCA_964526915.1 uncultured Nitrospirales bacterium
TCGCCATTCGTGAAGGTGGCAGAACCGTGGGCGCTGGCGTGGTGACGGAGATTATAGAGTAGAAAACGTGAGTCGAGAATCGTGAATCGTGGATCGAAAAATTCGATTCATACCCTAAAGGGCACAGGCGATTTACGATTCACGATCCACGATCCACGAAAGACGAAATTTGGGAAGGCGGTCTCTGAGAAGGGGTCGCCTTTTATTTCTTTATGAATTTAATAGTGACAGTTTCGCTCGAATGTGAGGTTTGTAAAAAACGAAACTACCGCTTTAAGATTAACAAGGATAAGAAAGATAAAAAATTGAAGCTAAAAAAGTTTTGCAAATATTGCAAGGCCCACACCATGCATGTGCAAGTGAGGTGAATATTGTGATTTGTGGTTCGTCCGCCTGAGCCAAGGCTTCGGTGGATGAATGGCTCGTGGATCGATTTGTGATATTACTAATTACAAAAAACGAAATTTGCGAAGCAATTTCTGGTTCCTCTGGTTTTTAAACTACGAACGACTAACTACGAATAACCAAATTTGCGAAGCAAATTTTAGGAGTGTAGCTCAGCTGGAAGAGCAACGGTCTCCAAAACCGTAGGTCGCAGGTTCGAACCCTGCCACTCCTGCTTGTGTAATGATGCAATGCGTTAAAGAAAATGACGAGTTTTCTTTTATTTTCATGAATAAATAGAGTAGTCAAGCGACTGCAAAAAACCCACGAATAAAAAACCAATAAAATCAATTTATTAATGGTTTTTACAGAATAAATTGCTCTTGTTGTAGGGGACGGTCATATGAAAAATAGAAAAATTGTTACTATTTGTTTGATTCTTGTAGCCGTTTTTTTGTATTGGGTCGCCTCTCAAATTTGTGAACTGCTGTTCGATTGGTTCAACTTGGCGATCACACGCGATTATTTTGTCACCATACCGGATTTGATTGGTGCTGTTTGTGCTGGTGTGGCGTTTGCGTTGACGTTGAGGCATCAGAGATTCATGAGCTTCCTCGAGGAAGCTGTGACAGAATTGTCGAAAGTGACCTACCCTACGACAAAGGAATCTGGTCAATCAGCTGTTGTCGTGGTGATTCTAGTCGGCATTGCGACAACCATGTTGGCTTTATACGATTTATTTTGGTCCACGCTGACCAGATGGATACTTAACTAATCTATTGTTTAGATGGCGGGAAATCACATGTCTAAAAAGTGGTACGTTGTTCATACCTATGCAGGGTTTGAACAAAAAGCAAAACTGTCCCTCGAAGAACGTGTTAAGTCAACTCAAATGCAGGAGCATTTTGAGGAAATACTGGTGCCCTCAGAGAGTGTTGTGGAGATTCGCAAGGGACAAAAAAAGACCACGACCAGAAAGTTTTTTCCCAGCTATATCCTGGTGAAAATGGATCTTACCGATGAAACGTGGCATTTGGTGAAGGACACGCCGAAGATCACCGGGTTTGTGGGAAACTCGCAAAGTCCACCGTCAATCCCGGAAGAAGATGTGCTCAAGATCACGCAGCAGATTGATAGTGGCGAATTGAAGCCCAAACTGAAGTACAATTTTGAAAAAGGCGATTCTGTCAGAGTCACAGATGGTCCTTTCAATACGTTTAATGGTATTGTCGAAGAAGTGAATCCCGAGAAGGGTCGGCTGAAGGTGCTCGTCAGCATTTTTGGCAGGGCCACCCCAGTGGATCTGGAATTCACGCAGGTGGAGAAAAACTAGCGTATTTCGTGAAGCGTGAAACGTGAAACGTGAAGAGAGTTATTTTCTTTACGAGATACGCTTCACGAATAACGAGATACGGCAACAATTATGGCACGAAAACCAATCGCACAAATAAAGTTGTTATGTCCAGCGGGGCAGGCGAATCCAGCTCCTCCTGTCGGTCCTGCGTTGGGGCAACATGGTGTGAACATCATGGAGTTCTGTAAGAAGTTCAACGCGGCGACACAAAAAGAGGTCGGGATGATTACCCCTTGCGTGATCACAGTGTACTCAGACCGCTCTTTCAGTTTTGTCCTCAAGACCCCCCCCGCATCTATCCTTCTGATGAAGGCCGCCAGTGTAAAAAAAGGTGCTGGTGATACAGGTAAATCTTTGGTTGGCAAGGTGACCCTGAAACAGGTTGAGGATATTGCCAAGGTGAAGATGCCTGACTTAAACTGTTTTACCCTGGATGCGGCCATCAATACGGTCAAGGGAACAGCCAAGAGCATGGGTATCGAAGTTGTTGCATGAGGTGCTTATGAAAATTCCAAAAAAACAAAAAGAAATCAGAAAAAAAATTAATTCAGAAAAAAAGTATGCCTTGGCTGACGCCATGGCGTTGGTGCTGCAAGGGGCAACACGCAAATTTGATGAGACAGTTGATGTGTGTGTCCGGTTGGGGATTGATGCCAAAAAATCAGATCAGGGAATTCGCGGATCAGTTGTGTTGCCGCATGGTCTGGGCAAGAAGGTTCGCGTGTTGGCTCTCGTGAAGGGTGAGAAGGAAACAGAAGCCAAAGAGGCGGGGGCCGATTTTGTGGGCAACACCGACATGATCGAGAAAATCCAGGGTGGTTGGCTCGACTTTGATTCCGTGGTAGCCACTCCCGATATGATGGGTGTTGTGAGTAAGGTTGGCAAGATTTTGGGCCCTCGTGGTCTCATGCCGAACCCCAAGTTGGGCACGGTGAGTTTCGACGTGAAAAAGGCCATCCAGGATTGCAAGGCTGGGAAGGTCGAGTTCCGCAATGAAAAAGCGGGGAACGTCCATGCCCCGTTTGGCAAGATCAGCTTCGGCGCAGAAAAACTCACAGATAATTTAAAAGTCTTATTGGAAACAATTCGTAAAATGAAGCCGGCGACCTCAAAAGGCGTTTACCTCAAGAACATCACCCTGTCTTCCACGATGGGGCCTGGTGTGGCAGTCGATGTGAACGAAGTTTCGAAAGTTGCTGGTTGAGTGGGGTTGTTCGCTAGGGCAACCTGACCAACCGAACCGCAGTCGGATATTTTCGGTTTGGTTGGTGAATGAACAAGTTTCATTTTCGTCGAAGACTGATGGAAAATGGGGTACGCCTCGTTTTTAAAATGAGTGTTCAATCCATCACAGACGGTGATAGCCTGATTGTTTGGGCTTGGCACGTATCGACGTCAATGAAGTCTCGAAAGGAGACAAGTCATGAATCGCACTGAAAAGGCAGCTCACATAGATGAAATCAGAGACTGCTTGGCCAAGTCTCAGTTGACGATTCTTGCAGACTATCAGGGTCTGCCCGTTGCCGCTCTGACGGATCTCAGAAGACAACTTAGAGCCAAAAACTCATTTTTCAAAGTTGTCAAAAATCGTTTAGCCAAAATTGCCGTGAAAGACACAGCCGCTTCTGTGCTGGGTGACTCTTTTGTGGGCAACACAGCGATCACGATTTCCCAGTCTGATCCGACCGGCCCTGCCAAGGTGCTGGAGGAGTTTGCCAAGAAGAATGAACGCCTTAAAATCAAGGTGGGATTACTGAATGGCAAATATCTGGACAGCAACGGAATAAAGAATCTCGCATCTCTGCCGAGTAAGGAAGAGCTCATTGCGAAGTTGTTGGGATCATTGAACGCGCCTGCCACGAATTTGGTGAGCGTGCTCTGTCAAATCCCAAGACAACTGGTTACTGTGCTCAATTCCGTGAAGGGACAAAAAGAACAATCAGTCTAAAAGAGATTTTTTTGAAAAATGTTTTGCTGTCAACGGAAGCCGTTTGACAAGGACAGGTTTCAAGAATCGTTTTGTATGACAACACAAGAAATTGTCGAGGCCGTATCGAAGATGACCGTATTGGAAGTCGCCGATCTGGTAAAAGCGTTTGAAGAAAAATTTGGTGTGTCAGCAGCTGCCCCAATGGCCGTTGCTGTTGCCGGCGGAGCCGCTGTTGCCGCTGCTGCAGAAGAAAAGACCGAATTCAATGTTTCCCTCAAGGAAATTGGTGCCAACAAAATCAACGTGATCAAAGAAATCCGTACGATCACAGGTCTTGGTTTGAAAGAAGCCAAGGACCTCGTTGAGGGCGCGCCATCTGTCGTCAAGGAAAGCGTTGACAAAGATGAAGCTCAAAAGATCAAAGAAGCTTTGGAAAAAGCTGGTGCCACCGTTGAGATCAAATAAAAAGACCACTCAAAGTGTTCCTGAGGGCAATTTCCTGCTTTGAAAGCAAGGTGGGAGATTGCCCTCGTGTTTGCGTTGCCCAGTTTTGAGAAGGTGTTACAGATTGTTCGATCGTGTGACGAGTGGTTGACGATGATGCAGTCGAAAACGGGTTTTTCAACAGCCTGTTGAATATTTTAGACAAAGGAGCAATCATGGCGAAGTCTGTTTCGGACCTCTACCGTCTGCGGAAAGATTTTTCCCGTATCAAAAAAATAGTCGAAATTCCCAACCTGATCGAGATCCAGAAAAGATCTTATGATACGTTTTTACAATTCAATGTTCCCACAGACAAGCGCGATGCTGTTGGGTTGCATGGTGTGTTCAGCAGCGTTTTTCCCATTCGCGATTTCAACAACACGGCCTCTCTTGAATTCGTGAGCTACAGTTTCGAAAAACCACGCTACGATGTTTTGGAATGCCGCCAGAGAGGGATGACCTTTGAGGCCCCCATGAAGGTGGTGGTCCGCTTGGTTGTCTGGGATAATGAAATCGGTAGCGAGACTCCGACCATTCGTGATGTGAAGGAACAGGAAGTGTATTTCGGGACGATCCCGCTCATGACAGAAAATGGAACCTTTATCATCAACGGTGTTGAACGCGTGATCGTGTCTCAGTTACATCGTTCCCCGGGTGTCTTTTTTGAGCACGATAAAGGCAAGACACACGCCTCTGGCAAACTTCTCTATTCTGCTCGCGTGATTCCTTATCGTGGTTCCTGGCTGGATTTTGAATTCGACACCAAAGACTTGCTGTATGTGCGTATTGACCGTCGCCGCAAGATCCCCGCGACGATTCTCCTGCGTGCTATGGACATGAGTGTCGAAGAGGTCCTCAAGTACTTTTATGATTCTGAGACCATCATTTTTGATGGTAAAAAATTAAAAAAGAAGATCAATGAGGGTCTTCTGCGTTTGCAACGTGCGACTCGCGACGTCAAAGTGCCCAGCACGAAAGAAGTCTTGGTGAAGAAGGACGGAAAGTTTACTGCACGTGCCATCAAACGCATGAACGAACTCAAAATGACTGAGTTGGAACTGGAAGACGCTGAAGTGCTGGGTTGTGTGGTGGCGCATGACGTGATCGATCAATCTACCGGTGAAGTGTTGGTAGAGTGCAATGCGACAGTGACAGCCACAGTGTTGGAAAATCTGCGCAAAGCCAATATCGCCTCATTTGACATTCTTTACATCGATAATCTGAACGTGGGAGGTTACATCCGCAACACGTTGTTGGTCGACAAAGTCAACAGCCCCGACGAAGCGGTCATAGAAATATACAAGCGCTTAAGACCTGGTGATCCCTCTACACTGGAAGCAGCCAAGGCGCTGTTCGCCAACCTGTTTTTTACCGAGGGGCGATACGATTTATCGAAGGTGGGACGACTCAAGATCAATCATAAGTTTGGTTTTGATGTGCCCATCGAGTGTGCCGTGTTGCGCAAAGAAGATATTTTGTACATCACCAAATATCTGTGTCGTCTCAAAGATGGTTTTGGGACGGTGGATGATATTGATCACTTGGGTAACAGACGTGTGCGCGCCGTGGGGGAACTGCTCGAAAATCAATACCGCATTGGTTTGGTGCGCATGGAACGGGCCATCAAAGAACGCATGAGTTTGCAGGAAATTGAAACGCTCATGCCGAATGACCTGATCAATGCAAAACCTGTTTCGGCCGTGGTGAAAGAGTTTTTTGGATCGTCACAGTTGTCGCAGTTCATGGACCAGACAAACCCGCTGTCAGAAATCACCCACAAACGCAGATTATCGGCGTTGGGGCCAGGCGGTCTCACGAGAGATCGGGCCGGTTTTGAGGTGCGTGACGTTCACCCAACGCACTATGGACGCGTGTGTCCCGTCGAAACACCCGAAGGTCCAAACATCGGTTTGATTGCGTCATTATCATCTTATGCTCGTGTCAATGATTACGGATTCATCGAGACGCCTTACCGTGTGGTCACCAAAGGGCTGGTGACTGAGGAAGTGCGCTATTTCACGGCCTTGGATGAGGAAAAACACGTCATCGCTCAGGCCAACGCCAAACTGTCAAAAGAAGGCAAATTCGAGGATGAGTTTGTGTCGTGTCGCAAAGATGGGGAGTTCGCGTTGGTTCCGCGTCAGGAAGTGTCTTTGATGGACGTGTCTCCCAATCAGTTGGTCAGTATCGCTGCCTCCATGATTCCGTTTTTGGAGCACGATGACGCCAACCGCGCCCTCATGGGGTCCAACATGCAACGTCAGGCAGTTCCCTTGCTGACCAGTGAATCCCCTATCGTGGGGACTGGTATGGAGCGTGTGGTGGCGAGAGATTCAGGTGTGGCCACCGCGGCAGGTCGGGATGGAACGATCTTGTCGGTTGATGCCTCGCGCATCGTGATCAGGGCCGACCGCGTGAAGAAAAAAGACTCGGGTTCCGAAATCGACATTTACAACCTCATTAAATATCAGCGTTCGAATCAAAACACCTGTATCAACCAAGTGCCTCTTGTGCAGGCAGGCATGAAGGTGAAACTGGGCGACATCATTGCTGATGGTCCTTCGACAGAAAAGGGCGAATTGGCTCTTGGGAAAAATCTGGTGGTGGCGTTCATGCCCTGGGGCGGTTATAATTTTGAAGACTCAATCCTGTTGTCGGAGAAACTGGTGCGTGACGATGTCCTCACGTCAATTCACATCGAAGAATTTGAGTGTGTTGCCCGCGACACCAAGTTGGGCAAGGAAGAAATCACGCGTGACATTCCCAACGTTGGCGAAGAGGCCTTAAAGGATCTCGATGAAACAGGGTTGGTGCGTATTGGCGCCGAAGTGAAGTCGGGGGATATCCTGGTGGGTAAAGTCACACCCAAGGGCGAAACCCAGCTGTCACCAGAAGAAAAACTCCTGCGAGCTATTTTTGGTGAAAAGGCCGGCGATGTCAAAGACACGTCACTCAGGGTTGGTCCGGGTGTGGTGGGTACTGTGATCGCGACACAGATTTTCTCACGTGAAGGCGTTGAGTTGGATGATCGTGCCAAGGACCAACAGAGTCAGGCCACCAAAAAACTCAAAAAAGACCAGATCGATGAGATCAAGGCCATTCAGATCAGTTACGAAAAACAATTGCGTCAATTGTTCGTTGGCCAGACAGCTTCTTCCGATGCCCTGGATGAGAGTGGCAAGGTGGCGATCAAGGAAGGCAAGAAAATCGCGGCCGAGGTGTTGACGAAACTGCCCATATCGTATTGGAAGAATATTTCCATTAACGATGAAGAAGTCGAAGAGCAGATCGAGGTGTTATTTGATGACATGGAAGACCAGATCGACATGGTGGCCATGGTGTACGATCAAAAAGTGAACAAACTTCGCAAGGGGGACGAACTGCCTCCTGGCGTGATCAAGCTGGTCAAAGTTTATGTGGCGATTCGCCGCAAAATCATGGTGGGTGACAAAATGGCCGGCCGCCACGGAAACAAGGGGGTCGTGAGCATCGTGCTGCCCGAAGAAGACATGCCTTATCTCGAGGATGGAACGCCCGTAGACATCATCTTGAATCCCTTGGGCGTGCCCAGTCGTATGAACATTGGACAGGTTTTGGAGACACACTTGGGTTGGGCAGGGCTCAAATTGGGGCAGAAGATTGAGGCCATGATTGAACGCTCCTTTGATCGCGATGACGCCATCAAGTTTCTCAAGAAAGTGTTTCACGACAAAGACCAACAGCAGATCTTTCTGAACATGACGGACAAGGAACTGATCGATTTTTGCCGCAATCAGAAGGAAGGCATTCGGTTTGCCACAAATGTTTTTGATGGGGCAACGGAGAATGAAATCAAAGATCTGCTCGAAATGGCGGACATTGATCGTTCAGGACAACACATTGTGTTTGATGGCCGCACCGGGGAGGCCTTTGCCAACCCCGTGACTGTGGGCGTATTGTATATGTTGAAGTTGCATCACTTGGTTGATGACAAGATCCACGCGAGGTCTATCGGGCCTTATTCGTTGGTCACGCAGCAACCATTAGGTGGTAAGGCCCAATTTGGGGGGCAACGACTGGGAGAAATGGAAGTTTGGGCCTTGGAGGCCTATGGTGCCGCCTACACATTGCAAGAATTTCTGACGGTCAAGTCAGATGACGTGGTGGGCCGGACCCGCATGTACGAACGCATTGTTAAGGGAGACCATACATTGGAACCAGGTTTGCCCGAATCATTTAAAGTGCTCATGAAGGAATTGCAGGGCCTCAGTTTGAATATTGAATTGGTGGAAGAAAAGTGAAAAATCGTGGATCGTGAATCGTGAATCGTTGGTCGCAGATGCTATTTGCGATCTGTTGAGGGGCATATTGGTTATTGTGTCCAAGTACGATCCACGATCCACGATCCACGATCCACGGAGATTATTATGGATATTTCAGTCTTTTTCGAAAAACCAAATAACCCACAACATTATCAGGCTGTTCGTTTGGGCTTGGCCAGTCCTGAGATGATTCGTTCGTGGTCGCATGGTGAAGTGAAGAAACCCGAAACCATAAACTACCGTACCTTCAAACCAGAGAGGGATGGTTTGTTTTGCGCGAAAATATTTGGTCCCGTAAAGGACTATGAATGTAACTGCGGTAAATACAAGCGGATGAAGCACCGCGGGATTGTCTGCGAAAAATGCGGTGTGGAGGTGATTCAATCCAAGGTCCGTCGCGAGCGGATGGCCCACATCAATTTGGCCACACCCGTCGCGCACATCTGGTTTTTAAAATCATTGCCCTCGCGCATTGGAACCTTGCTGGACATTTCGTTAAAAGATCTCGAGAAGGTCCTTTACTTTGAATCCTACGTGATCCTGGATTCAGGCAATACCGCCCTCAAAGAAGGGCAAGTACTGGATGAGGAAGAGTATCAGAATGCGCGCGCCGAGCACGGTGGTGATTTCGACGCAGGCATGGGCGGCAAGTCCATTCAGGAAATGTTGCGGCGTCTCGATTTGGATGAGTTGTATAAAAAGGTCACTCTTCAGTTGGCAAAGACAGAGTCCGAAACGACAAAAAAGAAATTGTCCAAGAGACTTAAAGTCATCATTTCGTTCAGAGAGTCAGGCAATCGTCCCGAGTGGATGATGCTCGAAGTTGTGCCCGTCATTCCTCCCGATTTGCGACCCTTGGTGCCTCTCGAAGGTGGTCGTTTTGCCACATCAGACCTCAACGATTTGTATCGTCGCGTGATTAACCGGAACAACCGGTTGCAGCGTTTGCAGGAACTCAATGCCCCCGAAATCATTGTGCGTAACGAAATGCGTATGTTGCAGGAAGCTGTGGATGCCCTTTTGGATAATGGACGTCGGGGCAAGGTGTTCACAGGGGCCAGCAAGAGACCTTTGCGTTCCTTGTCCGACATGATCAAGGGCAAACAGGGACGTTTTCGACTCAATTTGTTGGGCAAACGTGTCGACTATTCCGGTCGTTCTGTGATTGTTGTGGGGCCAGATCTTAAGTTGCACCAGTGTGGTTTGCCCAAAAAAATGGCTTTGGAGTTATTCAAGCCGTTCATTTATCACAAATTGGAGAGACGAGGTTTGGTGACCACCATCAAGAGTGCTCGCAAGATGGTCGAAAAAGAGCACCCCGAAGTGTATGATGTGTTGGAAGAAGTCATCAAGGAACACGCAGTGCTTCTCAACCGCGCTCCCACATTGCATCGTTTGGGGATTCAGGCCTTTGAGCCCATCTTGATCGAAGGTAAAGCGATCAGGTTGCACCCGTTGGTATGCGTGGCCTTCAACGCCGACTTCGATGGTGACCAGATGGCCGTTCACATACCTTTGTCAATCGAAGCTCAGATTGAAGCGCGAGTGCTCATGATGAGCACCAACAACATTTTGTCACCAGCTCACGGCAAGCCCATCATCGTGCCCACACAGGACATGGTTTTGGGATTGTACTACATGACTCGCGAGAGACCCTGCAGCAAGGGTGAGGGAAAATTATTCTCCGACATGAAAGAAGTCCAAGTGGCCTACCATCATGGCAAGATTGATTTACAGGCCAAGATCAAGGTGCGTCATGAAGGGGAGATTATCGAAACCACAACAGGGCGTTGCATTTTGTCCGATCTTCTTCCCAAGGGCATGCCCTTTTCCATGATCAACAGAACCATGGATAAAAAAGCCGTGGCCGAAATGATCGACATTTGTTACCGCGTGGCGGGAAGCAAGGAAACTGTTTTGCTTGCGGATCGTCTGAAAAACATGGGTTTTGAATACTCTTCAAAGGCCGGAATATCCATTTGTCTGGATGACATGATTATCCCTCACATGAAGGAAGAGATGATCAACAAAGCCTATGAGCAGGTGACCGAAATTGAAACCCAATATTCGGAAGGCTTGATTACAGTGGGTGAGCGATACAATAAGGTCGTGGACATTTGGGCGCATACCACTGATAGCATCACAACGGAAATGATGCGTGGCATGAGCACACAAATCATCAAAGATAGCAATGGCAAGGATGTCGTCATCCCTTCTTTCAACCCGATCTACATGATGGCTGATTCTGGCGCCAGGGGATCGCAACAACAGATGCGTCAGCTGGCGGGTATGCGTGGTTTGATGGCGAAGCCCTCTGGTGAAATTATCGAAACACCGATCACGGCAAATTTTCGGGAAGGACTGACGGTGTTACAGTACTTCATTTCGACTCACGGTGCACGCAAAGGCTTGGCAGATACAGCTTTGAAGACAGCCAATTCGGGTTATTTGACCAGGCGTTTGGTGGACGTGGCACAAGACGTCACCGTGGTGGAATCTGATTGTAACACACTCGAAGGCATCGAAATGACCTCACTCATCGAGAGCGGTGAAGTGATTGAGACGCTGGGTGATCGAATTTTGGGTCGCGTTGTGGCCGAAGATGTTGTTGATGCTTTTTCTGGTGAAGTGCTGATCAGCAGAGGCAATGAAGTGACCGAGTCGGTGGTGAGCAGGATTGAAGAAGCGGGGATCGAAAAAGTGGTGATCCGGTCCGTGCTCACTTGTGAGAGCAAACGCGGTGTTTGCATCAAGTGTTATGGACGCGATTTGTCACGTGGACACATGGTCAACATCGGGGAAGCAGTGGGCGTGATTGCCGCGCAGAGCATTGGTGAGCCCGGCACACAGCTGACGATGAGAACCTTTCACATTGGGGGGGCTGCCGCGAAAAAGGCTGAACAATCCACGTTGGAAGCTCGCAATGATGGTACCATCAAATACAACAACATAAAGTATGTGGTGAACAAGGACGGCAAGGCTGTTGTGATGAATCGCCACGGGGAAATTGTTGTGATTGACAACACCGGTCGTGAACGTGAACGCCACCCTGTTATTTATGGTGCGACCTTGTACGTCAAAGATGGTAGCGTGATAAAAGCCAAACAGCTGATCGCTGATTGGGATCCTTACACGGTACCCATCTTGACTGAAGTTGACGGGCATATCTTGTTCCGTGATGTGGTCGAAGGCCAGTCCATGCAAGAGGTGATTGACGAAGTGACTGGGCGTTCACGTCGTATCATTATCGAGTCAAGCAATAAAGAACATCGTCCCAGACTCATCATTGCTGATAGCAAGGGAAATCCGGTTGCGCTGGGCTCCGGAGCGACTGCGAAGTATCTTTTGCCTATGGGCACAAACATAGTTTGTGACGATGGACAGGAAGTCAAGGCTGGTGATGTCGTGGCCAAGATCCCGAGAGAAACCACGAAAACAAAAGACATCACAGGCGGTTTGCCCAGAGTCGCTGAACTTTTTGAAGCGAGAAAACCAAAAGATTGTGCGATCATTTCGGAAATTGATGGTTATGTGACCTTTGGCAAAGACACGAAGGGCAAGAGGAAGGTCCTGGTGACTCCCGAAGTGGGTGATGCTTACGAATACCTCATCCCCAAAGGGAAGCACATCACAGTCCATGAAGGTGAATTCGTCAAAGCGGGCGAGGCGCTCATGGATGGTTCTTCCAACCCACACGATATCTTGCGTGTGCTGGGAGAAAAGGAACTGGCCAAGTACCTCACAGACGAAGTACAGGAAGTGTATCGATTGCAGGGTGTGAAGATCAATGATAAACACATCGAGGTCATTGTGCGTCAGATGCTGTCCAAGGTTCGTATTATTGAACCAGGAGATTCAGCTTTCCTGATCGATGAGCCTGTTGATCGTTTTATTTTCGATGCCGAAAACGCGTCGATCAAAAAGAAGAAGGGCAAGTTGGCTGTTGCAGAACCACTGCTCTTGGGGATCACCAAGGCCTCTTTGACGACGGACAGTTTCTTGTCTGCTGCCTCCTTCCAGGAAACAACAAAAGTGCTCACGGAAGCGTGTATTTCGGGGCGAGTTGATCACCTGCATGGCTTAAAAGAAAACGTCATTATGGGTCGTTTGATTCCAGCCGGAACGGGCATCCCAGAATACAGCAATGTGAAGGCTCAAGTTGCTGATTATACTGATGAAACAGAGACAATAGCCGAAGAGGAAGAAACTAGCGAACAGGCTATTGCATAAAGATATTTTTTAGGATATGGAGCCCCAGCCGACGATGGTTTTACCTGTCGTAAGATGGTTTGACTAACCATCTTGGTTTTGGCTTTTTGGAATAGATCAAAAAGCTGTCTAAGAAGCTTAGTAAAAACAAGCACATAGACTAAATTTGATCTCAACAGTAGATTTATTTTTAGGTCACTTGACAAGCGGGGTGTGGCTTGCTAAATTGCGCGCCTTCTTTGTGAAGAGAAGAGTTTTATAATTATAACATTAATAATATCAATATGTTGAAAGAGGTAGGTGGCTATGCCGACCATTAATCAGCTGATTAAGCAGGGAAGAAAAAGTCCGTTTTATAAAACAGCCTCACCAGCGTTGCAGTCTTGTCCGCAACGCCGCGGGGTTTGTGTTCGTGTTTACACAACGACACCCAAGAAACCCAACTCGGCCCTCAGAAAAGTGGCTCGCGTTCGTTTAACCAATGGGATTGAAGTTACATCATACATTCCTGGTGAAGGTCATAATTTGCAGGAACATTCGGTTGTGTTGATCCGAGGCGGTCGTGTCAAGGATTTGCCCGGTGTGCGGTATCACATTGTTCGGGGTTCGCACGACACACAGGGTGTGGAGAAACGTCGTCAAAGTCGTTCCAAATACGGAGCGAAAAAACCGAAGTAATGAAGGTTGTAGTTTTTTTTCTAGGGTTTTGAATTGTCCTGTGCCAGGATCAAACAAAATTCGAACCCAAAAATCTACAATTGAATGATTTATGTCTCGTAAAGGCCAAGCACCGAAAAGAAAAATTTTACCAGATCCCAAGTTCAAAGATAAAGTGGTGAGTAAGTTCATCAATCGGATCATGTGGAATGGAAAAAAGAGCACTGCTGAAAGAGCTTTCTACCAGAGTCTCGAAATTCTTGAGAAGAAGGCCGGTGATGAAGGCGTTAAGGTTTTTAAACAAGCACTCGAGAACGCCAAGCCGTTGATAGAGGTGCGTTCACGGCGTGTTGGTGGTTCCAACTATCAGGTTCCCTGCGAAGTCAGGGCAGAGAGACGGGTGTCGTTGGCCATGCGGTGGCTCATTGGCGCGGCTCGTGGTCGCAACGAAAAGAACATTGCGGAACGTTTGGCAGGAGAATTTTTTGACGCCTTCAGGAATAATGGGACAGCCATCAAGAAAAGAGAAGATGTTCATAAGATGGCCGAAGCCAACAGGGCGTTTGCTCACTTTAAATGGTAATATAAGCCGTGCGCAGTGCGCGATGCGCTGTGCGTGGTCTCTGTCACTGGCTGCCTGAAGCAGTTTTTGATAGGAAGCGCAGGACGCGTGGCGTGCTGCGCATCGCGATCAAGGTTATGGCGGAACGCGATACAAAAATGGCTCTTTCAAAATTGAGAAATATTGGTATTGTCGCTCACATTGATGCGGGAAAGACGACGGTGACTGAGAGGATCCTGTTTTACACCGGCAAGGTGCACAAATTGGGTGAGGTGCACGAAGGAACTGCCACGATGGACTGGATGCAGCAAGAGCAGGAGAGAGGGATCACGATCACGTCAGCCGCGACGACTTGTTTCTGGAAGGATCAGCAGATCAACATCATCGATACGCCTGGTCATGTTGACTTCACGATGGAGGTCGAACGCAGTTTGCGTGTGCTGGATGGTGCGGTTGGCGTTTTTTGTGCGGTTGGTGGGGTTGAACCTCAAAGCGAAACCGTCTGGCGTCAGGCAGATAAGTATCACGTGCCGCGCATTGCCTTTGTCAACAAGATGGATCGTGTTGGTGCCGATTTTACGGGTTGTGTGCAACAAATCCGGGAAAAATTGGGACACAACCCTGTGATGATTCAGCTCCCTATTGGTTCTGAGGATCAATTCAAGGGTGTGGTGGACCTGGTGAGTCAGAAGGCCTTGGTCTGGCATGAGGAGGATTTGGGGGCTCATTACGAGACACAAGACATCCCAGCGAATCTGATACAGGATGTTGCGCAGGCACGGGACGCTTTGTTGGAGACGATCGCAGATGAAGATGACGCACTGATGGATGCCTATTTGCAGGGCAAGGAGTGTTCTGAAGACCTCGTTTGGAAGGCGCTCAGATCAGCTTGTCTCAAGATCAAATGCGTGCCGGTTTTGTGCGGCGCCGCCTTCAAAAACAAAGGAGTGCAACCATTGCTTGATGCCGTGCTGAGGCTGTTGCCATCGCCGGTTGATCTGCCAGCCGTGAAGGGTCACGATTTGCAGGATCCCGACAAGATCATTGAGAGGAAGCCTTCATCAAAAGAACCTTTTGCTGCTCTGGTTTTCAAGATCGTGTCGGACCCCTATGTGGGGCACATCAGCTACTTTCGAGTCTATTCCGGGCGTATGCAGGTCGGTGACCGCGTGTATAACGCGACGTCGGACAAGAAAGAGAGGGTTGGTCGACTTCTGCTCATGCATGCTAACAAAAGAGAAGAAATCGAAGATGTGCGTACGGGTGATATTGTGGCTGCGGTGGGACTGAGGTTTACGAGGACGGGGGACACGCTTTGTGATGAACAGGCTCCGTTGTTACTGGAACGGTTGGAGATTCCGGAACCTGTGATCAATATTGCGATTGAACCAAAGACAACGGTCGATGCTGAAAAGCTCGCGGCTTCTTTGGATAAAATCTTGATTGAGGACCCCACGTTTCGTGTGCACACCGACGAGGAATCAGGCCAAATCATCATTTCGGGGATGGGGGAACTTCATCTCGAAATCATTGTGGACCGCTTGTTCCGAGAGTTTAAAACTGCGGCTAATGTCGGAAAACCGCAAGTGGCGTACTGTGAGACGCTTCAGAGAGAAACTGAGCATGAGTTGGAATACAGCAAACGGATAGGCAATCAGACACATTATGCCAAGGTGAGGTTGAGGGCAGTACCAAATGACGCGCAACAAGGATTTGATTTTGTGAATCTGATAGATCATCCGGAGTTTCCACAGGCATACGTGAAGGCTGTGCAGATGGGCGTGCGGGAATCACTGGATAATGGTGTTTTGGCGGGGTTTCCCGTGTTGGGTGTTCGGGTTGAACTTGTGGCGGCAATCTTCGATGAAGAAAACAGTACTGAGCTGTCTTTTAAAATTGCGGCCTCAATGTGTTTTCGAGAATTGTGTTTGAAGGCAGATGCCGTGTTGCTGGAGCCAGTCATGGATACGGAGGTCGTGGTCCCAGATAATTTTATGGGCGAAGTGATCGCCGACATCAACGCGCGTCGAGGAAAAGTACAGAAGATGGAGAGTCGCAGGGGTTGTCAGTTGGTGAGGGCTTTTGTCCCTTTGGCTCAGATGTTTGGGTACGCGACAGATTTGAGGTCGCTGACACAGGGCAGGGCATCTTACACAATGAAGTTTAACAGCTACCGCAAGGTGCCTGAAAATGTCACAAAGGTGATTATTGAGAAAATTAGAGGGTATTAAAAAATCGTGAATCGAGGATCGTTGATCGTGGATCGAAAGTTGCATTCACGATTCATGCCCTCAAGGGCACAAGCGATCCACGAACCACGACCCACGAATTAAGGAGAAAAATATGGCAAAGGAAAAATTTGAACGGACGAAACCGCATGTGAACATAGGGACGATCGGGCACGTGGACCATGGCAAGACGACGTTGACGGCGGCGATCACCCTGGTGTTGGCGGCCAAAGGCAGGGCCACCTTCGTGGCCTATGATCAAATCGACAAAGCCCCCGAAGAAAAAGAACGCGGGATCACGATCAATACGGCGCACGTGGAATACCAGACAGACACGCGGCATTACGCGCACGTGGATTGCCCCGGACACGCGGACTACATCAAGAACATGATCACCGGAGCGGCGCAGATGGACGGAGCTGTTTTGGTGGTGAGCGCGGCGGATGGTCCCATGCCCCAGACCCGTGAACACATTTTGTTGGCCCGCCAGGTGGGTGTTCCGTACATAGTGGTGTACATGAACAAAGTGGATATGGTGGACGATCCCGAGTTGCTGGATCTGGTTGAGTTGGAAGTGCGCGAACTTTTGAGCAAGTACAAATTTCCTGGTGATGAGATTCCGATCGTACGCGGGAGCGCGAAACTGGCCCTGGAAGGCGACAAGAGCGACATGGCCGGAGGGTCAATTCCCCGTTTGATGGACGCGATCGACAGCTACATCCCGACCCCGGTGCGCGCTGTTGACAAGCCCTTTTTGATGCCGGTCGAAGACGTGTTCAGCATCTCCGGTCGCGGGACAGTGGTGACGGGCAGAATCGAGCGCGGCATTGTGAAGGTAGGCGAAGAGACGGAGATCGTGGGTTTGCGCGATACCCGCAAGACAGTGGTGACGGGCGTGGAAATGTTCCGCAAGTTGTTGGACGAAGGGCAGGCAGGTGATAACGTAGGGTGCTTGCTCAGAGGTGTGGACAAAGAAGAAGTGGAACGTGGGCAGGTGTTGGCGAAGCCGGGATCGATCACGCCGCACAAGAAGTTTGTGGCGGAGGTGTATGTGTTGACGAAGGAAGAAGGCGGACGGCACACGCCCTTTTTCAAGAACTACCGGCCCCAGTTTTATTTCAGGACCACGGACGTGACGGGGACCGTGACGCTCAAAGAGGGGACAGAAATGGTGATGCCCGGCGAGAATGTGCGGATCACGGTAGAATTGATCACGCCGATCGCGATGGAAAAAGAATTGCGCTTCGCCATTCGTGAAGGTGGCAGAACCGTGGGCGCTGGCGTGGTGACGGAGATTATAGAATAACGAAGGGACGATGGACGATTGTCATCCCTGCGAAAGCAGGGATCCAGAATATAAACATGGATCCCAGCCTTCGCTGGGATGACAGATCGATCCACGATCCACGAAAGACGAAATTATGGCTACAGATTACAAAGGACAAAAGGTGCGGATCAGGCTGAAGGCCTTCGATCACAAATTGCTTGATCAATCCACAACAGAAATTGTGGACACGGCGAAGAGAACTGGTGCCAGGTTATCTGGACCGATTCCTCTTCCCACCAAAATATCTCGGTACGCAGTTTTGAGGTCACCGCATGTGGATAAAAAATCCATGGAGCACTTCGAACTGCGCGTTCACAAGAGGCTTTTGGATATCCTGGAACCAACGCAACAGACAATCGATGCTTTGATGAAGCTGGATTTGTCCGCTGGTGTGGATGTTGAAATCAAAATGATCTAGTGGGGTTTGTATGTTTGGTATCATAGGCGAAAAACTGGGGATGACTCAAATTTATGACAAAGAAGGGACTGTGGTTCCCGTCACTGTCGTGCGCATTGAACCCAATACTGTGAGTTCAGTGAAAACCAAGGAACAGCATGGTTACAATGCTATCCAATTGGCGCATGGCGAACAGAAGCCACAGAGGATGACCAAAGCGAGTGTGGGTCTTTTCAAGAAACATAAACTGACACCTCGCCGTCATCTGAAGGAGTTTGCCACGGAGCGGTCTGCGGAGTACCAAGTAGGAATGAGTGTCACGGTGTCGTGTTTCAATGCCGGAGACGTTGTTGATATTCAGGGCGTCTCGAAGGGTAAAGGTTTTCAGGGCGTCATGAAAAAGTACCACTTTTCGGGAGGCACAGATTCACACGGAAACTCAGTTTCTCACAGAAAACCCGGTTCCATTGGACAGAATACTTATCCTGGACGCGTGATCCCAGGGAAAAAATTACCTGGGCAGATGGGCGATCAAACAGTGACTGTGAAGAATCTCGAGGTGGTTGGCACCGAACCTGAGCAGAACATTGTGTTGATCAAAGGCGCTCTGCCCGGTTCCAGAAACGCTTTGGTTTATCTTTACACACACGCGCAGGATTTTGAGAACAGGGTGTTTACGGCAAACAAACCGCAAGAGGGTCCTCAGTCATAAAAAACACCAAATCGGTTAGAGGTATTTTATGGAATTACAGGTTATCGATAAAAACAATAAAAAAGTCTCCACGATTGCTGTCAGTGACGAGATGGGGCTCAAGCCCAGTCAGGATGTCTTGTACTACGCTGTCAAAGCGGCCCGGAACAATTTGCATCATGGCACTGCCTGTGTGAAAGACAGAAGCGACATCAATAAGACCAATAAAAAAATCTATCGTCAAAAGGGGACAGGGAATGCCCGTCATGCGTCACGTCGCGCGAATATCTTCGTGGGGGGGGCTTCCGCCTTTGGGCCGCACCCCCGCTCGTTTGGCGAGCATGTGAATAAGAAATTCAAAAAGAGAAGCTATCAGGAAGTTTTTAAATACCTGATTCAGGGCGACAAGATCAGGGTGTTGAACGAAATCAATTTCGACAAGCCATCGACGAAAGCGGCCAAGACGTTTTTGAGCAAGATTGGTTTGACGAAGGCTGTTGTGTTTTTGTCGGCCGAAAATGAAAACGCAAAGAAGTCTTTCAGAAACCTGAAGGACGTCAGTGTGATGAATGAGAACAACCTTAGTTTGTACGAAATCCTGCGGCACGACGCCGTGGTGATGACTGAGGTGTATTTCACACAAGTCAAAGAAAGATATGGCTTATGAACTTATACGATGTCATTAAACAACCTGTTGTTACGGAAAAAAGCAGTTTTTTGAAAGAGTCTGGTGATGTCTATGTGTTCGAAGTGGACAAAAAGGCCACCAAGATTGATATCAAAAAAAGTATTGAAAAGCTGTTTTCTGTGAAGGTCAAAGCGGTGAAGACACTGGTCCAGCGTGGTCGAGCGAAACGCTTTGGCAAAGGTCATGGTCAAACAAAAAGCTGGAAAAAAGCTGTGGTGACCTTGAAAGAGGGTAAAATCGAAGTTTTTGAAGGTGTGTAATCAATGGCACTTTGCCATCCGTAAGGCGGCGACCGTTTTATGAAACGGGTGTTGTTTGCGGGTTGTGAATTGTGTTGAAAATGAGGGAGTAACAAAGTGAGAAGTTTTAGACCAACAAGTGCTGGTGTGAGATTTAAAACGGTGCCCGATTACAGTGAAATCACTCGTGGGTATCCCGAAAAATCATTGACAGAAACCCTGGTCAGGAGTGCGGGACGTAATGCTCATGGCCACATCACGAGCCGTTTTCGCGGTGGTGGTCACAAGCGCAAGTACCGTGTGATCGATTTCAGACGCAACAAAGTTGATGTGCCCGCCAAGGTGTTTTCGATTGAGTACGATCCCAACAGATCTTCATACATCGCATTGCTCGTGTATGCCGACGGGGAAAAGAGATACATCATCGCACCAGAAGGCCTCAAGGTCGGCAGTACGGTCATGGCATCGAGTCAACCGATCGATATTCAGTTGGGCAATTCTTTGCCTCTGCGTGAAATCCCTGTTGGCGCCGCCATCTACAATGTCGAAATCAAACCGGGTGCTGGTGGCAAAATCGCCCGTAGCGCCGGAACATCCGTTCAGCTCATGGCCAAAGAAGGTGAGTACGCACAGATTCGTATGCCTTCAGGCGAAGTGCGCAAGATTTTGTTGACGTGTCGGGCAACCATCGGAAACGTGGGAAACAGTGATCACGAAAACATGACCATTGGCAAAGCGGGTCGTATTCGTTGGTGTGGCCGGCGTGGTCACGTGCGAGGCACCGTGATGAACCCGGTGGATCATCCTCATGGTGGTGGACATGGACGCGATCATGGTGGCAGGCACCCTGTGACTCCCTGGGGAAAATGCACCAAGGGTTTGAGGACACGACACAACAAGCGAACTGATCAATACATCATCAAGTCGCGTCGTGAAAAGTAATTTAAAACCATAAATGAAAGAGAATGAGGTATGGCAAGATCAATTAAAAAAGGACCTTTTATTGATGGACATTTACAAAAGAAAGTCGATGAAGCGGTGAAAACCAGCAGTCGTAAAGTGATCAAAACTTGGTCTCGGCGTTCGATGATCACACCAGACTTCATTGGGTTGACCTTTGCCGTTCATAACGGAAGAAAGTTCATTCCGGTTTATGTTTCGGAAAACATGGTTGGTCATAAACTGGGTGAGTTTGCGCACACGCGCACGTTCAATCAGCACTCAGGTGATCGTAAAGCATAGTCAAGACAGTGTTAGATAAGGAGAATACCGTGGAATTTATAGCCAAAGCAAAAGTACAAAGGATCACTCCCCGGAAGCTTGGCCTTCTCGCCGGTATGGTGCGTGGTCAGGGCGTCCAAAGGGCGATTGAAAATTTGAAATATTCAGACAAACAATACGCAAAGCCTCTGGTCGCGTTGATTCAGTCTGCGGTGAATAATGCCTCGCAAAGCAAAGGCGTGAACGTCGATACTTTGTATGTCAAGACGGTTGAAGTTGGGCAATCGGTTACCTTGAAGCGTTTCATGACCAGAGCGCGTGGGAGTGCCTCGAGGATATTGAAACGTTGTTCGAACATCACTGTCATTGTGGACGAAAAAGTCAATTAAGGAGAACGCATGGGACAAAAAACTCATCCAATTGGTTTTAGGGTAGGTATTTCGAGACCCTGGTTGTCAAAATGGTTTGCTGGAAAAGAGTATTCTGAATGGTTGCATGAGGACATCAACTTTCGGAAAATCATCAAGAAGAATTTATACTCCATGGGAGTTTCCCACATCGAGATGGAACGCGCTGCCACCAAACTGAAGATCACGATCCACACCTCCCGACCCGGTTTGGTGATAGGAAAGAAGGGGAGTGGGATCGATCAATTGCGCAACGATTTGCAAAAGCTTACGAAGAACCAGGTGTTTCTAAACATCCAAGAAGTGCGTAAGGCCGAACTGGATGCCCAGCTGGTGGCCGAGAACATCGCTCTGCAACTCGAACGACGCGTGGCGTTCCGACGGGCCATGAAAAAAAGTGTGCAGACGACGATGAAGTTTGGTGCCCGGGGGATTAAGGTGATGTGCAGTGGTCGCCTGGCTGGTGCCGAAATTGCCCGCAGAGAGTGGTACCGTGAGGGTCAGGTTCCTCTGCATACCTTGCGTGCCAACATCGATTATGGCTTTGCAGAAGCCCTGACGACTTACGGGATCATTGGGGTGCGCGTGTGGATTTACAAAGGGGATGTTGTTATCAATTAGCAATTGCAGCAGTTGCAGCAGTTGCAGCAATTGCGACAGTTGCCACGATTGAACAGGTGTTTTTATGTTACAACCAAAGAAAACAAAATTCAGAAAGATGCAGAAGGGACGCCTGAAGGGTCAGGCGTGTCGCGGGATCAACTTGGCTTTTGGCAACGTAGGACTGCAGGTGACGGAAAGTGGATTCATCACTGCCAGGCAGATCGAAGCGGCTCGTATTGCCATGTCACGTTCGATCAAGCGTGGCGGCAAAGTCTGGATCAGATTGTTTCCGGACAAGCCTATGTCCAGCAAACCAGCGGAAACACGTATGGGAAGCGGTAAAGGCTCTCCTGAGTACTGGGTAGCCGCCGTGCGCGCTGGCAAGATTATTTATGAAATGGAAGGTGTGGATCGTGAATCCGCCGTTAAGGCGCTCACATCAGCCGGGCACAAGTTGCCCTTGAAGACTAAAATTTTAATCAGAGAAGAGGCCTACCGTGAAGTATAGTGAATTAAACAAAAAAACTGTCGCTGATCTACAGGACCAATCAAAAGACCTTCGTGAGGACTTGTTTCGATTGCGGCTGAAACACAAAACGCAACAGTTGGAGGACAAAAGCAAGATTTGTCAGACCAAAAAGGACGTTGCGCGAGTGATGACAAAACTGACCGAACTCAAAAAAGGGAAGAAACCATCATAAGGGATTTGATTATGAACAAAAACAAAAAGACATTGGAAGGCATCGTGATCCGCAACAAGATGATCAAGACAGTCATTGTGGAAATCAAGAGCCAGTTCAAACACCCCGTGGTTCACAAAATTGTGACGACCACCAAAAAGTTCAAGGCACATGACCAAAATAGCGAGTGCGGGTTGGGAGATAGGGTTGTCATTCGTGAGTGCAAACCCATCAGCAAGGAAAAGAGGTGGGTGGTCGCGAAAATTCTGGAGAAAGCGGCTTCATGAGAAGGATTCATTCGCAGGGAAGCGTTTTTGTTCACGCAAGGACTCTCCTCTGTATTTCGAGGTAAAGTGTTATGATTCAGCAAAATACAGTATTGAACTCGGCGGATAATTCCGGAGCCAAGAAGCTTTATTGTATCAAGGTTCTTGGGGGGTCTGGCAGAAAATACGCTACCATTGGTGATGTGATCGTGGTGTCTGTCAAGGAAGCATTGCCAAACGCCAAAGTGAAAAAGGGTGATATCAAAAAAGGCGTTGTGGTGCGTATCAAAAAAGAGGTTCGGCGCAAGGATGGGACCTACATACGGTTCGACGAAAATTCAGCCGTCCTGATTGAGCCGAATGGTGAGCCCATTGGAACCCGTATTTTTGGTCCTGTGGCCAGGGAATTGCGTGCCAAGAAATTTATGAAAATCATTTCGTTGGCACCGGAGGTTTTGTAAAGGGAATAACTTTATTGTTTGCCGGCGAGCAAGCGAATTTAGGCCTGTAGCTGGGGAACATGTAAACGAGAGTGGATTATGTTATTGCATGAAAAATATCAAAAAGAGATTGTCCCGTTGCTCAAGGAGAAGCTGGGGATCACTAACAAAATGCTTGTGCCCAAGCTCAAGAAGATTGTGATCAACACGTCAACGGGCGAGGCTTTATTGAATGCCAAGATTCTGGAGCAATTGGCGCTTGAGTTGGCAGCCATCACGGGACAGAGACCGGTGATTACAAAGTCCAAAAAGGCCATTGCGAACTTTAAGCTCAGACAAGGCATGCCGTTGGGTGTGTGTGTCACCCTCAGAGGGGTGCGCATGTATGAGTTTTTCAACCGTCTGGTCAATCTGGCCCTCCCACGCACACGTGACTTTAAAGGGCTGTCACCGAAGGGTTTTGACGGTCGCGGAAATTATACACTGGGAATTTCTGAACAGACGATTTTTCCAGAAATCGTTCCGGAAAAAGTTGAAAAACCCAGGGGGATGAACATCACCATCGTGACCTCGTCGGACAGCGATGTTCAGGCAAGGGAATTGTTAACGGTTATGGGATTTCCATTTAGGAGTTGATATGGCTAAAAAATCAATGATCGCCAAGGCAAACAGAAAACCAAAGTTTTCCTCACGAAAAGTTTATCGTTGTCCCTTGTGCGGACGAGATCAGGGCTTTCTTCGCAAGTTTCAAATGTGTCGCCTTTGTTTTCGCAAACGCGCACTGAATGGTGAATTGCCCGGTGTTAAAAAGGCTAGTTGGTAAGTTGCATCGTCTGCCAGCAGGCAGGGAGGCAGGTTTACAGAAAGAAAGAAACTATGGCAACAACAGATCCCATTGCAGATTTATTGACGAGAATTCGCAATGCGCAACACGCTCGCAAGGACACTTGTGAGATCCCTGCGTCGCAGCTCAAAGAGAGTGTGTTGAAGATTTTACAGCAGACGGGATGGGTGGAGAGTTATACCAGACAAGAGCAGGCACCGCAGGATGTCTTGGTTGTCAGGTTGAAATACAAAGGCAAGCTGAGGACACCGACCATCAATCACGTGCGGAGAATCAGCAAACCAGGTCGCCGTATTTATCGTCGCTATCAAGAAATCAAGCCTTTGCTGGATGGGTATGGTTTTGCGATCCTGTCAACATCGAAGGGTGTCTTGAAGGATGACGACGCCAGAAGACAAAAAGTTGGCGGCGAAGTGTTGTGCGAAATTTGGTAACACTGTTGGCCACGATGGTTGTGTTTTGGATTTAGAATATTGGATTTCGATTTTCCGGCACTGCCGGGTTAGGATGCGTTATGTCACGAACTGGAAAACAGCCCATTCTTGTTCCCGATAAAGTCAAGGTGAGCCTCAACAGTAACTTGTTTATGGCGGAGGGACCATTGGGGAAAGAGACGGTCGAAGTGAATTTATTGGCAAAGGTTGCTATCGATGACAATAAGATCGTCGTGACCCGAGTGAACAACACACAACACGCACGGTGTGTGCATGGAATGACCCGAGCGCTTCTGGCGAATGCCGTTAAGGGGGTACACAAAGGATTTCAAAAAGATCTCGAGATCAACGGTATTGGGTACCGCGCGGAATCCAAGGGAAAAACGCTGAAACTCACACTGGGTTTCTCTCACGCGATTGATTTTCCCGTCCCGGAAGGGATCAAGGTCGAAACGCCGGAACCCAGCAAGATCACTGTGAAAGGTGCTAATAAAGAATTGGTGGGGCGCTTCACGTCGCAGGTACGTGAATTGAGACCGCCGGAACCTTATAAAGGCAAGGGAATAAAATACGCAGGTGAACACATCATCAGAAAAGTTGGTAAAGCTGCCGGAGGAAAATAACATGGCGACGAAAAAATTAACACCCAGACAAAAGAGACAGGTTCGTATCAGAAAAAAAATTTCTGGCGCGCCCGAGAAACCAAGATTAACCGTTTTCAGAAGCAATCGTTATTTGTATGTACAATTGATTGATGATCTGAACCAACAGACACTTGCTTCTGCGAGCACCATCAAAGAAAAGAGTGGTTGCAATAAATCCGCCGCCGCCAATCTTGGTAAAGAAATAGCCGAAAAGGCTGTGGCGCGAAAGATCAGCACCATCTGCTTTGATCGCAGTGGTTACCGCTACCATGGTGTGCTTAAAGAAATTGCTGAAGCTGCCAGGAAGGCAGGTCTGCAATTCTAGGCAGCCTTTAAGTCTTTGGTCGTCAGTCAGGGGTCACTTCCTTGCGACTGATAGCTGATGGCTGACAGCCCAAGTGGAGGCTTTGTGACAAAAATAAAGGAACAGGAAATGAAAGAGAACGCTCAAAAACAGGAATCCGGTGAACCTCAGGTCGTCGTGTCCGAAGAGGTCGCAAAAACTGTGACCGCTGACGTGGTGGAGACAGAGGTGGTTACGACGACTCGTGACGAGCCCTCAGATTATTTTGGGGATCCCAACGAGTCTAAGTTTGTGGATCGCGTGGTACACATCAGTCGCGTGGCCAAGGTCGTGAAGGGCGGACGTCGTTTCAGCTTTTCCGCTTTGGTGGTTTGTGGGAACGGAAATGGTGAAGTTGGTTTCGGTTTGGGCAAAGCCAACGAAGTGCCCGATGCCATTCGCAAAGGGGCTGAAAAAGCGCGACGCAACATGATCCAGGTACCTCTTTATCAACGAACGATCCCACACGATGTCATAGGTCGTTATGGTGCCGGTCGGGTATTCATGAAGAAGGCCAGCGCTGGTACGGGTGTGATCGCCGGTGGTGCTGTGAGAGCTGTGTTTGAGTCAATCGGTGTGCAGGATATCCTCACAAAATGCATTGGCACCAGCAATCCTCATAATGTTGTCCGGGCCACTTTTGAAGGTTTGAAGCAGTTTAAAAACACAGAGGGCAATCGGGCGCAAACAACTAGCTGATGAGTGAAATTATGGAAAAGAAAATCAAAATAAAGTATGTGCACAGTCCCATCGGACGTAAGCAGGATCAAAAGGATACCGTGAGGTGTTTTGGGTTTACGCGACTGAATCAGGTCAAGGAGTTTCCCGATACGCCGTGTATTCGTGGTATGGTCAATAAGGTTCCTCATTTGGTACAAATCGTGGAGTGAAAGCGACGAACGAACAAATGGTTGCTGTCATTTGGCCTGAGTGACTCGTCCACAGGCGTGGCGAGGGGGCTTGGGGGGTGTGACGGTAAAAATCTGGAGAAGGTGGATTATGTTATTGAATCAATTACGAGCTCCCAAAGGGGCGTCAAAAAACAGAAAGCGGTTAGGTCGTGGTGAATCTTCTGGCCTTGGCAAGACGAGCGGTCGAGGCCATAAAGGCCAGAAATCGCGTTCTGGCGGGTATCACAAAGTGGGATTCGAAGGTGGTCAGATGCCTTTGAAGAGACGTTTGCCCAAACAGGGGTTTCACAACATTTATCGGAAAGAGTACGCTATTGTGAATGTCGCTGACCTTAGCCGTTATCAGGTAAACGCAGAAATTGATATGGCAGCGGTCGTGGGCACCAAGGGAAAATCGAAACGACTGGAAGGCCTGAAGATTCTTGGCAAAGGCAACATTGAAATAGCTTTGACGGTCAAAGCCCATAAATTTTCGAAAACAGCTGTGGAAAAAATCGAGAAGGCAGGTGGCAAGGTTGTTGTTTTGAGTTGAAACGGGAAGTGAATGTAAACTTTTACAAGGAGAATTGTTTTGGCCAATCCAATTTTCAATCTAACCAAAATGCCAGACGTGAGAAAGCGTTTGCTGTTCTCTATGGCAATGTTGGCGGTGTATCGCCTGGGCGTATTTATTCCCACTCCCGGAATCAACGTGGCCAAGCTGAAGTTATTTTTCTCGGGACAGGGTGGACAGACGATCTTTGAACTCATCAATTTGTTTTCGGGTGGCGCTTTGGAACAGTTCTCCATTTTCGCATTGGGGATCATGCCGTACATCAGCGCGTCGATCATCTTTCAGTTGCTGACTGTTTCACTGCCAGCCTTGAAGAGGTTGCAGGAAGAGGGTGAGGCAGGACGTAACAAGATCAACCAGTGGACTCGTTATGGAACTGTTGCTTTGTCGCTGGTTCAGGGTTTTTTCATTAGCTACGGGTTGTTGCAAAATGGGTACGTCAATGCCGATTCATCCGGAGCTGGTTTTTTGTTTACGACCATGATCAGTTTGGCCGCAGGGACGTGTTTCATCATGTGGTTGGGAGAACAGATCACAGAGCGCGGGATCGGTAACGGAATCTCCCTGATCATTTTTTCGGGCATCGTGGCCAGGTTGCCTGGTGGTTTTCGTGATGCGTGGGTGAACCGTGACGCCTATTTTGGGGTCTTTGGTTTTGTGCTGTTGTTGGGTTTTTTGTTTTTGATCATCGCCACGATCATTTTTTTCGAAAGGTGTCAACGACGCGTGCCCATTCATTTTGCCAAAAGGGTTGTTGGCAATAAGATGTATGGGGGACAGTCATCGCATTTGCCGCTCAAGATCAATATGGCTGGCGTGATCCCGCCTATCTTCGCCTCGTCGATTTTACTGTTTCCTGCCACCATTGCCAGTTTTTCCCATTCGCCGAAACTGCAGGCCTTGGCAGGTTTTTTCACAACGGGTTGGTTTTACACAACCATGTATATTGCGGCGATCATATTCTTCACTTATTTCTACACGGCTGTGACCTTCAATCCAAACGATGTTGCTGAGAATCTTAAACGCAATGGTGGGTTCATTCCGGGGATTCGACCGGGAACTCCGACCAGTGATTATCTGGACAACATTTTGACCAGGATCACTTTGGGGGGGGCTTTGTATCTATCGGCTGTCTGCGTCTTGCCCCGGTTGCTGATTTCACAGTTTAACATTCCTGGCAGCTTGGCCTACACGTTTGGTGGGACTTCTGTGCTGATTGTAGTGGGCGTTGCGATGGATACCGTCGGGCAAATGGAATCGTATCTCATTTCCAGAAACTATGACGGTTTTTTGGGTGCCAAAGGTGGACGGTTTAAAGGAAGACGATCATGAATATTATTTTGTTAGGGCCTCCGGGAGCAGGAAAAGGAACACAGGCGCAGTGGATTTGCGAGAAGCTGGGTGTGCCCCAAATTTCGACTGGTGACATTTTGCGCAAGGCCAGAAAAGATCAAACTGATTTGGGCAAAAAGGCCGAGTCGTTCATGCTGGCCGGGCAACTGGTTCCTGATGCCGTTGTGATCGGGATTGTGGATGAGCGGTTGTTGGCCCCCGATTGCCATAAAGGCTACGTGTTGGATGGCTTCCCCAGAACGGAGGCGCAGGCAGAGGCTTTGTCGTTAACGCTGGAGAACCGGGGAACGAAAATACATTGCGTGATTAATATTGAAGTGCCCGATGTGTTGCTCGTGGCACGTTTGAGCGGAAGACGTGTTTGTGGCACCTGTGGTGCCAGTTACCACATTGAGTATTCGCCAAGCAAAACTCAGGGAATCTGTGATCAGTGTCAGAATGAATTGATCCAGAGAAAAGATGACAACGAGGAAACCGTGCAGGAAAGGCTGAGAGTTTATCATTCTCAGACGAAACCGCTGATCGCGTATTATGCAAAACAAAATACGCTGCGTCCCATTGATGGCACAGGCGAGATTGGCTTTGTCAAGGAACGCATTGCCAAGGTATTGGGTTAGAAAGTGATTATCATCAAATCAAAAGATGAAATCGGTTTCATGCGGCTGGCGGGCCGAATCGTAGCGGGTGTTCTTTTAAAATTGGGCGAGTTGATCAAACCAGGCGTGACCACGGGTGAGCTTGATCGTTTTGCCGAGGACTATATTCGTGCGCACGGGGGGCTACCCACTTTTTTGGGTTATCGTGGTTTTCCAGGATCCTTGTGTACATCGCTCAACTGCGAGGTTGTTCATGGGATTCCCGGAAAAAGAAAATTGATTGAGGGAGACATCATCAGCATTGATTGTGGTGTGACCCTCGATGGCTATATTGGCGACGCGGCCAGAACCTATGCTGTTGGTCAGATCACGGCAGATGCGGCCAGGTTGATCGAGGGGACCGAAAAGGCTCTGGAAGCAGGGATGCGACAAATGAAGGTTGGGAATCGTGTTGGTGATGTTGGGTGTGCTGTCGAAGGGGTCGCCAAACAGTATGGGTTTGGTGTGGTGAGGGATTTTGTGGGACACGGAGTGGGTCGGAGCATGCACGAAGAACCACAGATCCCAAATTTTGGGAACCCTGGTACTGGACCGCGATTAAAGACCGGGATGGTGTTTGCGATCGAACCCATGCTCAATTTGGGTGGGTACGAGGTCAAAGTTTTGGAAGACAAATGGACTGTGGTGACAGCTGATGGATCGCTCTCTGCTCATGCTGAACATACGGTTGCGTTGACAGAAAATGGACCCGAGATATTAACCAGGGTGTGAAAAGTGATTAGGGTGTGAACTATGGCTAAAGAGGATGTTATTGAAGTGGAAGGAACTGTTGTGGAGCCGTTGCCCAATGCGATGTTTCGTGTGGCTTTGCCGAACGGGCATAAAATTTTGGCGCACATTTCGGGTAAGATGCGTATGCATTTTATCAAAATTCTTCCTGGTGATAAGGTGCGTGTTCAGTTATCACCGTACGATTTAAACAGGGGAAGAATAGTGTTTAGAGATAAAACTTAACGTTTTTGACAGGGATGGATTATGAAAGTCAGATCGTCTGTAAAAAAGATTTGTGAAAAGTGCAACATCATCAAACGTCGTGGTGTTGTGAGGGTGATTTGTTCGAACCCGAGACACAAACAAAAACAAGGATAAGGAGATCATATGCCACGAATTGCTGGTGTGAACATACCGGGAAATAAAAAAATACCCTACGCTTTACAGTACATCTATGGTATTGGGCGAACCTATGCTTGGGATATCGTAAAAAAGGCCGAGATTGATCCCAACACGCGGGCCGATGATGTGAGTGACGATGATATGGCCAAAATTCGTCAGATGCTCGAAAATGATTACAAGGTCGAGGGCGAGTTGCGTCGAGAAGTGCAGTTGAATGTACGTCGTTTGATGGATTTTAACACGTACCGTGGTACGCGTCATCGTAAGGGGCTACCTGTTCGCGGACAACGGTCCAAAACAAACGCCAGGACAGTGAAGGGGCCCAGAAAGACTGTGGCGGGCAAGAAAAAGGCACCGACAGCCAAGTAGGTAATAATTGTAAATCTGTCAGACGGGTATTGTGCGTGTGTGCAGGATATTTGTCTGATGTTATCAGGAACTGATACAATGGCAACCAACACCAATACAACCGCAAGCGAAACAAAAACAGAAGCAACGGCGGCAACTGCGCCAACGGCAACAACGGCAACAACGGCGGCACCCGAGGCTGGCAAAAAAACCAAGGGTGGCAAGGCTGTTGTGGGAAAGAAGAAGAAGAAGGTTAAAAAGAATGTTTCTGAAGGTGTCGTCCACATTCAGGCTTCGTTCAACAATACGATCATCACCATTTCCGATAAGGCTGGCGATGTGATCAGTTGGTCGAGCGCGGGCAATATGGGGTTTAAGGGTTCGAAGCGATCCACTCCATTTGCGGCGCAAATCGCGTCGGAAGAGGCGGCACGCAGGGCATTGGAAGCGGGAGTCACTTCGGTTGTTGTGTACGTAAAGGGTCCGGGTGCTGGTCGTGAGACGGCTCTTAAAGCATTGGGTCATGCTGGTTTGAGGGTTATTCGCATTCAGGATGTGACGCCCATCCCGCACAATGGCTGTCGTCCTCCCAAAAAGAGACGGATGTAACGAAGGTTTAAGGCTCAAGGCGTAAGGTTTAAGGCTTTGGGCTCAAGGATCAAGGCGCAGGGTGTGGGGCACAGAGTGGGAGCTTAGGTAAAAGGGAGATGTTATCAAACAATGCTGTTTCTTGTTTTTTGAGACAGGTTACGAGCATTGGTAAACAAGTAAATTTATGGCAAGATACAGAGAATCAGTTTGCAAACAGTGTCGTCGTGAGGGCTTGAAGTTGTTCATCAAAGGTGATCGTTGTTATTCCGACAAATGCGCCTTGGAAAGACGTGAGTACGCGCCGGGACAGCATGGCCAGGGTCGCAAGAAAAGTTCTGAATACGCGACTCAGTTGAGAGAAAAACAAAAAATCAGACGCATCTATGGCGTTTTGGAAAAGCAGTTCCGTAAGATTTTTTGGGAAGCCGAGCGACGTAAAGGGATTACAGGCGAAAATCTGGTTCAGTTACTGGAAGCCCGCTTGGATAATATGGTGTATCGTTTTGGTTTTGCCAATTCACGTAATGAAGCCAGGTTACTGGTGGGGCAGAGACATTTTACAGTCAATGGCAAGATCGTGACGATCCCATCGTACGTGACCAAGCCGGGTGATGAAATTTGTGTTCGCGAAAAAAGCCAGAAGGCGGTTCGCATTCAGGAGTCAATGAAAGCAGTACAACGTCGGGGCGTTCCAGAATGGTTGGCTCTGGACGAAAAGAAAATGGTGGGCAAAATAAAAATGCTTCCCATGAGACAACAAATCACAATGCCCATGAACGAACAATTGGTGGTGGAATTGTATTCTAAATAGGTAATGTGTAATGTGTAATGTGTAATGGGTATGGGTAATGATGGCGGATTTGCTCAATCACATATATCCCATAACCCATAACTCATAACTCATAACAAATAGTGAGGGTTTACTATGAGTGTACCGATTTATAAAAATTGGAGAAGTTTGATCAGACCAAAATTTGTCGAAGTCGACAAGGAATCCCGCGCTGATGGTTACGCGAAATTCATAGCCCGTCCCTTGGAAAGAGGCTTTGGTTTGACCCTGGGAAACGCTTTGCGACGCGTTTTGCTGAGTTCCCTACAGGGGGCGGCCATTACGGCTGTCAAGTTTGAAGGTGTGCCACATGAGTTTTCTACGATTCCCGGTGTTAAGGAAGATGTGGTGAACATCATTCTCAATCTCAAGAAGCTTCGCTTGAAACTACTCGAGAATGAATACACGAAGATGAGATTGTGCGTGACGGGTGCGGGTGTGGTGACGGCATCGGCTTTTGAAACAGGTGGGTTGGTCGAAATCATCAATCCCGATCTTGAAATAGCCACCTTGTCCGAGGATGCAAAGATCGAATTGGAAGTCGATGTGGAAATGGGCAAGGGGTATGTGTTGGCCGAAGAAAATAAAAAGGAGAGTGCTCCGATCGGTACGATTTTTATCGATTCTCACTTTGCTCCAGTGACCAAGGTCAACTACACGGTGACCAACGCTCGCGTAGGTCAGGTGACGGATTATGACCGACTCAATTTTGAAGTTTGGACGAATGGCGCCATCACTCCTGAAGATGCTGTTGCGTTTGCCGCCAAAATTTTGAAAGATCAGATACAGGTTTTTATCAATTTTGACGAATTTGAAGAGCCAGCAGAGGAGGTCGTGGTGCACGTTGAGAGCGGTTTGAACGATAACCTCAATCGCCGCGTGGATGAACTGGAACTTTCGGTTCGTTCAGCCAACTGTTTGCAGAATGCCAACATCCGCTTCATTGGTGAACTGGTCCAAAAATCAGAGATGGAAATGTTGCGCACCAAGAATTTTGGTCGCAAGTCACTTAATGAAATCAAAGAAATCCTGTCCGAAATGGGCTTGGGTTTGGGAATGAAGATTGGCGAGGCCTGGAGACCTCCAGAAGGTGCCCAGGCAGTCAAGAAGATTGCCGAAGAAGAATTGGAATATTAATCACAGATAACACTGAGGGGTATTTATGAGACACCAAGTTGCTGGTAGAAAACTGGGCAGGACAACAGCCCACCGTTTGGCCATGTTTCGGAATATGTTGGCGTCCTTGATTCAGCACGGCCGTATCAAAACAACACTGCCGCGGGCCAAGGAATTGAGGAGTCTGGCCGATAAAATCGTCACTCTGGGCAAGGAGAATACTCTCCACGCCCGACGGAGAGCCTTTGATTTTCTGCGCGACCGTAAGGCTGTGGTCAGATTGTTTAATGATATCGCCCCCGCTTTCTCTGGAAGAATGGGCGGGTACACCCGTATTTACCAGTTGGGATCGCGCGTTGGTGATGCCGCCAAGATGGCCATGATAGAGTTTTTGCAGGAAGATCTGTTGGCCGCCAAGGTGGCTGGTAATATTGTTGACGACAAGGCCAAGAAAAAGGCGGGCAAAAAGGCAGCGACGCAAAAAGAGGACGTTGCCACAGGAACAGTCAAAGAAGCCGGTGAAGCCAAAGAAAAGACTAAGGTTGTTAAAACAAAAAAAACAGCTGAGAAAAAAGAAAATAAAACCAAAAAGTCTTCAACGAAAACGAAGGAATAAATTACAGCTGAGCTGCAGGAAATCAGAAAAGCCAAGGACGAAACTCCTTGGCTTTTTTCGTTTGAATGGATAGGCCTTTGTTGGGGAATGATCTATGAGTCATCAAAATATTATCAAATTGGGCATTGTGCAGATGAAATGCACGGAAGATCTGAAGCAAAATCGTGATCAGGCAGTAGAGCAGATCAGAATACTTGCGGCTCAAGGGGCCCAGATCATCTGTTTGCAAGAACTCTATTCTAGTCTGTATTTTTGTCAGCAGCAGGATGAACGTTTTTTTGAATTGGCGGAACCGGTGCCTGGTCCCACAACTCAAAATCTGCAGGCCGTGGCCAAAAAACTCGGTGTGGCAATCGTGGCGAGCCTGTTTGAAAAAAGGTCTGCGGGACTTTATCACAACACTGCGGCAGTCATCGATGCCGATGGTTCGTATTTGGGCAAGTACCGCAAAATGCATATTCCCGATGACCCCTGTTACCTCGAAAAATATTATTTTACCCCAGGTGATTTGGGATACCAGGTTTTTAGAACAAAGTATGCTCGGGTTGGCGTGTTGATTTGCTGGGACCAGTGGTACCCTGAGGCGGCTCGTCTCACAGCCCTAAAAGGCGCTGAGATCATTATTTACCCCACTGCCATTGGTTGGCTCAAAACGGAGGACAAAACGCTTTTGACCAAACAATACAACGCGTGGAAGGGTGTGCAGACAGGACACGCCATTGCCAATGAAGTCTTTGTGGTGGCCACAAATCGCGTGGGCGAAGAAGGAAATATTCGTTTTTGGGGCGGGTCGTTTGTGGTCGATCCCTTTGGCGAGACCCTGTATCAGGCCCCGCACGACAAAGAAGAATCTGTTGTGGTTTCATGCAACCTGTCTCGCATCGAAACATACCGCAGGAATTGGCCTTTTTTCAGGGATCGGCGGATCGATTCGTATGGTGACATCACGAAGAGGATGGATGACTAACTCATGCGCTTGTGTTCATGTGTTTACGTGTTTATGTGTTCACGTAAAATACATTTTTTTGAACAGCCGAACACGATATTATGCAACCACAGAATTTTATGAATAGTTCACGATCCATACCCTCTGGGGCACAAGCGATCCACGACCCACGATTCACGAATTTACGCATGCCCGC
>CAZGMS010000178.1:0-8775 GCA_964526915.1 uncultured Nitrospirales bacterium
ATGTTGAGGATCAATAAAAAAAATGTGAAAAGGGCACGCAACTTATTGGTTATGATTACGATAAGATGTGGGTCGATAGAAGGGTATTTGTTATATTACTAAGGTTTTTTAATGGCTATTACACTCGCACAAGGTAATGTTGGTCCAGTCACAGACTGGTTATCCTCGTTTGTTGGGGCCGCGGCGACCGCGAACGCGGGCGGTCTCCCCGTGACCAATGTCGCTCCCCATAAAGTTGGTGAGTCTGTTATCGTGCCTGCGCATCCTGGCCGGGACCATGCGTGGCAATTGCAGGTCAAACGGATTTGGCCTCCGCAACATCTCAATGTATATTGGCCCTCCGAACAGTTACATGTCGCACGCTTGATCAGGGGAAGTGTGACGCCGTTGCCCGTCCTACGGACCCGTAAGATGGGATCGACAGTGATGCGCCGGTCACGATTGGGTGTTTGGCCTGTTTCTGCCGATAGTTGTTTTGTTTTATCTCCGCCAGAAAGGGGCATTAAGGGGGCATTGAAACTTGTCAGACAAGGTTCAACACAAATGAGGGTTGAGCTGGTTCACCCCGATGAATTAGCCACACAGATTAAACAAACGCCGCTGAGTAAAGAGATCACAGTTCCCCGAAAAAGTGCAGAACTGGATTCCTGGTGTCGGACGACGCCGTTTCTGTTGCAGGATTTTTCGGCAACAGCTCCCGCATCGGTAAATGTGGCACCGCCAACCAAGGACATGATTGTCCTGGCGGCCATGTCCATGGTGGACGAGGGGTTTCTGAGTCAGTTGACTCAGGCGACCAGGGCGTCCGCGATGGGAGCCATGCTGTTGGGTATGGGCCTAGCCCAAAACCCGCAATGGGTCTCGCGGTACCAAACGACCACACAGGTTGTCGTCAAGTTGGAAGAGGCAGGGGTGACTGATTTGCTGCAAACACTGTTTCTGATTCACAGCTTTGATCTGGTCAATAAACTCGACACCGTCACACAGGCTGTCGCGTTTTACCAGCAGGTGGTCAAAGGCGAGTGTAAGACTGTGCTGGATTTGCTCGACCGGTTGCACCAAGCGCCGACCAGGATTCAAATGGGCATGGGGCCTTTTGTGGCCCAGACGTTTCGTGTCATGTTACCGAAAAGATTATCCACTGGGCAAAAAGTGGAACTGTGGGGAAAATTCTTTGCCTACTTTGATCGGTGTCACATGCCCGAGGTGGCTCTGGAGTGCGCTCGCGCGCAACAGGGTTGACGCGCAGGAATGGTGTCTATTTGGCGGCGTCCAGATAGGATCGCAACCGGAATTTTTCCTCTTCCAAAAGTTTTTCAATTTTGGGTGCGGCAAAGGCAAACGAGGCATCGGTTCGGCAAAAAGAAACCGCCATTTCCAAAAAACGCACACTTCTCTTGAAGGCCGCGATTTCCTCGGCCACACTGGATTCCTGCGATTGACGACCCTGTTGCGCGATCGTGGGTGCGGTGGTGACGTTGGGGTGCGCGGTCATGTAGAGAAAGGCATGGCCGATGTATTCATGAACCAGGGCCGCAAAAATTTTGTAAAAATCACCCTGTGTTTTTTGAGCATCCACAAATATAAACAGGGAGTATTCTCTTTTTTGTACTGCGGGATCACTTGAGGTGGCGATGCGAACGCTCAGCGCGTCCTTCGCTGTCAAATCGGGAACAGGGGCGCCATTTCTTCTCAAAAACGATTCTAGGCCATCGACCAGAATCATGGCAATATCTCCCTGAGGCGTGGCTGGCCAGCAGGACTTCTCAATCAGGGATTTGTAATCGGCGTTGCCTGTGCTGGCAACGGCTTGCATGAGCATGATGGCCGTGGTGAAATTCTGCTCATATTCCTGTGCGCGGGGTGAGGTCAGGAGCTGTTCATCGAGGTCAACAGCGATCTGGCTTTGTGTGGGTGTGGAAAAAAGACGGCAGGCAATGTTGCGCTCGGGAACCCATTCATTGCTCTGGGACAGTTGCGCAAAGGCATGGTATAGCGCGACCCGTTCTTCCCAGCCCAAGCGTTCTATATCCGCGTCAGAAAAAGCAAGGTCCTCAGGAGTGGGGTCCAGCAGGGTCAGTTGGCTCATGAGTTTGGTGGTGGCCATGTTATAACTGATAGGATCTGCCATAATCACTCCCTATATCGGTTATTGGAGTCTGGTTGTTGCTACATTTTTTATCTAAATTCTGTTCATTGACACTTCATTTTGCCCGCATTAACGGGGACTCTTAATCCAAATAGGGGGGATGTTATGAATAAATATTCTTGTTTTTTCATTGCTGTACTGCTTTCGCTGTCGTGTTTACTGCTTGGTGCTTGCGAAAAAGGCGAAGAGAGTGCTGTTGTCGTGGGGAATACGAAGATTTCTGAAGCAGGGAACAACGTGGTCAAAGAAAAAACAGATATTTCTGAAAAAGAAAAAGCCACAGATCCCAAATACAGTTGGGATCTGTCCGAGATTTATCCCGACGTGGCCGCGTGGCGACAGGCCAAAGACACCCTGCAAAAAAAATTGCCAGACATTGCCCGCTATCAGGGCCGCTTGGCTGAATCGTCCAGCACGCTTGTCGGTGCGCTTGACCTCATGTTTGGCCTCAAAAAAGAAGGCTATCGCCTGAGCGGGTATGCCATGTTTTTGAGCGATCTCGACACACGCGTCGCGGCCAACGAGGCCCTGGTGCAGGAGGTGGATACCCTCGACAAACAATTCAGTGAGTTGAGTGCCTTTGTGGTGCCCGAGATATTGTCACTCGATCAATCCGTCATTGATGGCTTTGTGGCGACAGATCCCAAGCTCAAGGTCTACCAGTTTTATCTGGCCAACCTTCTGCGGATGAAGGCACACACCCGAAGCCCCGAGGTCGAAAAACTGGTCGCGCAGGCAGGGCAGGCCCTGGATGCCCCGGAAAAGGCCTATGGAACTTTTTCCGATGCCGAGTTACCGGCAGAGGAAATTGAGTTGTCCACCGGAGAAAAGATCCGGTTGGATAAATCCGGTTATGTCAAATACCGTTCCGTGCAAAACCTGACGGATCGTCACAATATCTTTAAAACCTTTTGGAACACTTACGATAAATTCAAGGCCACGCTGGGAACTCTGCTTTATGGCGAGGTGATGGGGCACCTTTTTCTCAAAGACGTTAAAGGTTATCAAACCAGTCTGGAAGCCGCATTGGACAAGGATGCCATTCCCGCATCTGTTTATGAACAGCTCATCAAGGATGTGCACGACAACCTGCCTGTATTTCATCGCTATCTTAAACTGCGCCAGAAAATGATGGGGCTCTCCGAACTCAAATACGAAGATCTCTACGTGTCGCTGGTCAAGGAGGTTGATCGCAAATACACTGTGGATGAGGCGCAGGAGCTGGTATTGAGTTCGCTGACCCCGCTGGGAGAAGCGGCGGTGGACATGGTCAAGACGGCCTTTGAGAAGCGCTGGGTCGATTTCTTTCCCGCTCCGGGCAAACGCTCCGGGGCCTACAGTGAAGGGTCAGCCGTGTATGATCTGCACCCGTTTCAGTTGCTGAACTTTTCCGCTAACTATGAGTCCGTGAGCACTTTGGCGCACGAAATGGGACACGGCCTTCATTCTTATTTTACCAACAAACAGCAACCCTTCATTTATGCCGATTACACCACGTTTGTGGCAGAGGTGGCCTCCACGATCAATGAGGCTTTTTTGTTCAAATACATGTTGCCCCGAACCAAAACGGATGAAGAACGGCTCAACCTGTTGGGTGCTCGTTTGGATGATTTTCGGCAAACCCTGTTTCGGCAGGCGATGTTTGCGGATTTTGAACTCAAGGTGCATCAAATGGCCGAGCGGGGCGAGCCGCTTACGGGCGAGTCCATGAGCCAATTGTATTTGGAGCTCCTGCGCGATTATCATGGTCACGATCGAAAAATCTGCACGATCAATGAGCTGTACGGGAACGAGTGGGCGTACATCCCGCACTTTTATTACAACTTCTACGTCTTTACCTACGCGACCAGTCTCACCGCCTCAACGGACATTGCGAGACGGATCGTGGAAGACGAGACAGCGGCAAAGCCCACGCACGAACCTCGTGACGCCTACCTCAAAATGTTGTCGTCTGGGGCGTCAGCCTACCCGATTGATCTGCTCAAGATCGCCGGAGTGGACATGACCACGAGCCAGCCCTTCAACGCCGCTATCAAGGAGATGAACGAGATCATGGATGAGATGGACAAGCTGTTAGGTGCTAGTCAACAATCGGACAAATAAGTGCCACCAATATTCAGGACTCGGTATCTCATCTCCGCTATATGGTTTTATTTGAAAGGGTGGGGCCTGTCCACACTTGTGGACGAAAAGTTATAAAATCAGACAACTTTGTTTCAGTGCGGTCGATGACTGACTCAGTGTACGCCCGTGTGCGTATTCCAGAGGAGGCATTGGTATGATGGCAGGATTAATCAATGGATCGATGGTGGCGGCGCAGGTCGCTATGGCGCAAGCGGCGGGAATTGCGACTACGGATAAATTGAGGAAACCGTTATGATCATAAAAAATATTTCACCAATATCAAATTCCGATCAGCCACAACCAACCAGCACCGAATCAGGGCGAGGGATCGGGTCTGTTCCACCACGTCCGCAAACCCTGGGGGGACTGACGTTCGAGCCCTTTGCCTTCAACATCCTTTCGCAAACCGAAGCCGGACACACAGATTTGACCGAACCCTACGAGGGGTATCAGGATCATTTTCAGCCCGCTGGAGATGGTGCTGTGGCGCATGAGCTTTCACCGTTGGTGGGTGGATTTGTGATCAACGCGGCGCCTTTTGTGCAGAAGGGTAAAACGCGTCTGGCTCTGCCTGTCTCCCTCCATGTCCCATATTATCACGACAAGCGGGCGCGCTGGGATACCGAGTCGATGATGTACGACTGGGCGGGTGATCCGGTACCCACCGATACCGAAACCTATGAATACCTTTTTGGTTATGGCGCGGAGTTGAGTGTCAAACCCGGTGAGTTGGTCAGACCCTATGTGAGTGCCTCGATGGTTCCGTGGAAACAATATCATCTCACCTACAAAGGCATTGATGATCCGCGAGCGATCAATACGGCAGAGGAAACGGGCAGAACTTATCTTGACAAAGGTGTGGGCGCCATCCTTGGAGCGGGGGCCCATTTTGAGACCGATTTGGGCAGTGCGCGTTTTGATCGCAGATGGCTCAACACGGACCTTGATCTTGGTCTGCGGCTGATGATGTTCGAGGACAATATTGCCATCGGCGGCGGCATGTCGTTCGGGGCAGGCGTGAATTCAAAATGGCGTGGTGAGTGATGCTGGGTGAGAAATGAATGTGTTGAAAAAAGAGGGAGGCTTTTCTGGCGAGGGGGGATTGAATCAGGGAAAATCAATCAGGCAACGGGATTCACAATGGTCAGTCCTTTGAATCTCTTGAAATCGTTGTCTGCTGTGGCAATCTCGCTCACGCCGTGTTCCAGAAGCAGTGTGGCAATGTGCGTATCGAACATGAGGTTGCCATCGACCTGAGAGCCGAGGGCCATGTCTGACAACAACGGCAGGTGTCTCTCGGTCTCACTGATGAGAATGAGCGTTGGAGAAGCACAGAGGTTCTCTATTTCTGAAAGAGCTGTGGCGAGCGGGGTGGGTGGTGAAAAAACCCGTGGGTGGGTCACGACGCGCAAAAATTCGTACAGACACGGCCAAGCGATCACCCAAGGTTTTGTGCCTTCGCTGAGGTTTTTTAAATACCGAAAAGACTTCTTGTGTTGGGGGCATTCCGCACGGTGTGCGTAAATCAAAATGTTTGTGTCGACACCAATCATAAAATACCAAGATCAATTCTGATCCAAAAAATCATGCAAACGGTCCCTGTCATCGAGTGCGACGGCAGGGGGGGTATTGCCTTTGATGGGCTTCCAATTTAACTTGAATGACTTTGTTTTGTTGGCGTTTTGCAGGGCCCAGGCAAGAAGCTCGTTGATGTAGTCTTTGACGTTTTTTTGGGCCATGGCGGATTGTTTTTTGATTGTGTGAAAAACGTTGTCATCGAGAGTGATGGTGGTTCGGATCATAAGGTTGCCTCTCAGGGATCAGTATAACAAAATGAGCATCAAGATGTCAATATCTAAGCATATATATGCATAACTGATCGTTCAATGGTGCGTTTTTATTTGTTGGGTGGTACGGAGCGTTGTAATTTTGATGTGGTCTGCGGAATACGCTTTGCCTGGACCGAACCTTGATCCCCGCTGTCCACACTTGTGGACGAAAATATTTGTGACGGTTTTTTTTTTGTTTGTGAAATTCTTTTGAGTCGTCTACACCACACGAAAATTCATCACAACATTTTGAAGAGGACAACACGATGACGACACCCATCAGTTCGACAGGACTGCCCACAACCACGAGCTTGTATACCGAAGTTGCCGCGGCAACCCACACTACGGCTGCAGGCCTTGAATACAGCCAAACGGTTGTGCAAGACGGCGATAACGAAGATAACCGTTTTTCACTTTCAAAAATTGAACCACAAGGCCCAGAGCAGGATTCTGTTGTTTTGCTCCTTCCTGGCAGTAACATGAATTTTGATTCTTATTTGATTGGTGATCATCCCTTGGCTGTAACCCTATCCAATCAAGGATATCCTGTCTATGGCTGTGATCCGAGAACAGAGCACACCAGTTTTCCTTCGGACATATTCAATCAGGAGACACAGGACTGGGGGTTCGACACTTATTTAAGAGATATCGAGTACGCGGTGCAAAGAATCAAGGCAGACTATCCTGAAAAAAAAATTATTCTTGGAGGCATGTCCATTGGTGCGATTCTCACGTATGCCGCCGTGAATAAAAATCCGTCTCTGTATGACGGGGTCATTCTGATCGATGGAACTCTCTACAGTCAGGATGATGGTTTTATTGATGTCCATAATAACCTTTGCGACAATTACACAGCCCAGATGGACAACGGCATTTATCTTGATTCCATTTACGGGGCCGGCTTTAAGAGTTTCAAATGGCTGGCAGATAAAACCAAAAACATTCCCTTGCTCAACACCACCCAAACAGCGTTGTGGCAGAGTCTCACCACACAGGTCGCGGGTTGGCACGAAGGGCACACCTTTGCCACGCCGGGGCCCGAGCCATTGAGCTATCAATATTCAACAGCCGAAAATTTGAACACGCTCATTGACCGTCTGAACAATCTGCAGGCGCACGCCATTTACAGGGATTACACTTGTGCCATGGCGAGACCTGCTGATGCCCCGCTCGCCACCGATCGTCCCAATGATCCCACAACGAAATACATCTACAATTTGGGGGCTTTTACCAAACCGGTCTTTGCCATTTCCGCCGAACACGGGTATGGTCCCTATATTGCGGATGGTTTGAGTATTTGGGGGAGTGCGCAGGTGGGCACGGTCACACACTTCATGCGCGCTGGCGTCTCGCACATCGATCTTCTTACCGCCCGTGATCAGGATACCATGATCAACACAGATCTTTTGCGTTGGTTGGATGAAAACGGTTTTTAACCATTAAAGGAATTACCCATGTCGTCTACAACACCCATCGTGCGTCCAGAATGGCCAACAGCAGATTTCAGTTATCAGATTCCAGCAAGGGAATATCAGCTTCGTATCGAGGCGTATCGACACCTGCTACAAGATGCCGAACTCAACGCTGGCATCATTAGCACCGATAACTCCATCTTTTACCTGACAGGCATCGGCTACCATCCTCTCGAAAGGCCATTTTTTCTGGTCATCTCAGCCAATCCCGACGAACCTTCCCGGTTGCTGGTCCCAAAGATGGAGCGGGGCCACTTTGAAAAGGCCCTGCGCGACCTTGGAATAAAGAATATCAGCATTCTGGAGTACGCTGAATACAAGGCACTTGCTGGCCAAAACTGGGAAGATCAATTGAGCACTATGCTACAGGGTTTGAAGGGCGTTGCGGTGGAATCAGGTATTCCTGCCGACAAAAATGAAACGATCAACAGAGCCAGAACGGCGCTAGGCCAGCCAGTTACAGTACTGACTGATTTTGTAGAACAGTTGCGCCAAATCAAAAGTCCCAGAGAAATAGCGATTCTGGAACAGGCAGGGTATTATGCTGATCTGATGCTCAGCGATATTTTTGGATCGTCATACAATGGCGCGCCTGTCGCTCAGTTGTTTGCTTTGGCACGCGCGACTCAAAATAAAATATTTGCCGACGTGTACGCCCGGGGCGACTGCCCAGATGTTCTAAGAACAAAGGCGTTGTGCGCGGCCTGGCCTTCGCGCTTCAGTGATCAACCCCATTACATTCCGACACTGCATGATCGCTTGGGCCCGGGTTCGAATATCGCCTTTGCCTTTCCCACAGTGGCTGGACTCTGGGCAGAGGTCGAGCGCACCTATTTTGTTCAACCTCCGTCAGATCAGGAAACGCATTATTTTAATATCATGATGCGGGCTCGCGCGGCGGCACTCGCCATGGTCATGCCCGGCAAAACAGGTGCTGAAATCGATACCGCCGCTCATGAAATATTTGATCAGGAACAGGTGTTGCCCCACGTTCTGCATCGCACAGGACATGGTTTGGGCTTGGAACATCACGAAGCACCGTATTCGAGCGCGGGTGACCATACGCGCCTTGAGCCCGGAATGGTTGTTTCAGTTGAACCGGGAATTTATGTCCCGAAAGTTGGGGGCTTCAGGCACTCAGATACGGTTTTGGTTACAAATAATGGCTATCGTTTGCTGACCAGAACTCCAACAGACATTG
>CAZGMS010000179.1:0-9910 GCA_964526915.1 uncultured Nitrospirales bacterium
CCATTAATGATTCTGACCAGAAATCCGGGTTCGTCTCGTTGTTCATCAAACTCCGATAGCATCTCCTGCAATTGTTCCTTCGCAGATTCACTACGCTCAAGCATGAAATAGATTGTCACGAGTTGATAACGTATATTGCCCCGAAGAGTCCTATTCGACGCAGGACAAGCTGCCAAGGAAGTCAATAGATCCGCTTCTGCCCCCTCGGTAACCAACGAATGCACATCACCATTTCTCAGGACGTCGATGACCTTGGTCAGGCCCGTGTTATAAAGACGTTCCGCCTGACTTGTACACTGAACAGCTTCCTGGTTTGCCCTGGGCAATGACCCGAACCTCCCTGTCCCTATTGAACCATCGGATGTCAGGGTTGACGACGATGAATTGTCCTCGCGAATTTTTCCAGAACGATGCAAATGGGCTGGAACCTGATGTGGAGAATAAAGATACTCAGTTGCTCGCCTAGTTGGATTCACAGCAAGTTCAGCTGAGCTTTCTGGCAAAACACGACCTTGGGGAAGAAGCTGGACCCCCTCCTTTGCCAAACCACGAACGAGACTCAATGTATCCGCCCATGCCGCAGATGAGCCTCCAAAACCAGACAGCATCGACAACGAACCGCATAGAACAGCCATAAAAACCTCCGGTCTCCGTCATCGGTAGATTCATACGACAAGTTGCGTGTTTTTTTGGAATTAATGCTCTGAAAATGAGAGTTTTTTATTAATCATCACGGGCACATCAGCCCTGAAACGTCCCGCCGATGATGTAGTTTTCCAGATCCTTGATCTCTGACTCCTGATCCTGGATGATGCTGTTCACCACATCGCCAATGGAAACTACCCCTACGAGCTTGTTGTTTTCCATGACTGGCAAGTGGCGAATGCGCTTTTCGGTCATAAATTTCATGCAGTCCACCATCGTCATTGTGGGATTGACGTAGTACACCTGACGGCTCATCATCTCGCTCACGGGAATATTGGGATTAGAAAACCCTTTATGCGCCATATTGCGGGCAAGATCACGCTCAGAAAACACACCAACGACGGCGTTATCCTTCATCACCATCAAGGCGCCGACCTTTCTCTGGGCCATCAGTTTCACGGCCTTGTCGACAGAATCTGTGGGCGCCACGGACCAGATTTGATTGCCCTTACGCTTTAGTAATTGATTAACAGTCGTTTGCATAAATTGCCTCCCTTGACACGCCGACATCAGCAAGTCGCTGACGTGAGCGGTCTTGAATATGTTAATGAAAGCTAATGAATGATTATCAGAAGATCAATGGGTAATTCTGCAAAATTTCTGTCAACCAAGTGAGCCCGGGCCATACAATTACATCCGCACATACATGATTGCATAACAAAATCGGGTGTGAAATACATGGCCTAATGAAATTTAAGAAACATTTTTTTCGAACCTGCCCCCTTTTCGTCTTGCTCCTGCTCTCCTGTTCCGCCCAAAGCGCGCCCGCTAATGCGACTGACCATAAATCCGTCACCCTCACGATCGCCCATGTGAACGACACCCACTCCCACATTGAACCTACCACACTGAATCTTAAATTTGACTCCCTCTCAGCGTATGTTCAAGCCGGAGGCCTGCCCCGCCTGAATGCCAAGATAAAGGAACTGCGCCAAAACGATCCCAACCTACTCTTTCTCCATGCAGGTGACCTGTTTCAGGGCACGATTTATTTTCAGAAATTTCAAGGACTGGCCGATCTTTATTTTTTTGAAGCGGCCGGACTCGATGCCCTGACAGTAGGGAACCACGAATTCGATAAGGGACCAGACGTCCTGAACAGTTTTGCCGAGCAGGCAGATTTCCCTCTGCTGGCAGCTAACATTGTCATCAAAGAGGGGTCTTCTCTAACAGACAAAATCAGGCCTTTCATCATCAAGGAGGTGGGCGGAGAAAAAATCGCCATCATTGGTCTGGGCACACCGCAAACAAAATTCATTTCTTCACCTGGTGAACTGGTGAGCTTTGACAATCCTGTGACAGTCATCAAAAAACAGATCGAGCAACACAGTCGCATAGGCATCAACAAGATTCTTGTGTTGTCACATTTGGGCTTTGAGGCAGATATCAGACTCGCCCGTTCGGTTCCGGAAATTGATGTGATCATCGGCGGCCACTCACACACACAACAGGGGCCCTTTAAAAAACTGGGACTACATTCGTTCGGTCCGTATCCCCTTATTGTGCAAAATCCCGCCAATCAGAACACATTGATCGTACAGGCCTGGCAGAACGCGTGTGAACTTGGTGTGCTGCACGTCACTTTTGATGAGCAAGGCGTGATCAGCCAATATTCGGGCAACCCTGAATTGCTGGTGGATGATGACTTTCTTACAAAAAACGCAGCTGGCGAAAAAGTGCCCGTGACAGCCGTCATCAAAAAACAAATATTAACCCTGATTGATAAGGACCCCCTCATTGAAGTGGTTGAGGAAGACCCTGCTGTCATGCCAAAGTATCACGAGTTCACTGCCTCCTTGGCCCAACTCAAACAGACAGTTGTGGGACATGCGCAAGATGACTTGATTCGCGGACCAAACAGGGGGCCCGGCATTCTGATGACAGATGCCATGTTGTGGAAAACAAAAAATCTGGGAGTCAACGTGGCCCTGCTCAACTCGGGCGGGGCGCGCGATAATATCTTCGCCGGTCCCATCACCGTTGACCGCATTTACGCGGCCCATCCCTTTGGCAATACTTTGGTCATCGTCGAACTGAGTGGGCAAGAACTCCTTGCGGTCTTGGATGAGAACTCACAGTTATACGCTGGCAAAGGCAGTCCACCATACGTCTCCGGCATGAGGTTCAGCATTGACAAGAAAAACCCCAAAGGCAAAAGAATCACAGAGCTTCAAATAAGGGCTGCTGACCACCAATGGGTCAATGTCGACAATCACAAGCTGTATAAAATCGTCATCCCTTCATTTTTAGCCAACGGTGGCGACTATAATGACACGTTAAAGAACGCGAAAAACAAGCTCGATACCGGCTTTATTGATGCCGAGATCTTGATCGATTACGTCAAAGGGATGAAGGTCATAAAAGAGAGCGATGAGGTCAGAATCAAAATCATCAAGAAATAATTGGTTAATCGACATTTTTTTATTACCACAGCGCAACTTTTGACTATAACGGTCGATAACAGCGAGCGGCCCCTGCCTTTTTCGATATAGATGAGATCAATACGGGGCCCCCATTTGGAGAATATTTTGACAACACTGCTCGTACAAAACCCAGCCAGAATTTCACATCATACCTTTGCTCTTTTGGGTGATCCTGATATCGCCAAACAGATTGAGGCCGCAACAACCCATGACATGTCCGGAATGAATCGGTCCATCTATGTCGATCCTGAGGCGTTGATGGGAAAGCAACAAGCAAGAAGCGTCTCACGAGACAGCGTGTACAGACACCTCACTGGCATCGGAGCTATCCGCCAAAGACACCCACGCCTTGCGTTCAAATGGGACCAACACGTCACTCTGGCAGAATGGCAAGGTGCTCCCGATCCGGCTTTTAGGCAGCACGCCTGTTTGTCGCGGTCACTTGATATAGGGCTTGTTGCCTCCTCTCGTACAGAGATGTTGTTTGGACCCGGCGTAACCTTGCGGGATCTGGTCAGCGTATTCGACCCCGATTGTGAAGATTGCCTGCTCGCAGAATTCTCACTTGTGGAACACAAGCTCGATTATTGGCACCTGCAGATTGATGCCCGCTATGAGGACCATTTGGAAATCCCTATGGGCACCAGACACGTCAGTTATGCCATACGACAGGGCAAGAAATACCAGACCCCCATGATGTGCCGTGAATCATGTTATATTCACTTTGGCAAGAATAGGGGGACAGGGATTGGATCACACCTTTTTATGAAGAGTCTCGCCTTTGATCATAGGGCCCCGCATGTTCAGGAGGCACGAATCAAAGCGATGAATGTAGGACGTTATGCCTGGAGACATCTGCCTTTGATCCTCACCGCAGATGACCGTAAAGCCATCCAAGACATCTTGTCATACATCAATGACCAGCTGGATTTGCACTTGAGTCCACAGAAAATTGACGCCATCAGATCACCACGTGATGTCAGCGGCATTTGCACTGGTAGAAAAGTTGACAGGCGCGTTCTTGATTTTGTGCAAATGGTGGCCACTCATTGGCAGGATCATATGGGACTGGAGGATCACCATTTCACTCTCACGCCAAGACAAATACAGTACATTGTCAAACACCCGGGAATCCTGGCCCTGATGATGATGCCCAACTATGACATGGGCTGGAAACCTCACAACAAAGCACACATAACATTATCGTGAACGGATCCCGTAAGATTTGTGGTTCAGTGTGGCTCGGCAACTCCGTCATACAATCTTATTAAGTTTCCTAACGAGAACCATTAGGCAAAATAACCGTGTCCTGTGGGACACGATATTTTATTTAAAACACACACCATTTGCCGAATCCATGCCGACAAGTGGTCAGTGGCGTGCCCACAACGCCAATTGGATCACATCCGACAATCTGCTTTAATTTTTTGATGTTTTATGATTTAGTTATCAAATGTTTTTTAACTCTCGATGAAGTGGAGATGAAACAATGAAACAACTGACACCCGAACAGATTCGAACGATGACCTTGGAAGAAAAAGATCAATGGTGGTTAGAGAACGTGTGGCGGGGAGATATGCCCCAATTAACCCTGCGTTCGGCACTGACCGGCATGGTCTTGGCGGCGGTCCTTTCCTTGGTCAATCTGTACATCTGCATCATGACAGGCTGGAATGTGGGAGTGGGAATCATCTCCGTCATCATTTCCTTTGGCTCCTGGAAGTTTCTATCTGCTTTAAAAATCGGCCGCGAAATGACCATCCTCGAGAACAATGCCATCCAGTCCATCGCCACAGCCGCCGGCTATTCAAACGGCGCGCTGGCCGCGAGTCTCGCGGCCTACATGACCATCACCAATCGTCTCATCCCCTCCTGGCAGGCGATGATCTGGCTGATTCTCCTGGGCGTCTTGGGTGTTTTGTTTGCCTTCCCTTTCAAGAAACGCTTTATCAATGATGAACAGCAACCCTTTCCCGAAGGCAAGGCCTGCGGCATCGTCATGGAGGGCTTGCATTCCGGTCAGGACAGAGAAGGCGTGTTCAAGACAAAACTCATGATGTTTTCCATGGGCCTCGCGACTGTCTGGAAGTTGTGTTCATCCGAGCTCGTCATGAAATCCCTCTGGTCAAAGCTGGGTTACATTCCCGCTTATCTGGACGATTTTTTCTACAACACGCTCAATCTCAAGCCATCGATTTTGGACACACAACTCAAAGACCTGACCGTACGTCTTGAATCCGATCTGGTGATGTATGCCTTCGGCGGACTCATCGGGATCAGAATCGGTTCCTCTCTTCTGCTGGGTGCGCTCATCAACTACGTAATTTTGGCCCCCATCATGATGAAACAGGGAATCATTGTGGGGGTTGGCTTCAAGGCCATCACCAGTTGGGCCTTGTGGGGCGGCGTTGCCATGATGACCACGGCTTCGTTACTTTCCTTTTTCGCCAAACCCAAAATGCTGATTTCCGCTTTTTCGGGCATGTTTTCCAACAAGAAAAGAAATCGTGATGTCCTCAAGGACATTGAACTCCCCATGAAGGTCTTCGTGATTGGCATCCCGACCGTAGGGCTGACGACTGCCATGGTGGGACATTTTTTCTTTCACTTCTCCTGGTGGCTGGGTCTCATTGCCCTTCCCCTCGTTTTCATCATGACACTGATTTCGGTTCATTCCACGGCACTCACAGCCATCACTCCCAGCGGACCCGTTGGCAAAATCACACAATTGATCTACGCCGTGGTGTCACCGGGCAACATCACCACAAACATCATGTCGGCCTGCGTAGCCGCCGAGACATCAAGCAGTGCCTCCAATCTGCTCATGGACATCAAACCCGGTTATATGTTAGGAGCCAAACCCCGACAACAGGCCCTGGGCCATGTGTTGGGTGTGATTGTGGGAGTGCTCGTCGCGGTCCCCGTATTTTACATGATGATCAACTACGATCTCACTAATCTTTTTTCCGAAAAACTCCCCGCGCCTGCCGGCACCGTCTGGAAAGCTGTGGCAGAGTTGCTCACGCTGGGTTTTTCGGCTCTGCATCCCTCCGTCATCTGGGCGATTGTGATCGGCGGGCTGTTGGGGATATTACTGGAATCCATCCGTCTGGCCACACAGGGTCGGTTTTGGCTCTCTCCCGTGGCCATTGGACTCACCTCCACGATCAGTTTTCATGTGAGTTTTGCCATGTTCCTGGGGAGCTTCTTTTTCTGGATCATGGATAAAGTCACCACATGCCGCGACAGTTTCTGGCGCAAAATCTTTGTGTTGAACTGCGAAACACTCTGCGGCGGACTGGTTGCCGGCGGGGCACTCACCGGGATAATTCTGATTATTTTAGAAATCAGATTCATGTGAATCCCAACATAGACAGCGTTAAGGGCACAAACCACGCCCGGGGAGTGCATTGCATAAGTCATTGTTGTAGGTCGACCGGAGCAAAATTTAGACGGGGGGGGTTAGCGGAATCTCTAGTCAAGACCTGACCCCAACGCGACCAACGCGAGATTCAAAGCCTCACAAAAAGCGATTTGATCTTCTGGTTGATCCCGCAAAAAAACTCGCCACATGCATCGGCGTCATTGATGCAGACGCACTGATCGTATTGGGGTCCCACGGTTTCCTCCCTTGCCCACTACGCATCATGCCTAGCGCATTTGCCGTTATAAATGCATTTCCAATCTTCCCATCCACACAATCCGTGTCCTTGAGGACACGGAGATTTTATTTTTTGGCAACATGGAATCGAGATAAACGATAAGAAGTCAGTAGTGAGGTATTTTATGATGATCCCCGGCATCGGTGCGGCGCGTGTGTTATCCAGTCTGGGTCAAGCTGTGTCCGCGAAAGGGATGGTGTGATATGATGCACATCGGTACAATGTTAGGCGGATTTCTGCCCTGGAATCAAACAACATCAATGGCGCCCGGAAGTGGCCCACAGCGCCATGTGGAAACAATTTTGCCAACGCACGAACGACGTGCCAGTGTTCGGAATGTATTGGCAGATATTGTCAGCGGACGAAAACCAACCACACCGTGGGGAACACGAGATTCCAAAATGCATATGTTCCGGTTGGCCGAAGCGGCTGTGGGTGGTATTTTTTCTGATCACGGGGATTTTCCCTCAGGCGTCCCGGTACAGCACTCATTAAAACAATATTTGGGGTGTGAACCCTTAACGTCATATTTGGTATCCACCCAGACAACCGACGGGCGAACGGTTGAGGTTGAGGTGTTCGACAACATGCCCGATCCGTCGAATCGCCCTAAAAAATGTCTGACGTTCTGTTTTGTTCCGGGCATGACGAGTCTGGCCGAGTATCTGTTTGCCCCGCATATGCGGGCAATTCTTGAGACCGCAAAAGAGGAGGGTGTTATCGTAAGGCTTGTGGCCCTTAATTTGCTGGCACATGGGCGATCCAGCAATCTGAACCCCGATACGCTGGGCGGCGACGATGTTGCCAAACTCAATGAACTGGCCAGGATACTGATTGATGTGATGCAAAGAGTGGGGATTGAGGAATGTGTGATCAGTGCGATCTCTGCCGGTTACATTGTGCCCATGAGGATAATAAACGAAAGAATTCAGCATCCCAGAATGACACATCTGGTTGCGCAGTCAACAGCCACAGGTCAGCCGGGCATGGTGCTGGGCGCTTTGGGGATGAAGCCTGCCTTTAAATTGCTTGAGTATTTCGAAAAGAAACAGATATTTGATTCGCGTTTGGCTCTGTTGGGACTGCTGTCGTTTTGTGGTCGCGATGCCGATAGAAGTATTATCAACACTTTTCTGGCGCAATTCAGTGACTCAGAGCGCACGAGAGATGTGCTGGCCCTGTTCAAACTGGTGGGCGCGTATCGCATCGTGGGCAAGATGATGCGTCGCCATGAGGTTGTTGATCCTTCCATCCGAATGTATCACGCGGCAGGCAAAAAGGACGTGGCCACACCGTGGTTGAGTGTGTTGGCCCACAGCCTGCTGTTGCGGCGCGCAGGGTTTACGGAAACCTTTTTATATTCGCCCGCTGGCAGACACATCAGCATGGGGGATGAGTTTGATGTGGTGTACGAGCAACTGAGGGAAATCGTGAGAGCAAGAAATGGTATCACGTCTCTGGTTGATGAGTTGTTAGTTCTTGGATCACTAACTAGTCAACCAGAGACGTGACCCCTCTTCCTGCCCCCGAAGCTGTATTGCCAAGGCTGTTTGAGTTTCAGAAAATATTTCCGGTTTTACAGCGAACGCGGTGCGAATGAATTCACGCATGACCGCGCTGAGTTCCGCGTTTTGGGTCATTTCCGCACTTCCCAAACAACGAAATGCCGTTTTGATTGTAAAAATACTGACCAACTCACCATAGATGGTGAACTCCCGTGCAATCGATAGGCACGTCCGGGTAAGCTCTGCTAACGTAGACTGGGCAACAAGCGGGAATACACCCATGTCTGCCGGTTGTTGGGGCTTGGATCTGTCAAGAAAGGCGTTAAGCGTTCGGGTCACAGACAACAGCACCATCATATCATAATTGGTCAGCAAAATTTTGTTGTGCTTTGCGACATCGCAGAGCATACGAACATAACGGCACAGATTTATTCCGGCAGTGGGCACCTCGGTCAGGTTGCCATCGTGTTCGGCATGCAACAGCACCGCCAGATCATCCCAAACAGTACGCACGATCTGATCTTTAAACTCCGCAGTGACTGGCCCTGCTTGAGCAGACAAACTCAGCCATTCGAGATAGCATGGTTCTCCTATTTCTCGCAGCCCCACCCTGATCTCGTCCTTTTGAATCTGTGAAATAGACCCAGCCAGACAAGCCAGCATGCTGGTTCTCACATCGGCACTTGACGACAGGGCGGCCTGAAGCCATCTGTTTTGCAGCGTGGGAGCTTTTAAGAAGGCATGTAATGGTCCCCCTCCCGCTGACTCGTCTGGTTCCGTGACGGCAAGTTGTGCCAGCAAGGACTTCATGATCCCGTCTCTTGCCCGCGGGGCAACATCGAGGAGCCGGTTGATGAACACGCCGTATGATTCCGTATCCTGATGATCAACTGATAACAGCAGATCTAAAAGGAGTCCCTGTCGGTCGCGGGTAATGAAGGCCTCGTCGATCAGGGAAACCATGAGCTCTCGACTAAAACAACCGCGATGCTGGGTGGCAAGATCGCACAAGACACGCCAAGCCTTGGCGTTGGCTTGTGAATCACTCTTGGCTTGCTGGATCAGTTGTTTGATGGCACTGGGATCGGCAGCAACGCGGTCCAATTTTTTTTGATACATGTCTTCTCTGATTCCACTGATGACAAAAAATGCCTGCATGGAGGCAATGCCAGCCGCAAAAAGATACCAGTAATCACTGATGATACTGACATCAAACGAAGTGCCCTCGGAGGCTCTGCCCACCATGATGCCAACAGACACGGCCAAAGCGGAAATGGTCGCGTCAGCCAGACATCCTGCTGGTTTTATTTTTTTCTCGTAAGGGGGTTTCCTTCTGGCGACGACCGGGAGAGAGGCTTTGGGGGCCGCTGGGCTTCTGCTACGCTCCGCTGATTCTCCTGGCGCAAGTGCAAATGCAGGTGCAGGTGTAGGTGCAGGTGTTAAGGTAGCGACATCGTGACCCACAAGAGGGGCAGTCGCGTGTGTGGTTGCTGTACGACCCATGTCCGAATGAGTCATGGCACGTCCGGCAAATGGCGCCAGTATTAGTTCTGGAATGATCATGATTTCTCCCTATACCAGTCCCTCGTCACCCGATCAGTCTTTGTTGCTACGG
>CAZGMS010000180.1:0-8898 GCA_964526915.1 uncultured Nitrospirales bacterium
GCCGAGTTTGAGTCGAAGGATCAATGATCGATACTCAATGATCAACAACTCAAATTTTCAATTGATTGTTGCCCATTGAAGCAGTTGAAGCAATTGCAACCATAACCCATAACTCATTACCCATTACCATTATGGAACTCAAAACCGACATCCTGATCATTGGCACCGGCATCGCGGGACTCAGCCTGGCCCTTAAGGTTGCTGATCATTTTGATGTCGTCTTGGTCACCAAGCGAGAACCTGATCAATCCAACACACGCTACGCACAAGGCGGCATTGCCTCGGTCATGGCTTCGCAGGACAATTTTGCCACTCATATTCGCGACACCCTTAACGCAGGCGCACATCTAAACGATCCAGCCATTGTCGAAAAAGTCATCTGCGCCGGTCCACGCCTCATTCACGAGTTGTCTGGTTTGGGGGTATGCTTTGCCCGCTGGAACAAAACGGAGTTCGATCTGGGCAAGGAAGGAGGCCATTCCAAGCGACGCGTTCTGCACGCCAAGGACCTGACCGGTTTTGAGATCATCACCAAACTTTTGGCAAAGGTACATAAGCATCCGCGCATCTGTCTGCTCGATCACCACGCGGCCATCGACATCATCGGCGATCGTCACCTCAAAAGAAATCAGCACGAACATCTTTGTTACGGGGCCTATGTTCTGGACACGGCAACCAACTGCATCATCACACTCAAGGCCCGTGCGACTGTGCTGGCCACTGGCGGCGCTGGCAAAACCTATTTGTACACATCGAATCCCGATGTTGCCACGGGTGACGGCATTGCCATGGGGCATCGCGCCGGGTGCGCCATTGCCAATCTGGAGTTTGTCCAATTTCACCCGACCTGTTTGTATCACCCCAAGGCCAAGTCGTTTCTCATCTCCGAGGCCCTGCGCGGTGAAGGCGGCAGACTCAAGCTGATCGATGGCAAGAGTTTTATGCGCAAGCACCACAAGCTCGCCGAGTTGGCCCCGCGCGACATTGTGGCCCGCGCCATTGACTTTGAACTCAAAAAACATGGTCATGAATACGCTCTGCTCGACATGACGCATCATCCCCGATCCTTCTTAAAAAAACGGTTTCCCACCATTTACCAGACCTGCAGGCAATTTGATTGTGACATGGCCACCACGCCCATCCCTGTGGTGCCTGCCGCCCATTATTTTTGCGGCGGAATCAAAGTGGACGCGTGTGGCAGAACATCCATTCCCAATCTGTATGCGATTGGTGAGGTGAGTTGTACCGGACTACACGGCGCCAACCGTCTGGCCTCCAACTCGTTACTCGAAGGCTTGGCCTTTGCGGATTTTGCCTGTCAGGATTTGCTGACCAGAAAAGATTTGAATCAACGACAGGATCTCTCCATAAGAAACTGGGACATCGGCAGTGCCACCAATTCCGATGAGGCAGTGGTGATCACGCAAAATTGGGACGAAATCCGACGCCTCATGTGGAATTATGTGGGCATTGTGCGCACCGACAAACGCCTGCACCGCGCACAGAACAGAATTGCGATCCTCAAGGAAGAAATCCGTCAATATTATTGGGATTTTATCCTGACCCCCGATCTCATCGAACTCAGAAACATCTGTCTGGTGGCCGAGCTCATCATCGAATCGGCCCTCAAGCGCAAGGAATCCATTGGCCTGCATTACAATCTCGACCACCCTACCCCCTCTCAGAACAGCAAGCGGTTTAATCTGGTGAAGTGAGTAATTTGGAAAAATTGCTACAACTTAAAATTAATGTTTTGTTTTTTTATCTTTTTTACTAAAGTTTTGACTCGACAAAACTTTAGTTCAAAGGAGTGACAGCCATGAGTATTACGACAACATGTTGTGGTGTTTCACCTCAGGCAATTTTAAAATCACAACCCGCGTTATCAACTGCCCAAGTTGATGCCCATCTAAGAGCGCTGACCGATCACGCCATTCGTGAGATTGTCGCGTCGGATTTTGCCCCCCTGCCCAATCGACGCGTCTCACCCACCGACCGTTTTTTGATGCTCACAGCCCTCAACGGCATCAGAGTTGATGATCCTGCTTTAGATGGTCAAACTTTGGCACTGGGTCTTACAAACAGGCATTCGGGAAATATTTATTTTCAGACAGCCCCAGTCCAGAGATTTCACACAACTCCTTTTCGGGTCACGTATCAAGATGAACAAGGCGGCACGCTACATTATGATCATGAGGATGATCCTCATGCATGGGATGTGGGCTTTGGGGGCACCTTCATCCGTCAGCGCAGTCATCATTTCAATCAATCTGATGCTGATGGAAATCTGTTGCCTGTTTCCATCATCACCAATCCCAACACCGCCTGTAGCGAGGCCTGCGACGGTTGTTCCCGTGTGGCACTGGGATTTACCCCTGTCCCCGAGGACTACATCGCACACAATGTTCAAGAGGTCATTACAGATTTCAGGAGGAGATTTCCCGATCTTGAACTTAGTGCATTGCAATACGTCAGTCTCATGACCGGCTGTCAGCCAGATGCCCAGCGCGAAGTCCAAATGTTTGTGGAATCCATGCGCATGTTCAGACAACATGGCTTCGACCCCGGTTTTATGGTTTATTCAAACCGGATCAATTCAAGAGAACATCTCGAACTATTGCGCAATGAAGGGGCGATTGGTTACGGAAGTACTGTTGAATCCATTGATGACGGCATGCGAAGAGTGCTTTGGGGAGACAGAAAAGGAGCCAAAGAATTCTCGGCACATCTGGAGGTTCTGGCCTTGGCCAGAGAGATTTTTAAAATTGCCGAAGCAACCCTGGTGCTTGGTCAAGACGGTCAGGATGCCCTGAACGAAGGCATTCTCAAATTCAGAGAAATGGGCATCACCATAGCTGGAAATGTGCTCAGGGCCTACAATGCCACACAACTGGGCACCATTCACCCCGATGTCTGGAGACTTGGCTTGGATTATTTCGCGGACACTTTCGAAATAATATATGAAACCAATAGCCGACAATTATCATCTGCCCGATACATGCGGCAGTTGGCATTGGACTACCTAAAACGACGTTTTCCAGACGCGGAAATCACTGATCGAGACGTGCCTTATAAATACCGGGGATAATGACAAGTCGACATGCTTTATTATCAGTTATCTGGATATTTGCAATTGTGATGAGTAGTTGTGTGGCAACTATAGATGGTAGGATTAGTACAGAAATGTATACTAAACCGTCCAATAAAAATACTTTTGTAGTAGTCACTCCATCCTTCCCAAGTTTAACAGAAAAACAAATTGCCACATTAATTGAAAAGAAGATGATCGAGAAAGGTTTTTCAAAGGCTAGTTCGAAAAAAACAGCAGATATTGGGGTATTCTATTCATATTCAATTGGCAATGGGAGCAATCAGATACTGAGCACACCTGATTTTGTTGTTGGGGGACACGCTATCTACTCAGAAACAGTGTATCCGCGTTTTTTCCAGATTGTTATTATTGATCTCGCGAAAACAAGATTGCCAAACAAGATTGCCATAATTTGGCAAGGAGAATTACGTAGTAAGGGATCATCAGATAACATAATTGATGTTGCTCAGTATTTCATTGGTGCCTTATTTAGTAGTTACGGCAAAACTGTTACAAATAAAGGATTTCTGCGTATAGCACCGCCTTTTTGATTCTCCAAATAATGCAAAACCTACAAAATGAACAAATATCGTTTGATTATATGTCTGCTTTCGAGATTTTACACCCTAGTCTGATAATGAAATGCAGGAAATTGTTCGAAAATGGCCATTTTTCTGAATCTGCTGAGAAAGGTTTTAAGGTTGTAAGAGATCGTCTACGGGATTTAACTGGTTTTGAGAATGGCTCGGACGCTTTTGGTAGAGGCAGACTCCAAGTCCTTGGTGCAACTGCGAAAAATGTTGAAAGCGATTTTCATGACGCTGTGCAATTTCTTACAATGTCAATAGACAAGTTCAGGAATGAAAAAGCACATACTGCAAATGCGAAAATCACAGATCCAAAGCGGGCTTACGCATATTTGCAATTAAGCAATTTGGCGATGCTATTACTTGATAACGCCACAATAACAAATGTGTCATCTTGAGTCGCTGGGCGATTTTCCAACAAGTCAATTGACTATTATAGAACTTTGAAAATACAATGAACTAGGGATCTGTTTGTATGTCTGTGCAAAAAGTAAAATATAAAAATGTCATTCTGTTTTTTTGTCAGCAACTGGGCGGGGAGTTACGTGGCAAAAAGAAACTGGCAAAGCTGTTATATTTTTTAGACTTTGATTTCTATGAATGGCATGACGTTTCCATCACAAACGATGTTTACAAGGCATTGCCGATGGGACCCTACCCTTCACATTTGTCAGACATGATTTCCGAAATGACTGATGAAAAACTACTCTTCGCGAAAACTGAAAAAGTGCACGCCGGGTACCTGGCAACAGAAATTTATACAAACAAATTTGAACCTGACCTGAAAGTGTTTTCCAAAGATGAGATCAAAATGCTTGAGCGTGTTGTCAGCCACTATGGCCATCTCAACGGCAAGCAACTCGAAGATCTTTCGCATGCCGAAGCCCCTTATGTTGGGACAGAACCTTCCAAAGAAATTGCCTACGAACTTTCCTATTACCGCGGGACTGATTTTGCCGACCTATGAACGGATTGCAATTTTATTATCATGATTCCATTCTCCGTGAAATCAAATCACTTGAACGCAAGCACAAAACTGTCAATGAGGCCCTTAAGACTTTTGAAAGACTGTGTGATAGACAATTTAATCCTCTTCAGCCTGAACAAGTAATCAGTCCCGGAAAATTGCATCGAATCCAGCATACCGATTTGTGGGCGTTGTGGAAAGTTGAATTGGTTTTGCCTCGCTCCGGCTTGCGACCAAACCAATTTCCTCGATTATGGTTTGCCGTAAAGGGCTCTCATATTGTATTTCTTTGCATTTATTCCCATATTGATAACTACAGCGACAACGAAATCAAGAATGAAGCCATTAAACGTATCAGCGATTTTTTCTAGGGATTTTCTTTACACGCTCCACGATCCACGATACACGACCTTTGTTTTTTTGGGTGATACGGGTGTACTATTATTTTGACGCGGCCTGCGAAGCAAGCTTCGCTTGCGAAGAGCGTCAAAAAATAGTACCCCGGAGCAGGACCCAAAAAAGTTCTATTCACGTTCGAGGAGGGCATCGTGTCCAAACTTTATTTTCGTTACTCCGCCATGGGCGCCGGAAAATCTTTGGATCTTTTGAAAGTCGCCTACAACTACGAAGAACGCGGCATGCGTGTGGCCCTGTATAACTCGCAACTCGACACCCGTTACGAAACAGGGAGCATTGCCTCCCGCACAGGCATTTCAAAACAGGCCATCCCCTTCTCTACCCAAACAAATTTTTATGATCATTTTTTGGAGAGTTTTTTCAACAAGGATATCAAAATCAGTTGCATCCTGATCGATGAAGCCCAGTTCCTCAAAAAAGAACAGGTGTCACAAATCAGGAGGTTGGTGAACAAATTCGATATCCCTGTCATCTGTTATGGCCTCCGCACCGATTTTCAGGCGGAGCTTTTTGAGGGCAGTCTGTGGCTCATGGCTTGGGCCGATGAAATTGAAGAACTCAAAACCATCTGCTGGTGCGGCAGAAAGGCCACCATGAACGCCCGGGTGGTGAATGGCAAAGTGGTCAAGGTGGGCGAACAGATCATGATCGGCGGCAACGAATCCTACATCGCCCTGTGTCAAATACACTATCACAAAGGCGATATTGGGAAATAATGAGATTGTCATCGCGAGCGGTGCCTCGGGGTGACCTTTCGACCAGATTGATTCAACATTTTGGGTGCACTGCAATGACCAGTTCCATGAATTCCATAAAGTCAAAAAAAATCCTCCCCATTACATTGCTTCTACTCTCCCTGCTCGGTATTTTTATCGCCGCCTATCTGACCTACATCCACTACATGGTTACCGGCGGTGATGCCAATTTTGCCAGCTTTTGCAACGTCAATGCCAAGGTGAACTGTGACGCCGTGGCCGCCAGTGCCTGGTCCACACTCTTTGGCGTGCCCGTCTCGATTTGGGGCATGCTGTTCTATGTGTTTTTTTGGGGACTCAATGCCGATAGACTCGCCAAGAACATTATCCGCAACAATACTGTTTATCAGCTTTTGCTGGCCACTGCGGGGATTGGTTTTACCGCGTTTTTGATTGCCATCTCAAAGATCATTTTAGACACGTGGTGTCTTCTGTGCGCCGCGCTTTGGATCATCAATCTGTTCATTTTCATTTTGGCCTTCAAATCCAACACACACCCCTTCAAGTCCTACCCCAAGATTCTCTGGCAGGATTTGTTGTGGTTTTTCAAAAAATGGTACCGTCTGGTTTTGATCTTGCTGGTCCTATCAACTTTTGTTGCCACACTGTTTTACACCGCGCATCACGAACGCCAGATCAAACAAACACAACTGGACCAACCGCCCATTTTCAATGAGCTCATTTCGCCGATCTCCTTGACTGGACCTGCTCACGGCGCTGATTCCCCCCGCCTGACGATCGTGGAATTTTCGGATTTTCAATGTCCCCACTGCAAAAAACTGCATGATGTCTTGTCCAAGATCACACGGGAAAACAAAAAAATCAGGGTCATTCACAAGGACTTCCCGCTCGATCATCATTGTCACCCGCTGATTACCAAACCCTTTCACCAAAATGCCTGCCAAGCCTCAGTCTTTGTGCGTTGTGCCGGTCAACAAGGAAAGTATTGGGAGGCCTTTGATCAGACCTTTGAACTGTCGCGCGAACTCGAAGACGCCACCACTTTCGATACTCTCACTTCGCTTTTGGAGCTTAACAAGGATCAACTGACTGCTTGTATGAGTGACCCCAAAATCACGGAAGGGATCAAACAGGATTTGCAAGAAGGGATCGACAACGGCATTGATGCCACGCCTGTCGTGATCTTTAACGGTACCGACCAACTCCTCTCCGGCTGGAGTGAAGGCAAGTTGGAAAAGGCGATACAATTTTGGATGAAAAAAAAATGATGGGAATATCGAATATCGAGCAAGGAATATCGAATGTCGATGTACAGATTTCGACATTCCTTGTTCTTTGTTCGCTATTCAGTATTCAAACGATTTTTTAGAATCAGGAACTTGATATGCACAAACAAACCCTAGCCATCATCTGTGGCGGCGTGTCGGGCGAACATCAGGTTTCGCTCCTCTCCGCACAATCAGTCTTAAAGGCCCTCGACCGCAACCGTTTTAATCCCGTCATCATTGGCGTCGATAAGTGTGGCGTGTGGCGTCGTTACGACGAGGGCAACTGGCTCAACTTTGCCAATGACCCAAAACGAATCGCCCTTGCCAATAACGGCAGTGAATTTCCCCTCAACCCCTTCCCCGGCAGTTTTCAGAAAATGGGGATTGATGCGGTTTTTCCACTCATCCACGGATCATTTGGTGAAGACGGCACCTTGCAGGGACTTCTGGAGCTCGTGGCCGTGCCCTATGTGGGTCCCGATGTGGCGGGTTCATCCATGGCCATCGACAAAGACCTCACCAAGAGAATTCTGAGTCATGCGGGTGTGAACGTGGTCCCCTTTGAAACCTTTGAACCGCAAGACATCAAAGAGCTCGACGTGAACACTCTGTGGTCCCGTTTTTCTGAGGGCTGTTTTGTCAAACCCGCCCGTTGTGGCTCTTCTCTGGGCATCAGGCAGGTCAAGACAAAAGAGACACTCAAACCCGCTATTGAATTTGCACTGCGTTACGATGACAAAGTGCTGGTGGAACAAAAAATTGTGGGGCGCGAGCTGGAATGTGCCGTATTAGGTGGAACACCGCCGTTGGCTTCAGTCATTGGCGAGATCGTGCCCAAAGATGGTTTTTATTCTTACGAGGCAAAATACATCGACGATGATGGCGCCCAACTCATTGCCCCTGCCGAAGTGACCTCGGCCGTTCGCGACGCCCTGCAAAAGACCGCCATCAAAACCTTTCAGATGTTGTGTTTGGAGGGAATGGCCCGTGTGGATTTTTTTCTGGCCAACGACGGTGTGCTTTACGTGAACGAGGTCAACACGATTCCTGGGTTTACAAAAATCTCAATGTACCCGCGTTTGTTGGGACTCTCCGGCGTACCTTACACAGAACTGATCACAAAACTCGTCGACCTGGGGATTGGTCGTTTTGAACGAAGAAAACAGCTCGTGAGAGAATAGAACTATCTAGCGGTTGTGACTCATCGTGGATCGTGGATTGCTTCGTTCCCGTTGGTCACTCGCAATGACGTCCCTCGTCCTTTCGTCCCTCGTCCTTTCGTCCCTCGTCCTTTCGTCTCCCTATGCGCCTGCCCTGAGCACCGGAAACAGTATCACATCGCGAATGGAAGGTTGATTGGTCAGGATCATGACCAAGCGGTCGATCCCAATCCCTTCACCCGCAGTCGGGGGCATGCCATATTCCAAAGCCGTCACATAATCTTCGTCCAGAAACATGGCCTCATCATCGCCCGTGGCCCTTTGCGCCACCTGTTTGACAAAGCGCTCCTTTTGATCCACCGGATCATTGAGCTCCGAAAAGGCATTGGCAATCTCTTTGCCGTTGATAAAAATTTCGAACCGATCCGTCACCGATGGGTCCGCGTCGTTGCGACGGCTTAGTGGCGAAACGCTGGTCGGGTAATGTGTGATGAACGTGGGTGAGATGAGTTTGTTCTCCACCAATTCCTCAAACAAGATCACCTGCACAATGCCCAAATCCGCGTTCTGCTTGTCTTTGACCTCAAAGTGACGTTTGTCACATTCGGCGATCAGAAAATCGCGATCACGTACCTGGGCATTGGTATAGCCCAAGTGTTTTTCAATAGCCTCTGCCATCGTGTAGCGAGCGA
>CAZGMS010000181.1:0-12870 GCA_964526915.1 uncultured Nitrospirales bacterium
GCTGGCTAAGGTATCCAGACTGATGCCCTCAATATTTTGGTAGGCAGGAACAAACTGTACCGTGATGTCGTCACAGGTTTGTGTGACGGTCTTGAGGGCTTTCTGAGAACTCACTAACAGGCCTTTAGGAGCCTTGAGCATATAATCACCCATTTGTTGTTGGGCGATTAGCTCCTCAAAACAGGCAAGAACATCGGCATTGTCTCCAACGTTTTTTGCAATTTGATCCACGGGGGATTCTTCGCTGTTAAAATCAATGTAAGCGGATCCCGTGTCGAAACCCTTGTCCTGAAGCTGAGCTTTTGGAATGACCCGAACTTCTTGATTGTTTATCTTGAATCCCGTCATCCCAGCATTTGTTTCAACAGGAATAAAAACGAGTCCGCTGATAATTAAACCAACAAGAAATTGCATGAAATAATTCTTCATAAAAACACCTCCATTAATGTTATGTGAACATTATCATGCAAAACCGGTGCCAGATACTTTAAAAATAATAACAACAATTATGGCAGATTATGAAGATAAAAAATAATGATTGAGGAAAATAAGCGTCAAAAAAGGTAAAAAAATGAAAAATCTTATCAGATTGAGAAACAATTTGGGTAACCTGCGCCCTATTTGTCAGAAAGCGGGGGTAACCCCCGCATCACCCGCTCCGACCCCACGCCGCAACTGATGAAGGTACGCACGGCGGTTTCGATGGGAACGTCCACAATATGCACAAACTCTTTTTTGACATGATAGATGATGCCAGTCGTCGGATTGGGACCCGTGGGTGTGAAAACCGTGTAGTACCCATTCTCGTGTGTGGCGGCAATCAAACCGGTGCACATGGTGCTGTTTTCGAAAATTTGCACCAGACAAACCTGGGAAAAGGGGGGTTTGGATTTGCCCAGAAACTGCAAGATCGTTTCCTTGATCATGTTGTACCCCGGCGCGAATTTGAGCAAGTTTTCCTCTAGGCTCAGATGCAGAAAACGCCCCACCTTGGTTCTGATGACGGCCCCCACAACAAAACAGACAAACAGGATGATGGCGATCACAATCGCGTCACCCAGAAATTCCTGCATGGGGACTTTTCTGGTAAAAAAGTTGGTGAGTGGCTGGATGAGGTTGGTGGTGATCTTGAACAACCACTTGAAAATCATCACCAGCAAGGCGATGGGCAAAATCACGGTAATGCCGCCAATGATGGTGGATTTGATAAATGATTTGAATCGGTTCATACAGGTGTGCTCATTTCATGCCCTGCAGGGCACAGTGGATCAGGTCGCGCGGGTTGTTGGCATCATCAGGAAAAACGGCAAAACCCGATTTTAACGTGACGTAGATTTTGCCCTTTTTGCCGGGGCAAAAACAATCTTTGGTCAGGTTGTGAATCCGCCTGATGATGGTTTGCGCGGTACTGGCTTCTGTGTCGGCAAAAACCAGAATGAATTCCTGTCGGTCTCTCCTGAAATGAAAATAATCCGTGGCGCGCAGGGCCTTGTTGCGAATTTCGCGGGACATGTCGTTGAACAGCCAGGCAACGTCTTTCTCGGTACACAACGCTTGAATCTCACTGAGGTTGGCCAATCCTAAAATGATCACGGTCACGTGACTGTCTGCTGTCTCTGCTTTTTTGATGATGCGGTCGAGGGCATCGAGAAAATCGTCGTGGACATCATAAAGGGGCAGGGTGAAGTGAAAGGTGGCACCAGACCCCAATTGCGAGTCAGCCCAAATCTTGCCACCATGCAAATCGATAATCTGTCTGCAAATGGCCAGGCCCAAACCTGTTCCCTTGTACCCGCTCCCGCCGACCTGCCTGTCGATCTGATGAAATTTATCGAAAACAACTTCCAGATTATCCTGCGAAATTCCTGTTCCATCATCCTTAATGGAAATTTGCACAGCCCCGTTTGTTGTGTAGGGTTTATCGTGATGGAAAAGGGTCTCACCCGGGATCACCTCAGCGGTGATGGTTACCTGTGATTTGCTGTAGCGGAGTGCGTTGGTGATGATGTTGATCAGAACCTGCGTGAACAGGTCGGGATCGGCATACACAAAAGGCAAATCGTTGGGTATCAGGGTGTTGATGACAAGGTTTTTTTTGATGGTGTGTTCCTTAAAGGATGTGGCAACATCGGTAATGATGTGATCGACCCTGATTTTGTGTTTGTTGATCCTGACGCGACCGGATTCCAGGCGCGACATATCCAGCAGATTGTTGATCATTCTGGCCAGTCGGTTCACATTGCGGTCCGTCGTTTCGATGATTTTTTGTTGTTTGTCCGAGAGGTTTCCCAGGATGCCATCTTTGAGATTTTCGATGGCACTCTTGATGATGGTCAAGGGGGTTCTGAGTTCGTGAGAGATCACACCGATGAGCTCGTTTTTCATTTTGTCGAGTCTGTTTTTTTCGACCAATTCAGCCTTGAGCGAGGCAACTTTTTTGATATCGGTGATGTCGTGCAGAGCCAACAGATAGGCTTTTTGGTTTTTCCAAAAAATATCTGAGACGCGACAAACCATGGTTTTGCGGACATCGGGCAACCTCAGCTCCAGATCGATGGAACTGCTGGTTTGGTTGAGCAGGGCGATTGTTTTTAAACTCAGCAGGGTGGGCTTTGCGCCGTCGCCCTGATCGGCATGAAACACAGAAAAATCGAGAACCTTATTTACGAAGGAATTTTCATCGTCTGTCAGCAAGGTGCGAGCTGAGTCGTTCAGGTACAGCACCACGCCATCAGCGTTGAGGATAATCATGTTTTCGACACAACGATTGATGACTTCATGAAATTGCTCGCGTGTGCGCTCCTGCATTTGATTGAACAGCTCGCGTCGCTCCAGAGTGAGTTTGATGATCCTGGTCAAGTGCGAGCCAGAACAGGGACCCTCATCAAAAAAATACTCTTGTGCCCCGTAAGTGAAGGCCTTCTTGATCAGTTCCAGACAGTTTGGCGGCGAAATCACGATGATGGGTTGCTCAAAACAGTGTTGTCTGCTGTCTTTGATGAGAGCAAGGCCAATGTCTTCTGCGGTGGTGAGATCGACAATGATGATGTCGATCTTGTGACAGGAAAGTAAGGATAATGCCTTATCGGGTGTTTTGGTGGATAACGTCCCAATCTCAAGATCAAACTCATTGTCTTGTGTGATGCGCGCGGAAAGTGTTTTAATGAGGGACTCCGAGGTCGAAAACAGCAGGAGCGCAATGCTGGTCTTCGAGACGTTCTCGTTCAAAAATTCATCTGAGTGCTTGTCTGTGATCTTGTCTTTCATTGGGATGTGGGACCATGACATTTTCTCAAATTGAAGACAAATGCTAAATGTATGACGGGTGGGCTGTTCTCAATCTGATAATTTTTATCAATTTATCAGGAACATTTTGACCGTCTTTTGACGCTCTGCGTCCAAAACCGGAAGGGTAAACAGGGTGATCTCTTTGGAATAATTAGAAATAAAGTTTGTTCTCTTGGTGGCACAGGTCTTGCTTTGAGGGTTGGTAGGAACTCAATTCAAAGCGGGGACGAGTTATGACGACCAGGAGAACCGCACAATTATTTTTGATTATTTTCAGTTTCGTTTTTTGTCAATGTGGTTTGCAACAGCCTTTTGATTCCCTTTCCAGCACAACGATTGACCAGGGTAGTGTGGGCTATGATATCCCTGTGGGCAGTGCGATTGAAAAGCTCTCCATCAGCAATGGCGGCGTGACCATCGATTTTGAAAATACAGACTCAGAGGGCCAGAACGACGCTGTTCTCATCATCTACGCCAATGACATTTCTGCCAACGGGACCTTCTTTAAGTTGCATCCAAAAAATTTGGAAGGCACGTCTTACCTCACAAAGGAATCCAGCGAAGTCGCGAAGCAGTCATTCGAATCCGGGGAACTGACATTTGACGATTACTTACGAGAGTTCGAGGAATCGATCGACGAGGACGCAGAGCTTCCAGAATTAGACGAAACGGCGCAACTCCAATATCTTTCCAAGGGTAGTTCGCGACGATTCAATGTGATCAACACCTTTTCGGCCAGTAGTTATGAAACCATCGAGGCCACCCTTCGCTACGAAAACGAATTTGTAAAAATGTATGTCGATCAACGGGACGATGACAGCTTTTCGGATGACGAGCTCGCCACCTTGGCCGAGAATTTTTCTGAACTCATTGCTGTTGAATGTGAATTATTTGGTGACGCATCCGACGTCAATGATGACGGTAAAATCGCCGCATTGTTCAGCCGCGTAGTGAATAAGATCGGGGCGAGCCAAGGCGGTATTGTGACTGGTTATTTCTATGCCCCCGACCTCATGAGCAAGAAAAAATACCCCTCCAGCAACGAAATGGAGATTATTCATTCGCTGGTGCCGGATCCCGAGGGTGCCTTTGGGGTGCCGGTTTCCAAATCGTTTGCCTTAAACAGCATTATCCCCGGTGTTCTGCCACATGAATTGCAACACATGATCAATTTCAACCAACACTACTTTGTGTCCGCTGTGGCACCAGAGCAGGGCTGGTTGAATGAAGCCCTGTCTCATTTTGCCGAGGATCTGATCACAGTCAATGACGACGGAGTGATTGAGGGTTATGGCACTGAAAATCCGGCGCGCGTGGCAGATTATTTGAGCGGCATCAATCAGATTTGTTTTACGTGCGGGACCAGTCTGTCCCAGCGCGGCGGAGCCTATTTGTTTCTGAAGTACCTTTATTCACAGGCCGAGAAAGGTTCCTTGCCTGCGGTAAAAGATGGTTACGAATTATTGCAAAAGCTGGTGCAAACGAAAAAGGTGGGAGTGAACAATGTGATCACAACCGCACTGGGCGCGTCCGCGACCGAGGATGATTTCAAGGAACTGCTGGGTCTATTCGCGCTGAGTGTCTATTTTACCGACTCGGGTATTGCAGGGGCAGATTCTTACAACATACTGGGCATGACCCTGAGAGGGGCTGCAGAGGATTATCGCGGGACATACCTTCAGGGCCCAGCCATGCTGGATATGGATTCACCATCCTACCAAGCCTACCTGGCACAAACGGGATTGCTGTTTTTGCAGATTCCCCGTTATTTAATCGAAGAATCAGAACATCAATTCAGGCTCTCTTTTAACCAGTCTGCAGATAAAGTTGGCGTCTATCTGATCCAGCCATAATGCCTATCATTTTGACGACAGGGGCGATAATTGCCTAATATACTAGGCATTTTTTGCCCAAGCTCAATGATCGATCCAATGTTGCTCTCTAAGTGCGCGTAATCATATGGTGCATTATTTTTTTTCTAAAAAACAACCTGGCTCGTATTTTGCTGAATAGATCTCAAGGGGGCTATCAGATACAAAAAGCTCCGAGAGTCCTATGCCGCATCGTAAGTTAGACATCATTGTTTTCGCATTGGGCGCACTTTTGCTGTTGACACACTGTTCCAGTACGGTGACTCGGTTTAACAGTGAATCCGATGATTCACCGGGCTCCACAACCGAAATTGTGGTGGGTGGCAATATCAGCACGGTGACCCTTGATGGCGAAACCACCTCAGTGACCGTCGATGACGTTTCTTCTTCTGACAACATCATCCTCATGTTGTTTGCTCAGAAAGATACGAGTTCGTCTTCGGGGTTTGAAGTGGGTGGCTCGCTCAATGACGCGTTGTTGGTCAAAAATTCGGTGGGCAAATACCCTGTCCTGGCGGATCCGGTGGATATCAGCGGTGATTTGCGAGACGTATTGACAGAGTTCGAGAATCAATTGGAACCCGATGCCTTGCTCAGTCAGAGTGTTTCGTCATCGTCCCTGCAAAGCGTGAAACTGGCGTCCACAGGCTCGCAGAGAAGCTTCAAGGTTCTTAACTCCTTTTCAAACTCTTCCAGTTACGATACCGTCACAGCCACACTACGCTATCAAACAGTGAATTTCGCGTTTTATGTCGATAACCGTAACGCGAGTGCTCTGGATGATGTCGATCTGGAGAATTTGGGTGAGTATTTTGATGATATCATTCCTGTTGAAAGAGACATGTTCGGTGAGGAGTCCGACATCAATGGAGATGGTCAGTTTGCTGTCCTTTTTTCCCAGACCGTCAATGAGCTCGGCGGTAGCGCGGGTGGAATGGTGACAGGTTTTTACTATGCCGCAGATCAGTTTGACTCGAGTCAATATGCCATCAGCAACGAAATGGAAATCTTTTACACGTTTGTGCCCGATCCCAGTGGGACAAGCGGTGTGGCCATTTCCAAATCGTTTGCCCTGTCTAACATTTATCCGGGTGTATTGCCGCACGAGTTTCAACACATGATCAACTTCAACCAGCATTACAACATCAATGGCGGCGCGGTAGAGGTTTCGTGGCTGAATGAGGCCCTGTCGCACCTGGCGGAAGATCTTTATAGCCTTGATGACGGTGATTACATGACTGCCGCCGGGCTGGAAAATCCTTCGCGCATTTCAGGCTATCTGGAAGACGTGGCCAATCTGTGTTTTACCTGTGGAACCGGTTTGTATGAGAGAGGTGGGGGGTATCTGTTTCTTCGGTATTTGTACGAACAGGCCCAAAAGGGGAATTTTCCCGGTGTGGCGGATGGCATGACTCTCCTTGGGAATTTGCTCAATACCAATGTCACGGGGATAGAAAATATTGTGCAGGCTGTGTATGGGAGTTCAGCCACTCAGGAGCAATTCAAGGATTTGCTGGGGCTTTTTGGTCTGGCAGTGTATTTGTCAGACACGGGGGCTTCCAGTGACACGCGGTTCAATTTCGAAGGGATCGACTTGAGGGGCACGCAGGATGACAATCGTGGCACGGTGCTCAATGGGCCGGCAGTGATGGTGATTGACTCCTTTCCCTTTTCAGATACGATTATGGGATCGTCCTTGTACTACATTCAGATGACAGGGGCTGATATTTTGGCCCAGGACAGTGCCTTTGACTTGACGGTCAGCTCCAGCGCTGATTTTGGGGCGTACATGATTCGGGAATGAATGATCAATAACCCCCCCACTCAATAAACACCCTTTTTTTTTCCACTCAAATAGGCTAGGGCGGCGCCATGGATTTAAAAGAACACACGAGGGCTTACGCCCGGGTCCAAAAGGCCATTCAAAACTATCAACAGGGTAAAATGGTCATCATGGTGGATGATGAAGACCGCGAAAATGAAGGTGATGTCACCGTCGCCGCAGAAAAAGTGACGCATGAACACGTCAACTTCATGGCCAAACACGCCCGAGGCCTCATCTGCCTGTCTTTGACGGAGGAGCAGGTAGAAAAACTCGAATTGCCCCTCATGGTTAATCGCAACTTGAGTCCCTATCAAACGGGGTTCACGGTATCCATTGAAGCGAGCAGTGGCGTCACCACGGGAATTTCCGCGGCCGATAGGGCGCATACCATTCAAACAGCCATTAAGCCCTCTGCCAAACCCAACTCCGTTGTGAGTCCGGGTCACATCTTTCCCATCAGGGCACGGAGCGGCGGGGTGCTGGTCAGGGCAGGACACACCGAGGGATCTGTAGACCTGGCGCGCCTTTCCGGTCTTAACCCCAGCGGCGTGATGTGTGAGATCATGAACGATGATGGCACCATGGCCCGCCTGCCTGAACTGGAGGAGTTTTCGCGGAAATTCGATCTGCCTTTGGTGACGATAGAAGATATCATCAAATACCGCACTCGCTATGAATCGCTCGTGCACCTGGTGGCCCAGTCAAAACTACCAACTGACTTTGGTCAGTTTTCGATCAAGGTATTTGAGAACGATGTCGACGATTATCATCACATAGCCCTTTTGATGGGCGAGATTGATGGCACAAAACCAGTCTTGGTCAGGGTACACTCAGAGTGTATGACAGGTGACGTTTTTGGTTCTGCGCGCTGTGACTGTGGTTCACAGCTACAGGCCTCCATGAGGCAAATTGCCGCAGAAGGTTGCGGAATTGTTTTGTACGTTCGACAAGAGGGAAGGGGAATTGGGTTGGTCAATAAAATCAGGGCCTACCACTTGCAAGATCAGGGACGGGATACCGTCGAGGCCAATGAGGATTTGGGTTTCAAACCAGATTTACGCGATTATGGCATTGGTGCCCAAGTGTTGGCTCATCTGGGCGTAAAAGACATTCGTTTGCTGACAAACAATCCAAAAAAAATTATTGGTTTGGAAGGTTACGGATTGCACATCATTGACCGAGTCGCCATAGAGATTGAACCAGGCGAACACAATCAGCACTACCTCGAAGCCAAAAAGAAAAAGATGGGTCATTTATTGCAAAAGGTTTGATTGATTTTCCGAAGCATTATGGGCTATTGAACTTGGCCCTATGGTACTCAAAGCTGCAAAACGAAAAACAAAAGAACGAAAAAAAAGATTGGCGCGCTTGTCTCATCATCTGTCCACGGCGTCTGCCCGTAAAAAAATTGCCATCGTTTTAAGTTTATTCAATGAGGAAATCTGCACGCAACTCAAGGAAGGCGCGTTGTGTGCCTTGCGCGACAATGGCTATGTGGCCAATGATGTCGCTGTTTTCGAGGTGGCGGGGGCCTTCGAGATTCCTTTTTTGTCGCAACAGGTTGCCCGTACGGGATTGTACGCGGGTGTTGTCGCTTTGGGCTGTGTGATTCGTGGTGACACACCCCATTTCGAATATGTCTGCCGGGCGGTCACCGATGGTTGTTTGCGCGTTGGGTTGGATACGGGATGTCCTGTCGCTTTTGGCGTGATCACAGTCAATAACCTGGAACAGGCCAGGGAGCGTGCACAACAAAATGATTGTAATAAGGGAAAAGAGGCCGTGTTGGCTCTGATCGATACACTATCAACATTGGAGACGCTGTCATGGGTGTCAGACGCAAGGCAAGAGAACTCGCTTTAAAAGCTGTGTTCGAAATGGACTTTTCCCAGATCGCATCGGAAAGGGTGTTGGCTCGTATTCGCGAGGAACACAAGCTCGACAACGATGTGTACGATTTTTTAAAACAGTTGCTTGATGCGTATGAGGTCAACAGCCTTGCCGTCAACCAGACCATCGAACGTTTTTCCAATAATTGGAAGCTCAGTCGTATGGCCAGTGTTGATCGCAACATTTTGAGATTGGGTGTGATCGAAATTGTCTATTTGGCCGACATTCCCAAAAATGTAACGATTAACGAATATCTTGAGGTGGCAAAAAAATATGGAACCGAGGAATCAAGCAGTTTTGTGAACGGCATCCTGGACAAAATCAACCCCACTCCCTGACTTCCTCACGAGGCATATGAAGTTATCGTTTACCAGTCAGAAAATCGACAAAATCCCGTCAGAGATTGTCGTGCTGATGTTGTATGAAAATGACATTCCCTTCAAAGGCATCTTGGGTGTGCTCGACTGGCGCATCAACGGCCGACTGTCGGAGTTTTTCAAAAGAGAAAAATTTCGGGGTAAGGCCAAAGAGTTGTTGCTCATCCCTTCAGAGAGTCGCTTCAAGTCGCAGGAAATGTTGGTCATGGGACTGGGAAAAAAAGAATTGTTCGAGAAGGATCACATCAGCCAGGTGTTGGACTATTTTTTAGATACGATCGAAAAGAAGAAAATGAAACAGGTTTGTTTTTCGCTGTCACAATTGTTCGAGTCGCATTTTGACTGGCGAAACGCTGTCAGACTTTTGCTCTCAAAACTTGTCGATTGCGACAGCATCGAAGAAGTTGTGCTGTGCGAACCAGAGGAACTCATCAACGAAGCCAGAAGGCGTCAGATTCAGTTCGGTCCCAATATTGAGGTTGTGTATCATGGCTGAGCGTGACCGCAACTTATTACAACTTTCAGATGAAGACCTGTTCGCTCTTTATCAGAAAGGAAATTACGAAGCGTTTCCTGTGCTGTTGGCACGGTACCGCAAACCACTGTACAATTTTTTACACCGGTTGCTGGGCAACACTGAGACAGCCGATGAGGCCTTTCAGGAAACGTTCATGCGTGTCATCAAGTCGGCCAATGAATACAAACCCACGGCCAAATTTTCCACCTGGCTATACACAATCGCCCGCAATTACGGCATCGATCAAAAACGCAAAGAGCGCTTTCGCAACCACATGTCTTTGGACGATGTGAATGATCAGACAGCAAATCAGGTCGATCAGGCCCTGAGTTCAAACGCCCAGATTGCAGAAATCACAACAACCAAGGAACTGCAGGCCCATTTACGGGCCGGGCTAAACGAGCTGAGCTCCGAGCAACGGGAAGTTTTCGTCTTGAGGGAGTTTCAGGGCCTGTCTTTTGATGAAATTGGCAAAGTGACAGGGACCTCAGTCAACACTGTCAAATCCAGAATGAGGTATGCCTTGACCGGTTTGCAAAAAATATTTCTTGAGTTGGGAATAAAACTTGAGTGATTTTGAAACGTTGATACTGACAGGAACCCTACTTTACCCATTGTTCCACTCATCAGAATGCCAGGAGGTATGATGCTAAAAGAGAATGTTTTGTTCGAAATAATCGATAGTTACTATGGTGAATCTCACAAAACACTCGAAGACATCGCCAGAGAGAATAACCTCACTTTAAAGGATTGTGAGGCTCAGTGGAGGCAGATTCAACAAATTTCGCAAAAATTTTCTCAGATTGAGGAACTTCAAGCCTCTCAGATATCCATCAACAAAATTCTTGTTGTGGCCAAGGAACACGCACAAAGCAGCCTTAATAGAGTGCCATTTTGGGCTTCCTTGCTGAGACCCGCCGCCGGTTTTGCAATCGTGTTACTCACGGTCATGTCTTTTATGGTTTGGCAGCATCATTCAACGAGACAGGGTATGGGGAATCTGGCTCAAAATCAGGGCAACGAAAATCACGTCAGAACCCCTTTGCAACAGCGTCTCTACTCAACCCCCATGGATTTTCATACCTATGCCACGCCGTATTTCTCGCAAAGTGGTTTTGCGCAAAAAACGCCGTACCTCAACAGTTATGTGACCCCTGTGAGTGTGTCTGATCCCAATCAGAATACGTTTGCCATTGACGAAGAGCTCGAGAGAAAGATGCTTTCCAAGGATCTCAACGATCACGAGATCGATACCCTGTATTTCAGGGCACGTCGGTTCGAAAAAATGGGGTATTACGAAGATGCCCTGCACGATTACCTGTTCATCGTCCAGTCGTTCCCTCAATACAACCAGGACGATTCCCTCACGCTGGCCATTGCCCGCTGTCACGAAATGATGGGAGACAAAGGCCAAGCTGTTCGCGTTCTCGAAGGGTATCAAAAAGCCCATCCAGAAAACGAAAACACCAGATTGTGGATCGATCTTCTGAAGTCCGAGACGTTTTAGCCTGTCCACAATTTAGGACACCTCTAAAAACCATCTTCTACTGCAAAATTACACTCTGGTCTGCAACTGCGTCCGATTTCACAAAAAGTCCTCAACGTAGCGTGCCTTATACGTCTGCGGACTTTTTGCTTATCGTCCTTGTTTCGACTCAGATTGTAATTTTTCGTAACGAACATGGTTTTTAGAGGCGCCCTTTATAAAAAAACTCTAATTTTTGGTTTTCTCTTCGTCTTCCAAAAAATCGAAATTATCGATGTTGTCTTCGGTCATGTTGGGCATGGAATTGAGTTCTTCATCGCTCAGAGAGTCGCCCAAGCCAATGTCGTCTTCTTCGACCATGACGAGTTCAAAATTGGCCTCATCATCAGGCAGGGATTTGAGCTGTTGATCGATTTCCTTTTGGGAGATTTGACCTGATTTCAAATACCGTTCTCTGGTCCTCACATCGAAATATTTGCTATCGGCGTTTTTAGTCATATGTTTGCTCTTACGTTAGAATGTTATTTGTGTATGGGTTTTTCAATAGCCATGATGATTTTGCCGTTTTTAAAGATGCGAACATCACCGCTGGATTCGGAGATAACAATGGCAATGGCGTTTGTCAATGCAGTGATGCCTGCGGCCGCAAGGTGGCGTGAACCAAGCCCTCGCGGGATCTCGGCGTTATCTGTGGAAGCCCCCAGATAACGGCCAGCCGATATGATCTCACCGTTTCCCGCGATGACGATAGCGCCATCCACCGAGGAGAGTTCCCTCACTGTTTCCTTGAGAGTGGGGTTGAGGATGTTTCTCTCTTCTGGCTCGTAACCTTTAAAAGGGTTGATGATCATCTGACGCGATAACTGCATGACGCGATCTTCATCGCCCAACACGAAAATTGTTCCCACTGGTTTGCCTTCTTTGCCTTGGTTGCCCAGTTCGATGGCGAGACTTAAGGTGCTCTCAAAAACAGCAGGAACAATGGTTTTGGGGATATCTGACAACCCGTGACCTGTCAGCAGTTCTGATTCCTCGTCGATCTGAAAACACATGAACGTGTCCAACATTTCGTTGCCTGTCTTTCCAAGCAAAAAGACGATCCTATCATCTGTGTCGACAAGTTTGGCAGACAAACCCAGGATGACAGCGATTTTGATCAACCCCATCCTGCCCAATTTGAGTTTGGGGATGGGCAGAACGCCCTTGATGGTTGCGGGTCCTGAATAATTGTATTCATGATTTTTGGTGACCAGAATCACTTGAACGTGCGGGGGAAATTTTTCGGGCAGGTAGGACTCGTCAAGGGCATCAATGTAAATGAAGAGCTTGGTCGTCTTGGTCTTGCACATGATATTTTGCACGGCCTTCAAGATAGCCTGATTCTGTGCCTTGATCTGCTGTTTTTTGAGTTTGGCAGGATCAATTTGTTTGCCTCTTTTCGACGGTTTGGCCTGCTGTTTTGGTGGTGTTTCTGTTTTTTTGGGTGTCATATGTGTTTCCCGAAAAGTGATTGTGCTCGCCGTGTATCATAACAAAGCAGCCCTGTCACCCCATAAGGCAACAGGGGTGTACGACATAAAAGTAGGTAATTTTGATTTTGCCCCCCCCCGCCTGTT
>CAZGMS010000182.1:0-3180 GCA_964526915.1 uncultured Nitrospirales bacterium
AGTCCGATACATCTTTTGATGCTGTGTCGTTCATTGCGGTGCCTGCTCACGTACTTGCGTGTACGCTCCGCTGGCCCCTCATTTCACTCCTTGCCTCAAAAGCGTCTCGAACTTATGTCGCTGAGTATAGATTAGGGATTCATTCAGCCCTGCAAAAAGATCACACCACTGCTTTGATTTTTTTGGTGTTGTCTTCCGCCTTCACATCACCATTATTGGCGGCCTCAGGGGTTCTGGCAAAAATTTCTGGGAACAGCTTTGTTTTGACCGCCAGTTTGATTTTTTCCATGATGGCTGGATTGTCCTTGAGGAATTGTTTGGCGTTCTCGCGGCCCTGACCGATGCGTTCGCCATCAAAGGCATACCAAGCGCCACTTTTTTCGACGATGTTGTTTTCGGAGGCGAGATCAATCAGATCGCCTTCGGCAGAAATACCCTCTCCGTACATGATGTCGAATTCAACTTCTTTGAAGGGAGGGGCCATTTTGTTTTTGACCACCTTGACGCGCGTGCGGTTGCCCGTGACTTGTTCACCCTGTTTGATGGCGCCAATGCGGCGGATATCGAGGCGAATCGAAGAATAAAATTTGAGGGCGTTGCCGCCAGTCGTTGTCTCGGGGTTGCCGAACATCACACCGATTTTCATGCGGATCTGGTTGATGAAAATGAGCATGGTGTTGGATTTGCTGACTGTGGCAGTGACTTTGCGCAAGGCCTGACTCATGAGCCTAGCCTGTGTGCCCATTTGGTGTTCGCCCATGTCGCCCTCGATTTCACTTTTGGGGACCAGCGCGGCCACGGAATCGACCACGACCACATCGACGGCGTTTGAACGCACAAGTGTTTCTGCGATTTCGAGGGCCTGCTCACCATAATCGGGCTGGCTGACCAATAAATCGTCTGTTTTTACACCAAGCTTACGGGCATAACCAACATCGAGTGCGTGCTCGGCATCGATAAAAGCGCAAATGCCACCGGTCTTTTGGGCTTCGGCAATGGCCTGTAAGGCCAGGGTGGTTTTGCCAGAAGACTCTGGTCCAAAAATTTCGATGATGCGTCCGCGGGGGAGGCCGCCAATGCCCAGTGCCATATCAAGAGAAAGACAACCGGTTGAAACCACCGAGACATCGGTGTTGTTGAGTTTACTACCAGCATCGCCAAGACGCATGATGCTCCCCTTGCCAAATTGGCGCTCTATGCTTGAAAGTGCGAGTAAAACGGATTTGGATTTTTCAGTTGTTTTTTCGTTTTGTGTCATATGAGTTCCTTTGTTTGAATCGTGTATCGTGGTTCGTGTATCGTGAATCGTGTATCGACCATCGAGTGAAAAAGTTGATAGACTCGAGAAACCACCAATAACGAAATTGTTGATAATAAATCCCCTCTGATATGTCATCTGCTAACAGGACATCAGAGTTGCGAAAAAATATTTTTTTTTAGACCGACACCACATGAAACAATGATAAATATATGCCCAAAAGCATATTAAACGATCGTTCACATAATGGCAAGAAGAAAATTGTTGGCGTGCGACACATTCGACATTAATTGCCGTGATCTCGATTAGGAAAATTGCGACAAGAAATTATTGATTATGAAAGAAAAGGGGGTACGGGCACCCGACGGGAGCTTTGGTCGACTAAAAAAGCGTTGTGTTAACAAACACATGGATTGGCTTGTTGTGGCATGGAATCTGCATATAAAAGAGCAGGAGCATCATATGAAACAAACAATAGTTGCCGCACGCAATGTTTTGAGTTGGATCAGTTCTCCCTCTGTTGTTTTGGTTTTGGGAGTCACCGTTTTTTTCATGTTGGTCACAAACGTCGTTTTTTCGGGGCAAAAGGCCGCAAGCCAGTACGGTGGCGGACTGACTGAGCGCACGCAGGCCTACTATCTGGCGCTCGGTGGCGTTGAATACGCGCAACACCTGAAAAAACAGGGAACTCAAATCGGCGTTGTGGAAAAAACGATGGAGCCGGGAGAGTTCATCATTGAAGAAAAAAATGGCTACCTCGTGGTGACAGGGATTGTGAACGAAACCGAATCCAAACTCTCATCGGTTGCTGGCAAATAATTGTGATCCAAATCAATCGTGTTGATAAAAATTTCTTTCCCACGCGTGTTTCTTGATTTCCCGCAGTTCGTCCCTGTTAAATAATAAACCATCTGACGTTGTGCAGTTCGTTTTGACGTGTTCGATTTTTCGCATGCCGGGAATCACGGTGCTCACGGCTGGGTGAGACAGACAAAATTTGAGTGCGGCTTGTGAGAGTGTTTTGATTTCGTTGCGGATCAAAAAATTCAGCTTATCGATCCGTGCACAAACCTCCGGCAATCGGCTTGGGGCAAAATAGTGTCGGCGCCAGTCCTTATCGTGAAATTGAGTTGTTGGTGTGAGCAAACCCGTCAGAGACCCCTCATCGAAAGGCACACGCACAATCACGGCGGTTCCCAGCTTTTGGCACAAAGGGAAAAGTTCTTTTTCGGGTGATTGGTCAAAAATATTGTAGATGACCTGCACGCTGTCGACACACCCGCTCTCAACGGCCTTGAGCGCCGAGTTGGGTTCGTGGTCGTTGATTGAGATGCCAAAGAACTGAATCTTTCCTTGTTTTTTGAGCTGTTCAACGGCAGATAGAATTTCATCGAACTCCGTCATCCAACTATCTGACCACACATGCAGTTGTTGTAAAAAGAGGTTGTCGGTGCGCAGGTTTTTTAGGCTCAATTCGGTGTGTTCGATGATGTGTTTTTTGGGGAAGGTTTCGACAAGTCTCGTGTCGTGCCGGGCGGGCCACTCCAGATTTTTTGGGGGCACCTTGGTGGCGATTGCCACCTTTTTTTTGGCCTCTTTGAAAGCCGAGGCGATCAAAGACTCGCTGTGCCCGTAACCATAGATATGGGCCGTGTCGATAAAGTTCACCCCTTGGTCAAGCGACGTCTTGATGGCCTCGATAGATGCCCTGTCGTCACGAGGGCCCCACATGCCACCCATGGCCCAGGTGCCAAGGCTGATTTCTGAAAAAGACAAACCTGTTTTTCCAAATTGGCGGTATTGCATGGCAGAGTTGGTTAGCAGATAAATTCAGACAAATAAATCAGAAAAAGTGGGCGGGTGTGCGACATAAAAGTGGGTAAATTTGATTTTGCCCCCCCCCCCCCCCCCCCCCCCCCCCC
>CAZGMS010000183.1:0-7110 GCA_964526915.1 uncultured Nitrospirales bacterium
GTGATCGAAGAAGACGGGCATCAGTGGGCAAAAACACTTTTGCAATTTCTTGTTGATCTGAACCAGGCTGTGGATGCGGCTGACGGTGTTTTGTCTGACGAAAAGGTTTGTGTTGCGACAAAACAGTATCGTGAAATTTTGGAACAGGGTGAAGCAGAATGCCAAAAACCAGCGCCAAAGGAGTCTGGAAAGCGTGGACGAGTCAAAAAAACATTTTCACGCAATCTGCTCGAACGACTGCGCGATTTTGAAAGCGACACACTTCTTTTCATGAAAGAGGCGGTCGTGCCCTTTACCAACAATCAGGGTGAGCGTGATTTGCGCATGACCAAGGTCCAGCAAAAAATATCAGGATGCTTTCGTTCAATGGAAGGAGCCCAGGTTTTTAGTCGGGTGCGAAGTTTTTTATCCACCTGCAAAAAAAACGGCGTAAGTCCTACCGAGGCGTTACGGGATCTTTTCCAAGGCAAATTTCCTGATTTTATGACTTTATAAAAATGGCTTGTTGTGTTTTTTGACGCGAAAAAAGTTAGGAGAGAAATCAAATGGAACGGCCTTTGATTCATCGAGCCCGAGAGCTCAGACGAGAACAGACCGATCATGAGGCAGAACTCTGGCAATTTTTGAGGGCGAAAAGATTTCTGGGTCTAAAATTTTATCGTCAATACGTCATCGAGCCCTACATTGTTGATTTTTGTTGTCCCGAAAAATCTGTTGTTATTGAACTCGACGGCAGCTGGCATTTGGAACCCGCTCGACAGAAACGAGACCAAAAACGTGATCATTTTATTCAGACACAGGGCTATCGATTGCTTCGAATCTGGAATAACGAATGGCGGGAAAACAAAACTGCGGTTTTGAAAATGATGGGGGAATTTATTTCAGCCAAAGCCCCCTCTCCCCAAAGGGCAAGGGCGAATTCCATAAAATCCAACCACTTAAAACCCAATATAATCACGCTGACCAGTTACGGATCGTAACCCAATAAACTCAAATCTCAACAGGACGTTGTTGAAGCCTACATTGCCAATCAGCAGGAGCATCACAGGAAAAAAACATTTCAGGATGAGTTTATCGATTTTTTGAAAAAGCAGAATTTTGAATACAACGAAAAATATTTATGGAGCTGACACGCCCCTTTGGTATTTCCAAAGGGGCGTGTGTCGTGATGAATTTCAGCCCATAAGTTTATGGCCCTACAGATATCTGAAAGGTGCCTGTCACATTGTTGTACGTATAATCAATCCCCGTTGGGGTGTGCCGGTAATGAAAAGCGTCCACTTTGGTCCAATCTCTCGACACGCCATCCTTTACCACGGTGACAAAACAGGGGAACGCCGCATCACAAGCTGAGCCATCACCTTTTCCGTCCAAGGCGGCAGGATAGGACTCAATACCAGTGCTCGCCATCTGTTTGGCACCGTATAGAGTGATCCCCGAGTTCACATTGGCGGCAACACCAGCGGCCGCCGCTGTGTTGGCCTCAGTTGTCAGGCTGAATATCTTGGGCATGGCGGATACTGCCAAGATACCCAATATCGCGATTACGAGGATCAATTCAATCAATGTAAAACCTTTGTTATTCATGGGTAACTCCTTTTTTGGATGTCCTTGCTTTAATTCAGTATCAGGCCCTCCCTGAAACCTCATAAAGCAGTAACCCCGTTATTGTACAATATGAGAGCGTTGTGTGGCAATGATTAATAAGTGCTCTCCGAATAATGCATTTTTCACAATTGTTTGTGAGAAATGTGGGTTCAAGCTTAGATTCTTAAAAAAACACGAAACATTTGATTAAGGGTGACGATATGTGGTTTGGAGAGAACCATGAAACCCAGGGATTTGTTACCATCGGTCGACGACATCACCGAAAAGGCCAAAAAGATCTTCCGGTTCGAACCGGAGGACACCACCGAAAAGGCCCTCAAGGAAAGAATGGGCAAGAAACCCATCGCGCGGGTATACACGGACGAACCTCGTTCCCTGATACCTCCTGCGCCACTTGAAGAGGCACCTAACGGTTTTGCGCAGTCGAACGTGTATGAATCTCTGCTGTCCGAGATCAAACCGCAACATTTGATCGATCGTGATGAACCTGTCCGATCACTCCAGCCCTCACGGTCTTATTTTGAACAGGTGGCAGAGGATGATTTGTCCATCACACAGTCGGAAATGCCCAGACGGAAGGCCGCACAGGTAGGTTTTTGGGACAAGGTGTTTCTCACGTTGGGGATGGTGAAATTCCAGCACTCGATCTTTGCCCTCCCGTTTGCTCTCACCTCTGTGCTGGTTGCCTCGCAGGGAAGGCCGGGCTGGCTGAACGTGCTTCTGGTGATTGTGGCCATGATCACGGCACGCAACTGCGCCATGACCTTCAATCGGATTGTCGATCGACACTTCGATAAAAAAAATCCCCGTACGCGTGATCGGGCCATCCCCAGCGGACAATTGTCACTGAAGTTCGCCGTGATTTTTGGGACCATCAACCTGATCGCGTTCATTGTGATAGCAGGCTTGTTCAACAGCCTGACGCTGGCCCTGTCGCCGCTCGCGTTGGCGATCATTCTGGGCTATTCGCTGACCAAGAGGGTGACACATTACACGCAGTTTTATTTAGGCTTTGCCCTGGGGTGCGCGCCCATGGCGGCCTGGATCGCCATGACGGGAAAACTGGCCGTCTTTCCCGCTGTGCTGGGACTGGCTGTGCTGTTTTGGGTGGCGGGGTTCGACATCATCTATGCCACGCAGGATTACGAATTTGACTGCCGACACAAAATCAAGAGTCTGGTGGTCAAATACGGGATTCGCCGGTCGCTCATGATGTCTCGGGTAATTCATGTCCTTGCCGTGATCAGTTTTGTTTTGGCTGGGGCCCTGCAGGGCAGGCACCTGTTCTATTATCTGGGTTGTCTGCTCACAGCCTCGCTTTTGGCCTATGAACACAGCATCATCAAGCCGTACGATCTGTCACGCGTGAACCTCGCGTTTTTCACCCTCAATGGCTACGTCTCACTGCTTTTTTTTGTGTTTGTTCTCTTGGACGTCATCTTGCTGGCGTGACGTGGTGATCTCACCCAGCAGGGTCTTGGCTTCAACGAAGTTGGGATTGTCATCCAACGCCTTCTGTACAAAGAGCAGGGCCTGTTCTTTGTTTCCCAGAGTCCATTCAATCTGTGCAATGTGAAAACAGATGGGTTTGTCGTTGGGGAGAAGCTCGTGAGCGATCCTGAAGGACTCCAGGGCTTCTGGCAACTGATTTTTTTTGAGGAGAACCCTGCCAAAATAGTCGTGGACCTGTCCGTTTTTTGAGTCGAGCTTGATGAGCTTCTGGAATTTTTCGAAAGCGGCATCCAGTTGATCTGACTCAAACAAAGACACCCCCAGTTGTACGTGCGAACCCAAATGGACGGAATTGAGATTGATGCTCATGTTGTAAAACTTGACGGCCTGCGCGTGATCCTGAAGCATCTGGTAGGTGTTTCCCAAATGAAAGTAGATGGAATAATTTTCTGGCGATAGGGCCGACGCCTTAAGCAGAGAGGCTATGGCCTTTTGATAATCGCTGATCTTGAAATAAGCCAGACCCATGTTGAAATAGGCGGGGGCCAGCAGGGGTTGCACCTGAATGGAGGTTTGATAGGCCTCAATGGCGCGGCTGTATTGACCCGCTTGCGCGAGGTGGTTGCCCAGATAAAAAAATGGTTTGTACAGCGAGGGTTGATTCAGTTGGCTGGGACTGATTTTTTGGCATGTGTCGGACCACAGGGCGACAGAATCCCTGAACGTATGAATGCGATTAAATGTGGTGAGGGCCATGAGGGCGCAGAAGACCAGCATGATGGCCCATTTGGCCCGGTATGGCAGAAGCAGAAGAAGGCTCAAAAAAACAGCCGTAGAGCCGATCAGGCCCAGATAAGCGCGGGACAACACAAAGGGGGTTTCCAACTGGTTGATCGTCAGTTCGGGAATAAACAGAATCCACGGGATGAAAAGGGCCGCGCCCACAATACCCAGAAATCCCTTTCGTGAGATGAGTTTGATGGGACCGATGGGGTAGAGGACAAACAGCAGGCACCCAAAAAGTTCCGGCCCGCTGAACCATGATGTTGGTGGACTGATGGGGACGAGGACCGTGAGTTGTTTGAGGTCGGGAAAGAACGAGAGGAACAAATAACGAAAATACAACCATGCCTGTTGCAAGAGACTCATGTGGTACGATGCGGAGTCCAGACTGGCCGAAAACAGCTTGTTCGCGATATCGGGACTGGCGTAGGCCACGAGTTTATTCATCCAGGGTTCATGCACGAGGGCAAGTCCGCTCCATTGGGAGGCTGTGAACTGAATAGCAGTCAGCAGATTGATTAAAATCATTACAAAAACGTATGAAGCACGTCCTTTTTCGGCGGTGACGATGAGGGGCAAAAAAAGCAGGGGCACAAACATGAAGAACAGGGCCCTCTCGGAGGAGTAAAGGGCAAACCCGTATGCGAGGGCGGAGAGAAAAAACCAGACGAACTTTTGTTTGAGGACCCCCTGAAAAAAGGCGAGCAGGGAGAGCAGACAATAGAAAGTGGCCAGCAGGATAGGGCGCTGGATCACGTAGGTTGTGGCGAAGACGCTGAGCGGGTGTACAGCGAACAACAGGGCCACGCAGAAAGAGGCCCACGATAGGGTGGACAATTCCTGCTTGCCCTCCTGTTCCTGACTCACATTGATGAGGAGCAGGAACAAAAAGAAAAACAACAGAATCGTGTTGAGCGTATGGAGCAACACGTTGACCAGACGAAACCCAGAGGCGGATGTGCCGAAGAGGGCGTAATCGATGATGTAGCTGAGCTTGATGATGCTGTAGGGTTGCGAATAGTTGGCAGGATCTTTAAGGTCTTGCACATATGATTGCAGGACAGAGTTGTTGATGATGTCGGGGGAATCGGCTGTGAGGGGGTACGACAGGGAGGCAAAATGCAGGAGAGCAATCGTGGTGACGAGCAGGAACACCTGCAAGAGCGTGGTGGTCAGGGGGAGCTGCACTTTGGGTTGCACTGTGGGGGTATCCATTTTTGATGTGTCCGACATCTGCCCAAAGTCAATCATGGATTCATTTTCGGTCATTGCGCGTTTATAAATGAAACTGTAATATATTCAATTGATATTTGAATTGTGATCTATCAGCGTCAGTCTCAGTTGGGAAAGGTATTGTTTTTTCGCCGAGCGCCACCTGCGCCTCTGCGCAGAGTGGCGCACATTGATTTTTTGACATGTTTTTCGGGGACAAAAAATCTGCTGACCGTCTCCAAAACAACACCTTTCCCAACTGAGACTGAATCATTTCTTTGAATTCACATTTTTCCTTGCCCCTTGTGGGAAATCCGAATATTTCCCGCCCTATGTCAGAAAATATTATCGAACAAATCAAACATTTTCAGTCGGAGGCCCTCTCTGAAATCAGGGCTACAATAAATCTTGAATCGCTCAACGACTACCGGGTTTCGTTTCTGGGAAAAAAGGGGCGCTTGACAGAAATTCTCAAAACTCTGGGGACTTTTTCGCCCGATGAGAGAAAAGCCGTGGGGCAGTTGGCCAATGAGGTCAAGCAGGTTTTGACCGATGCCATCGACGAGCAGGCCCGGGTCTTGCGAGCGCGGGAAATTGCCCGACAGATTCAGTCCGAAGCCGTCGATGTTTCGCTGAACGGTTACGGCGTGCCGGCAGGCAGTCATCATCCGGTGATGCAGATTTTTGAACAAACCCGAACGATTTTCCAGAAGCTGGGTTTTGACATTGCCGAGGGTCCCGAGATCGAGACGGATTTTTACAATTTTGAGGCCCTCAACATGCCGCTCCATCACCCCGCGCGCGACATGCAGGATACTTTCTATCTGCCCGATGGCCACGTGCTTCGCACACACACATCGCCTGTGCAGATTCGTGTGATGGAAACACAGAAACCGCCCATCGCGATTGTGGCCCCTGGTGTGGTCTACCGTTCCGATTCCGATCAGACCCACACACCCATGTTCCATCAGGTCGAGGGATTGCTCGTGGAGGAGCATATCAACTTTGGTCATCTCAAGGCCATCATCAAGGAATACCTCGAACAGATTTTTGAAAAACAGCTGACCTTCCGGTTTCGCCCCAGTTTTTTCCCCTTCACCGAACCCTCGGCAGAGGTCGATATGAGTTGCGTGATCTGTTCAGGCAAGGGCTGTCGCGTGTGCAAGCAGACGGGTTGGCTCGAGATCATGGGTTGCGGCATGGTAGACCCGGCGGTTTTCGACGCGGTCAAAATCGATCACAGAAAATATTCCGGTTACGCCTTTGGGGTGGGGCTCGATCGCCTCGCCATGCTCAAATATGGCATCAATGATTTGCGACTCATGTTTGAAAACGATGTGAGGTTTTTGAGACAATTTTAGGGGTTGTGGATTGATTGTCGCGTTTATGTTGTCATCCCAGCGAAAGCTGGGATCCAGAATCAGCTTAAATATGGATTCCAGCTTTCGCTGGAATGACACTTCGCATATCGATGCACGATTCACGTAATTATGAAAATCAGTTACAAATGGTTGTGTGAGTTGGTACCCGATTTGGAGAACGTTCCGCCGGAGGAGTTGGCCCGCAAACTCACGTTCGCTGGACTTGAGGTGGAGGCGATCGAGGATTTGGGCAAAAAATATTGCGGGATCATTGTGGGCGAAGTCCTGCGTCGCGAAAAACACCCCAATGCCGAAAAGCTCAGTGTGTGTGTGGTGAGTGACGGCAAACAGCAAATTCAGGTGGTTTGCGGGGCCCCCAATGTGACTGCGGGTAAAAAATATCCCTTTGCGACGCTGGGAACCACCTTTAAGAATGGGATGGTTATCAAACCGGTTACCCTGCGAGGTGTGGAATCTCAGGGCATGTTGTGTTCCGAGCGTGAGCTTGGTTTGTCCGAAGAACACGAGGGCCTGATGGAATTGCCGATCGCATCGTGCGTGGGGGCACCCATTGCGGACGTGTTGGGACTGAACGATGTCATTTTTGAGGTCAACGTCACACCCAATCGCGGCGATGCCTTGAGCCACTGGGGAGTCGCGACCGATGTCGCGGTGCTCACGGGGCTGGGAATGA
>CAZGMS010000184.1:0-5146 GCA_964526915.1 uncultured Nitrospirales bacterium
TTGCTTGATTGTGCCTGCCACCCACTTTGCTTCGGGCCGGTCTAGCCCGCCCCTTACTTCTTGCCTTACGCCTTACGCACTACGCCTTACGCCTTACGCCTTGCGCCCTAAGCCTTATGCCTCTTTTGGCGCACAGCGCTAGAATTGCCCATGGCAATTCCATCGCAGCGCACCCCCTCGTGAACACTTGAACACATGAACACCTGAACACATTTTTTAACAACTCTTAACAACAGTTACCTCACCAGTCCCTATTCTTATCAGATTCATGACAACAGCAAACTCTCGTGAGCAAACTGCCGAAAATAGTGATTGTCAGTCACTTTTCATTTGGGGGCAGTCCAAAAATAGTATACAATATTAAATGGACACCATTGGTGACCGGTTTACAAACGGCGCACTTACGGTCTCCTGGAAGGGTTGTTTATGGTTCAGGGTCGAATCGACAATTCATTTGCGCAACTGCCTGATCCCGAAAGTGATCTCACCGAACTCAAACAAAACGAAACACTGGACGAACTTGCCCAGTTGATCAATGTCGAAGAAGTCCCCGTACCCGGCAAACCCGGATTTGTAATGACCCAGATTGACCTGGCATCCGGCAACTACACGCCGGAAGACGCCACCGACAAAGCCACCACGCTCAACAAGGGCACTATTCGAATTGGTTTTTGGTCTACAAACGCCAAAACCTTTTTGGGTCATTCCGGGGTGAGTGGGTATGAAAAAGATTCGGAAACTCATAAATATAAATCTACCGTTAAAGGCGAAAAAACAAAAGACGTCTTAAAAAGTGGTTTTGGCCTCGAGCAACACAAGGTGTGGCTCAAGCTTGAAACCAATGATACCATCATCAAATACAAGGCCCCGGGGGATGCCAGTTTTACCGAAATCACCAAGGACAGTGTGGGAATCACCCCTTTTACGAAGAAAAACGAGAAGACCGACGTTATGGAGGAGACCACCGTTTGGAATGAAATTTATAAACTAATAAAGGACTTTGACAACATTCGTAGTGATGACGGCCAGGGGATCGTCAAAGCCACATATGATGTACACATGAGCTCTTACTATAAGGCCTTGACTGATTGTGCCGCAGGTAAATTTGATGACAAGGGCATTAGTCTTTCAAAATACATTGATCCTCCGCTAAAAAATAAGGAGGGCAAGAAGATCATGCTGAACGCCATGCTGACCATGGCCTGTCTGGGTTTTTTCAAAGACGCGACATACGTCGACATGGCCAGAGGGATCGTTAAATTTGCTGACCAGGAAAAATCTCGGGCCGCCCTCGCCAAAATCTGTGGCGTTGGTCTGGCAAGCAACGAATTCAAATACGCGGGACCCGGCGGTTCGGCCGACAGCCTCTCCTACTATTTCCACGATGGGCTTACCAAAGGCGAACTCGAAGGAGACGAGGTCTACATCCGCGCCGACTGGGCCTGGAGCGCGTACAAGATGATGACGGGGATGGTGGGGACGCACAATCCCGGTGACAGCCCCGCCACAAGCGAATTGGCTGGCGTTACCTTTGGAAACTTTAATGCTGAAATCGCAGAAATGCAAAGAAAGGCGACTTCCCAAGACCAGTTCATCTATTATGTAACCATCCTTGAGGATGGCACTATCAAACACAAATTACTCGATCAACCAGATGCACGAAGGGATGACATCACAATTCCTTACAGAAATTTAAGCGATCTGGACCACAAACTTTCAGGCATGACACCCCCAGAAGATCAAGAACAACTGAGAATATTTTTTCAACAACCAAGAAATCACAGAGATGTTAACTTGAACCTGCCCGGCATGCTTGACCAACCCTTTAAGGTTGCGCCCACCAGTGATTACTTTTTTGTGTACACAACCGCTACGGGTCAGCAATTCAGGATTTTACGGGTGCCCGTAGCCAATCAATGCACTACAGCGACTACCAGCAGTAACTATCAACCTTTGGGCTATCTTACGGCAGAGGCATTGGGATTTTTTTCGACAGTTTTTAATTTGGGCACATCAACGGGCACAAACAGTCCACTCAACCTCGACCCCAATATAGGCTCAGTCACTTTTAGTGTTGGAGGGGAGCAAAAAATAGCCCACTTCTACAAATCAAATATACAGCGTTTATCCATTTCGGATAACATCATCACCCTTGCCTTTGAGATGCAGGAAATGGGTGCTCCTTTTGATCTTGACCCCGCCGATCCCAAGGAAAAAGTTTTGGAAAAACTGCTCGAATACTTTGAAAACGACTCAAACGATTCTGATTATCTGCCAAATGGTGAATTTTCCGACCCCGATGCGTGGGCTGATGAAGGGAACAGAACTGTTTCCTTTGCTGGTGAGGAATTGCCATACAAACTAGCCCTTTATCTGGTCGCCATGAGCGTAAAGTTTTCCACTGGCAGTGAAAAAATCGGTGAAGGTTATCTTGATATCACACAACAAGGAATGAAAAAGGGCGAACAGTTGCAGTACCTGTTCATGGGGTTTATCCTCATACAAACCATTATTTCGGTAGTGGCCAGTGGCAGGATCACCAAGAAATTGTACAAAGAGGCCATGGCCACACAACTGCTCCAAGAGGATGCCGCGCGCGAACTCGCCAAAAAAATGAGGGATCCTCACTGGTGCCCAGACTTCATGTCCCCCATGTTCGATTCCAAAGAAATTGAAGACCCTAATCCCTACTTTACCACTCCTGAAAGGGAGGCACAACTCCGACAAGTCATGGAGGCACTGACAGGCAAGGCTTTTTCGGCGGCCTTCGTCACAGGACCAGCGGGAGTGGGCAAAACAGAAATGATGCGCGAAATTCAAAGACGCCTGTTATTGCCGGAACAGGAGGCATTGTCATTGGGTGTGCCGCGACCACTCCTTGGCAAAACCATATTTACGATTGACGGAAATAAATGGGATGCCAGGAACGGACAGGTAGGTGCCGACTCCAAACTCACAGCGGAGTTTATTTTGTTTATGAGAAGACGTCCGGACGGCATCGCTTTCTTTGACGAAGCGAAGATGTTGACCACCTCTGGTCTGTGGGGTGGCGGCCAAGGTGAAAAAGTCAAGGGCAATTCTCCCTTCGAAAAAATGCTCCCTTATTTAAGTGACCGCAAATTGTACGCCGTCTTTGCCACAACAACAGGCGAATACGAGGAATTCTTCAAGGGTGATCCTAGATTTGCCGCCTTCCTGAGACGCAGTGAACCTGTTGAGTTGCAGATGTTCACGATGGACGAAGTCAAGATTGCCTTGGCAACAATTTACCCCGTACTGCTTGAAAAACTTCGTGTTATTTCCATTGATCAAAGTGAACCCAAGGTGGATATCGTCGTCAACGATGAAAGCGGAATGAGGGTCGTGTCTGTTCCGCGGGTAATCAGTGACCTGGTCGATTCCACAGCAAGAGAGGCCTATGTAATAGAGAACCCCAACGTCCTGATGGACTTCTCAATCAAGAGGCTAAAAATATTGGTGGATAAAGTCACAAGAGATGTTGTTGACTACAGCACGAGACCCGATAGGGGTCGTGGCGTCCTCAAACATCCGGTCAATCACGAAATCGGCACCTTGCTGGAAAGACGTGATAAACTTAAAAGCGAGAGAGACAGAGTTAAATCGGAAATTGAGATTGCCCTTGTTAAGTCGGATTCATTTTTTCGTGAAATCTACGATAAAATACACACAACCCCCGAACTGATCACGAGACTGCCGCAGAGAGTGCAAACCGCCATCAAATCCATAGTACTTGGCGGAATCGGCACGGGTGCGGTCTGTACCAGTTTGTTTGTACCAGAGCAGATTGGATGGTTATCCGTTTCAGGAATTAGCTTGGGGGCGTACATGCAAATCCGGTTCCTCAACATCCTGTTTGGGGAACAATTTAGGACTTGGATCAATAATACACCGCTCAAAGCCCAGTTTGACCGCCTTTTTAGAAATCTTCCCTTTTGGGAATCAGAACTCGGACGAATCAATAGAGAGCTGGAGAACATCGATTCGCGTTTGCTCGAGATTGGCGGCGACCCAACTCTGATACCGGTATTTGAATTTCGAAAGGAGTCAGTAACCAAGGAAATTGAAATCATTGATGCCAAACTGAACAGCGCAACACTGAGTGATGAAGACCGTGCGAGAGCAATGGAAACATATACACGTTTATATGGTGAAGATGGAAACGGGGGCACGGTCAGGCAAATAAGGGATCAGCTTGATAAAGTACAAAGAGAGATGCAGGAGATCAACACCGAGATTACGGCCTTGAAACGCAGAGCAAACCCAAGTGCTGAAATAACAGCTCGGTTGACTGAAAAACAAACCATATTGCAAAGTTTGGAAAGAGAGTACATTAACCTCAACACACAGCTCGCTCAACACAGGATCGAAGAAGAGGTTCTGCTATACAAGACGGGAAAACGCGTTTTGAGTGAGGTGGATCGCACCGGACTGGAAAGCCGCAAAGCAGCGCTTGCTAAAAAGGCCAAAGAATATCAGGCCGTAATCGATCGCCTCGGTAAACAGACTGAAAGAAAAGGAATTGTTATAGGTTCATACGCCTGGGCGGCGTACGCCGACGAGGTGCGAAAAGAGGCTCAGACTCAAGATGCCTTGCAACTGCTAAAAGATGCCTTCAATGACTTGCCCGGAATCGACAAAAAGAAGCTAAAAGAAGCCACAAACTCGCAAGAGGTCACTGATGTTGCCATGGACTATTTCAGATCCTTTAAGGAATTTCTGAATCATTCGGCAGAATACCCTCGAATCGATATGTTACTGAGAACCGAAATTCTTGACGAAGGAAAAGTGGCGCTCCTTGCATCGATTTTTGATGAAGTGACAGCGCTGGAAAGAAAGCTTCGATCCACCGAAAGACCCATAGACCCACAACTCATTCTGGATTGCATTCACACTGTCATGTTGACTCGTGTTGAAGAAATAAAAGCCAAAAAACCCTTATCTCCCATCAACGATATTCTGACACGACAATTTCTTGAACACGAGGCTGTGCCAGAAACACAAAAAATCGCCCTCGGTCTTGCTCTGGACATTGCATTACCCCAACCACCAGAAGGTCCAAAAGCGCAACCCTCTGTTGTTCCCCCCCTCGAACCCCCAAATCCAAACGCACCACGCACACCAACTC
>CAZGMS010000185.1:0-38854 GCA_964526915.1 uncultured Nitrospirales bacterium
AAGCTCTTAGTGTGGGTTCGATTCCCATCACCCGCTCAAAAAAAGTCCCCGTAGGGGACATTTTTTTGAGCGCAGTTAATCCGCCTTCGCAGAATGCCACGGGTTTACCCGTGGATGAATGCGATGGGTAAGCTTCGGCGAGATTCCTCCCAACTGGCGTACCAGCGGGTGCCATGGGCTTGCCCGTGGAGCTCCACAATATGTTCACAATCAGCAATTTAGTGTCCAAACAAGGCTTGCGGCCAGCTATAAGTCACAATCTGTGACTTATAGACGTATGTATTTATAAATATTAATCAATTCAGGCTTTGGAAACGATAAAGCCTATCTGTTTTCTGTGTTTTATTGGTGGTGCCATCAGGTCACGGATCGCATCGAACACAGCTTTAAACTGCAAGTCATATCGTTTTTCCAAAGACAAAAGTTTTCTTTTTAGATCCTCATTCGAGGCAAGCATTTGTCTGAATCGCACAAAGACTCGCATGATCTCTATGTTCACCTGAATGGCCCTTTTGCTATTGAGCACCGTTGAGAGCATTGCGACCCCTTCTTGTGTAAAAGCATAGGGGTTTGCTCTTTTGCCCCACGGAACATTAGGGAAATACTTTTTCAGTGCATTGAACTCCTCGTTGTCCAACTGAAACATAAAATCGGCTGGAAATCTCTCGATGTTACGCTTAACCGCCTGAATCAATGCTTTGGTCTTGACCCCATACAGGTTTGCCAGTGCATTGCTCAACATGACCTTTTGATTTCTGATCAAGAGGATTTGATTTTCGATCTGCGCAAGGGTCACAAGTTGCTGCGGGTCTTTTTGGTTTGAAAGTATTTCGTTCATAAAACAGGCAATGACAATGTTTCATTGCTTAACGAAATCGCTTCAACCTGACAAGTTTTTACTTGATTGTGCTGAAAACTGCGGGGAAGCCTCTATCTAATTTCCAAGCTTAGTGTGTGGGTTCGATTCCCATCACCCGCTCTCAGTTTCCCACCCATTCATGCGGGCCCTGCCGAGGCCACACCGCCGATGACAGCGTGTTTTTTTTCATGGTTTTAATTTTTTTCGCAGTGCCCGTTCCACAATGGGGGGTACCATTTGTTTCACACAGCCACCCAAGGAGACCACTTGTTTGACAATGGAGGAACTGATGTAACTGTATTTGCCCTCGGTCACCATGAAGATGGTGTCGATGTCGGGATTGAGTTTGCGGTTGGTCTGGGCCATCTGGAATTCGTATTCGTAGTCTCCCATTGTGCGGATCCCGCGGATGATGGTCTTGATGCCTTTCTTTTTGGCGTAGTCTATCAAAAGACCGCTGAAAGAATCGATCTCAATGCGGGGTTCATCTTTGAAGATTTCCTTTAGCATGCCGATGCGTTCTTCCACAGTAAACGTGCAACCCTTGGCATTATTGACGCCAATGGCGATCACCAGATGATCCACCACGTTCAAAGAGCGCAACAGGATGTTGACGTGCCCGTTGCTGGGGGGATCGAAACTGCCGGGACAAATGGCACTGTTTTTTATTTTTTTATTCATAATTACTCCTAAAGCGTGGAGCCAAAAATATACTCGTATTACGTTTTTTTGGGTCCCCTCCTACGCCAAGGCTTCGGCGGGCAGGCTGCTCCGGGTCGGGGTCCTGAATATCGAATATCGATCAGGGAATCTCGAATGTCGAAGTGAGGTTTTCTTGTCATCCCAGCGCATGCTGGGATCCATGTTGTTTTCTGGATTCCTGCTTTCGCAGGAATGACATATTTCGACATTCCTTGTTCTCTATTCATTATTCGATATTCAAATAGCTTCCCGTATCACCCAAAAAAACTATCATGACAGATTTTCGGGCAGACTCCTAACAGTGAGTTTCAAATAACTGATTATGGTTTGTCCGAATTTTTTTTGTTTGGTCATGTGCCACCCTTGTGCGGAGGGCACTTCGCGTCGTGTGTGTTCGACCAGCACCAACGTCTCTGGGCCAACAAAACCGTATTTTAACAGGGCATTGAGTGTTTTGTCGATCAGGTTTTGATCGTACGGGGGATCGCAAAAAATCACATGGGGTTTGTGTTCGAGGTTCAAGTTTTTCAATCCAAAGGGCATGGTGCGCTTGAATACGTGCGCCTTGTTTTGGAAGCTCAACCGTTCCAGATTGTTAATGATGCACGTCAGGGCCAGTGGGTGATTGTCTACAAAATAGCAATAGCATGCGTTGCGGCTCAAGGCCTCAAGCCCCAGACTCCCGCAACCGGCAAAAATATCCATGAAGACCAGATCATCAACATTGCCCAGACTTGAAAAAATGGCCTCGCGCACCTGCGCCAAGGCAGGGCGGGTGATCGTGCCCTTGGGGGTGAGGATTTTTTGGTTTTTTTTTGTGCCCGCTATGATTCTCATGAATACGCAATACGCAATACGCTGTACGCTGTACGCTGTACGTGCGCCTGCGATATTGGCTTGTCAAAGGTTTGGCACCATCTTATAAGGCCTTTATGAAAAAAAGTCTGCTAATATTCATCATGCTTGGCCTGATTTTTTCTCAATGTTCCGCCACGGCAAGCAAACGGAGTTTAGGGGAAACGCTTGATGATAATGTGATAGTTGTCAAACTGAAAACCAGGTTCATCAAGGATAAAGGTGTGGCATCAAATAAAATACATATCCGTTCGTGGAAAGGGGTAGTGACGCTCTCTGGTGCTTTGAGTCAGCAGGAGCAAATTGATCGAGCCATCGAATTGGCCGAGCAACAAGGTGGTGTGAGTGAAGTCAAATCCCATCTGGTTGTAGCAACCTTCAGTCCACCGAAGACGAAGAAATCTTCTCCCTGGCCGTTTTCTGCCTCAAATGCCACGCGATCCAAGATGAAACACAAAAAAGAGACGGTGATAGAAGAGGACCTTTCCGAAACCAAAGAGGTGGCAAAAAAACCAGATCAAAACACCGCCAAGAACGTTGGTAGTGAGGGGCTTCCGGAAAAACAAAATGAGGATTACAAGGAATTTGAATATTAAGGATTATTATGAAAAAGTTTTTGTGTATGACTGTGATTGTTTTTTGCGTCTTTTCTGTGAGCGCGTCTGTTTTTGCCGATAGTAAAACATATGTTTTTCGCAAAAGGGCTGAGTGGGTCAAATTGGTCAAATTGTCGAACAAACAAATGGGGGGACAGGTTTTGTTGCATCCACACACGGCTGTTTCGGTCAAAACCATGACCGACATCCTGTCGGGGCTAAAGATGAACAAGGCACAGGGCCTCAAAAAGGGATTCAAAACCAATGAGGTTTTTTCGAGCGAGGAAGCCCAAAAATACGCGCCGTTCATTGTGCAGGCACTGGGTCAGGCGGGGCCGAATCAGGTGGTGAATGTGTCGGTCGTCCACAAACGCCCCTATTTTATGGTCAGACACGATTATCTGTCTCTGATTAATGTATACGTCAAAGACGACGGGATTCATTTTTATTTTTCCAAATTATTTGCCAGATTGGACGGCGATTACGAACAGGCCAGCCGGATCTACGAATCCATTCGCAAGGCGAAAAGCCTGCGTGTGAGCCTGGCCCCTCAGTCCGGACAAATCATCTCGAGCGATGGCAACGAGCTCGTCGTGAGACCCTAGGAGTGGGATGGTTTCATCCCCGCTCACTCACCAAACCCGCCCTCGATGAGGGCCTTCAAGGAGGCGAACGCCTCTGCCTGGTCTTCTCCGGCTACATGCAACGTGACCTGACTGCCATTTTCAGCGGCCAGCAGAAGGATGTCCATGATGGATTTGCCATCGACGGTGTCGGTATCGTTACCCAGGGAAACTTGGGATTTGTACAAGACGGCCATTTTGACAAACTTGGCCGCAGCCCTGGCGTGAAGACCGAGTTTATTGACGATTTTGATTTTTTCGATAATGCCTTCGTTCATATCATGTGCAATTTTGCTCGCACGCAGGACAACGAATATATTTTTTGCCAACTTCTGCGGTAAGGTTGCAAATATCGCCCAATGCGGCCGATTCATTCAGCGTGACGGCCTCTATGATCATGGGAAGGTTGTAGCCACACAACACCTTGACGTGATTGCCTTTGAGAAAATGCTTACAGACATTTGTCTGCGAAGCCCCATAAAGCTCCGTCATGATCAAAACCCCCTGACCCACATCGGCCTTGTTGATCAGGGCCTGGATTTTGTTCAGCCGCTCCTCAATGGTGTAGGAAGCGTCCAGGACCAAGGGATAGATCCCTGGCAGACGATCTCTGTTTAACACTTTGCCAACTGTTTTGAGCATTTCTTTGCAGGCGTTGCTTTCTGAGATGATGATGACTCCAACCATAAACTTGTCCCAAGCCGAATAGCGGCAAAATAGACTTCTTTTCCCCTCCCACGTCAAGGGGATTATTTTTTGGACACATCCCGATGATACAGATTGACGAACTTATGCTTTTGCTTGATGGCCAAGCGGACCTTCTCGGCTGTGGCAACGGATCTGTGTTTGCCGCCAGTACACCCGATGGCGATGGTGAGGTTGGCCTTTGAAGCCTTGTTGAAATGATTGGCCAGAAAAGAGATGAAGGAGATGGTTTTGGCGAGGAAAGATCTGCCCATTTTGTTGTCGAAAATGTAATGTTGAACCTTTTTGTTTTGACCAGTGAGTTTTTTGAGTTTGGGTTCGAAGTACGGATTTTGCAACAGCCGGGCATCAATGACCACATCTGCCTCTTCGGGAAGTCCAAATTTGTAACCAAAGCTGATGAGTGTGATTTCGAAAAAATCATCACGTGCCTTAAGCAAATACTTGTGCAGTTCGAACTTGAGGGCATGGATGTTGAGCTGAGAGGTGTTGATGACGAGCGTGGCGTGTTGTCTGAGGTGCGTCAGCAACCGCTGTTCCTTGCGGTAGCCCTCTATGATGGTGCCGTGAAGCGCGATGGGGTGTTTCAGGCGCCTTTCCTTGAACCGCTTGATGATGGTTTGCAGGGAACAATCGAAAAAAATGATCCTGGTCTCAAAATGTTTGTTGACGAAAGAAAGATCCTCTTCGAGATCTGTCATGAAATCCTTGCCTCTGGCATCAATGACGATGGCAATTTTGAAGATGTTCTTGTTGATGAGCAGAAGACTTGTGAACAACGGGAGAAGCCTGGCAGGCAAGTTGTCGACACAATAGAAACCGATTTCTTCCAGGTAGCGCAGAGCGACCGATTTGCCACCACCAGAATAACCCGAGATGATCAACAGTTGTTTTTTTGATTTGTGCGACATGAAAACAACCCGTTATATTTTTTCGTCCTCAGCGAGGAGAAAATCATAGAGTTCTTCTTGAGGGCAGTTCACAAGTTTTTCGCGAATGTGGCTTTCTTTGAGAAGACGGGAAAGCCTGGCCAAAGCCTGCAGGTGATTCCCGATGGCTGACTCGGGGGCAAGGAGTACAAAAAATAAATGGGTTGGTTTTTCGTCGTGGGCCTGAAAATCAATGCCCTCTTCGGACCTGCCAAAAATGGCAATGATGCTATCCAACCCCGGGACTTTTCCGTGTGGGATAGCCACGCCGTTGCCGACGGCTGTTGACCCCAAGTCTTCCCGGTTGTGCAATATTTGAAAGACGGTTTCTTTTTTGAGGACGGGGTTTATGGCTTGGGCGCGTTCCGCGAACTCAACAAGAACGCCTTTTTTGTCGTGGGCGGACAAATTGGGAATCAAAGCATTTTCTTTTAGCAAATCACCTAATTTCATGGGACGTCCCTACTAAAACTTTGCCCTACATAACGCAAAGGATTTTCAGCTTGCAACCACAAAAAAGGGCTTTCAAAAAAGCCCTGAGATTAAAATAAATGGGTGTTCAATGGTTTTCAGAAGTCCCCTTAATTAATTTGGTTCTTCTTTATTTGTGATTTCTTTTTCGTATTCTTTTTCTGCCAAGGCGGCAATATCGTGCATGGAGAATTTGCTTTTATGATGACTCTGCGCGATTTTTTTGTGCTTTTTGACCTGACTTTCGATTTTGTCGACGCATTTATCGATCGATTTGTACATGTCGTCGGTTGTTTCATCGGCACTGGCCTTGAGGTTTTGTTCCATGAGTATGACTTCGCACTTATGACGAAATTTTTCCACGGACAGCACGACGTGTATGTCTGTGGGATTAAGTAAATATTTCTCCAGATGGCCTATTTTGTCATCGATGTGATCACGAATTGCCTGTGTGGCCTCCATGTGTCTGAATGTAATTGAAATCTGCATCATATTCTCCTACATCAAGCGTTACTAAAAAAACCTTTTATATTGAATAGTTAAGAGGTCTTTGAAGCGTGTTGAATCATACGAACAAGGTCGGACTCCTAATAAAAAGCACATGGTTTGTCACCCACATTTTTTACAAAATGTAACGTATGGAAATGATGGGGGAATGAAAGGGGCAATGAAACAATCAAGAAATGAAGCAATGAAGCAATGAAGCAATGAGGCACTGGTTATCGTATAGGGCATCTCTAATAACCATGTTCGTCACGAAAAATTACAATCTGAGTCGAAACAAGGACGATAAGCAAAAAGCCCGCAGACGTGTAAGGCACGCCACGTTGAGGACTTTTTGTGAAATCGGACGCAGTTGCAGACCAGAGTGTAATTTTGCAGTAGAAGATGGTTATGAGGTGCCCTATATCTAAATCAACTGAAAGGCTAACAGCTGGTACTCTCAGGGGCACAAGCGGCCTACAATTGACAGTCTGAAAAATCCAGCCGTTGGCTGTTGGCCGTCGACTGTTGACCGAATTCAAGATACGCGTTTACGTCGTGAGGAGGGTAATATTCCCATCATTTCCCGATATTTGGCCACAGTTCTGCGGGCAATGTTAATGTTGAGTTGTGTGAGCATGGCCGCGATGGCCTGGTCTGACAAAGGGTTTTTGATGTCCTCGGTACTGATGTATTGTTTGATCAACTGCTTGACTGCCTCGTTGGCAAAATCCTCACCGCCGCTTGAATTGGTAAGCCCTGTATTGAAAAAATACTTAAGTTCGAAAATGCCCTGAGGGGAATGAACATATTTTCCATTGGTGGCGCGGCTGACCGTGGATTCGTGAACGCCGATTTCTTCGGCAACGTCTCGCAAAACGAGTGGTCTGAGTCCTTGCACGCCCTTATCGAAAAAATCTTTCTGAAAGCTCACGATGGATTTGGTAACCTTGTACAATGTTTTTTGTCTTTGATGAATGCTCTTGATGAGCCACAGGGCGCTCTTGAGTTTTTCCTGAATGTAGTTTTTTGCCTCATCGTTGAGGGGGTTTTTTTCGTTTCTTTTGGAGGACGCGATTTCGCGCATGATGGCCGTTTTGTACAAATTGCTGATTTGCAGTTTTGGCAAGCCGTCTTCGTTTAAAATCACCACATATTCTTCGCCCACTTTTTGCACATAAACGTCGGGAGTGATGTACTGAGGGGTGCCCGTGCTGTAAGCGCGGCCAGGCTTTGGCTCCAGGGCATAGATGACGTCGGCCAGCTCTCTGGTTTTGCGTGTGGTGAGGTTGAGCTTTTTGCTCAACGCGGCAAAATTGCGCTTTTCAATGAGGTTGAGGTGTTTGTTGATGATGGTTGTCAAAATGGAACGGTCGGGACCGTATTCTTTGACCTGCAGGAGAAGGCATTCCTTGAGATCACGCGCGCCAACGCCGGGAGGGTCGAGTTCTTGCACGATGCACAAAGAGTCTTCGAGTTCGTCATAACTGAACGGTGTTTTTTCGGCGAGGTCTTCGAGGCTTGATTGCAAGTAGCCATTGTCGTCGATATTGCCAATCAGTGTGAAACAGGCCTCTTCTTCCTCGGCTGTGAGGCTACCCATCTTGATTTGCCATTCCAGATGGTCCTGAAGCGAGGTCGCCTGGGACACCATGTTTTCGTAATTGGGTTGTTCCTCTGTGCTGACCAGAGAACGCGGTTCGCGACTTCCCATGGTGGCAAAATTCTCAACAAAACTGCCCCAATCGAATTCTTTGTTCGAAAGAGGGCTGTTGTCGACCTTGTCGAATGCCTCGTTGGAATGGGTGGGATTGTCTGTTTGGGCCTCAGCCAACTCTGTCTGTGTTTTTTCGGGAGAGTCCGAATCGGGGGCCTCTTCGAGAACAGGGTTTTCTAACAGTTCCTTTTGAACGGTTTCGATGAGTTCTGTTCGGGAAAGCTGTAATAATTTGATGGCTTGTTGGAGCTGTGGCGTGATGAGCAATTGCTGGGTGAGCTTGAGTGATTGCTTGAGTTCAATGGCCATAATCCACTCCCCTAATGTTGCGATAATACCCTGAAAACGACTGATTTAGGGCTCCACATGCAAATACCATACCATTGTAAGAGGTGATGATTGGCATGTCAATTGCTAATTGACTCCCGTGTGCAAAAAAAACAATCAACCAATTATAATTATTAAACAATTTTAATTTTTGCCTTTGGGCCAGGCCGTTTTTTTGATACAGCGTTTAGGGGTTCTTTTTTATTTATCCAATCTTTTTTTCGTGCAAACTGAATACTGGCCACAATAAAGTCCGCGAAAATGGGATGTGGTTTCATGGGACTGGATTGAAACTCGGGATGAAACTGACATCCCAGAAACCAGGGATGTCCCTTGATTTCGATAATTTCAACCAAGAGGCCGTCGGGGGATGTTCCAGAGGTCACAAGCCCTTTTTTACACAGTTGCTCTTTGTACTTAAGGTTAAATTCATAACGATGTCTGTGTCTCTCAAAAATTTTACGTTCGCCGTAGGCCTCGTGGGCGAAGGTGTTGTTTTCGATCACGCAGGGGTAGTGGCCAAGCCGCATGGTGGCACCTTTATTGGTGATCGCCTTTTGCTCTGCCATGAGACTGATGACAGGATTTTTGGTTTTGTTGTTGAATTCGTCTGAGTTGGCGTCGGCAAGTCCTGCCACATGTCTTGCAAACTCAATGACAGCCAGTTGCATCCCCAAGCAGATTCCAAAAAAAGGAATGTTGTTCTCGCGTGCAAACTGGACGGCATTGATCTTGCCCTCGATCCCCCGATGACCAAAACCACCCGGGACTAAAATACCTGAACACCCCTCAAAATAGTCTCCCAGCGGGGTGTTGTCTTTTTCGAGTTCTTCGGAATCGATGTATTTGAGTTCGATGCCCACTTTATGGTGATAACCGGCATGACGCAGGGCCTCGTTGAGACTCTTGTACGCGTCGACCACATCGACATACTTGCCCACGACAGCGATCGTGATGGTGTCTTGCAGAGCACTGATCGTTTCGCACAGATCACGCCAGTTCTTCAGGTCGGGTTTGCGGGTCCAGATGTTCAAAAGTTCGATGATTTTTTCGTCCAGTCCCTCGTTGTGCAGAGCCAGAGGCACTTCGTAGATCGAGGCGACATCTTTGGCCATAAAAACGGCGTCGGGAAGGATATTGCAAAACAAACCGATCTTGTTCTTCATCTCTTGAGGGATGTCGAACTCAGTGCGGCACAAAAGAATGTTTGGTTGAATCCCTATTTCCCTGAGTTTCTGGACGCTGTGCTGTGTTGGCTTTGACTTGAGCTCTCCCGCGGCGGCGATGTAGGGAATCAGGGTCAGGTGGATGTAAATGGCGTTTTCGTTGCCCACATCATAGGCGAATTGCCGGATGGCCTCGATGAACGGGAGACTTTCGATATCGCCGACTGTGCCGCCAATTTCGACGATCAGGACATCCAGATCCTTTGCGGCCTGCATGACACGGCTTTTGATCTCGTCGGTGATGTGCGGGATGACTTGAACGGTGAGTCCCAAATATTCACCGCGTCGTTCCTTTTGGATAACCGAATCATAAATTTTGCCGGTCGTGCAGTTGTTCGTCTTGCTGGTCTTGGACGTGAGGAAGCGCTCATAATGCCCCAAATCGAGATCGGTTTCGGCTCCGTCTTCTGTTACGAACACCTCGCCGTGCTGAAAGGGACTCATGGTACCGGGGTCCACGTTGATGTAAGGGTCGAGTTTTTGAATCGATACGCGCAAACCTCGGTTTTCGAGGAGAGCGCCAATCGACGCTGCCGCGATGCCCTTGCCAAGAGAGGAAACGACCCCGCCTGTAACGAAGATAAACTTTGTTTTTGTTTTAGCCATGATGAAAAACTCCCCCGTTTCGACTCCCCTCGAGACATGTTCTTCAGGCACCACTCAAGAATTTGCCGCTTGCAAATTCTTTCGCCCGCAAAAATCATGGTGAGATATCATCACGGGACATGAATTTTGCGAAGTGCCTTCAGAACATGTCTCGAGGGGAGTCTTTGCAATCAAATGATATGTCACATTATGGCTGTGACAAGACAGACAAGACTTAACAAATTCCGACAAAAACACAAGGTGAGAATAAAAAAAATGGGGTGGCTATGAGGTTGACTCAGGGCTAAATTCCCGGTAAAAGGATCGTCCCTGCAATGAGGCGGGCTTGTTTATTGATTTGGATTTATTTCGGATTTCGATATTCGGATTTCGGATTTTCAGTTTTACGAAAAGGATTAAACATTATGGGTCGAGGCGACAAAAAAACAAAAAAAGGCAAGATCAGTGCGGCTTCCTACGGAAAAAAACGTTCCCACAAAAAGAGAAAGCCGGCTCCCGTTGTGAAAAAGGATGATGCCCAGAAAGGGTAGTGTTCAGTGAGTTTGCCCAATCTGCGAGCCCTTCTTTCCAAAATCCAGAAACCTTCCCAATATCTTGGCAACGAGGTCAATGCGGTGCACAAGGATTTTCGCTCCTGTGCCGTACGCGTTGTGTTGGTCTTTCCGGACGCGTATGAAATCGGCATGTCACACATGGGGCTAAGGATCCTCTACGCTATCCTCAATGCCCTGCCGCATGTGGTGGCTGAGCGGTGTTTCTCACCACTGAGGGACTTTGAACAGCTCCTGAGGGAGCAGAAGGTCCCGCTGTTTTCTCTGGAATCCAAAACCCCGCTGAGCGAATTCGATATCATTGGCATTTCGATCCCGCACGAGATGGCCTACACCAACATCCTGGCCATTTTGGATCTGGCAGGGATTCCTTTGTGGCAGAAGGAACGCCATGCGAAACACCCCCTCGTATTGGGCGGTGGTGTGGGGTGTTACAACCCTGAACCTCTGGCAGATTTTTTTGATGCCTTTGCCTTGGGCGATGGGGAAGACCTGATTGCCGATGTGGCCTGCTTGATGAGTGACTGGAAGCGGGCGCATGGCATCGATATGATTTCGCAGAATTCCCAGCCACAATCACGAGCGACCTTATTTGAGAGGCTCACGACCATAGAGGGGATCTATGTTCCGCATTTGTTTGAACCGGTTTACTTGCCAGACGGGACAATCAGCCAAATCAAACATCAAAAGCCGGGTTATGAGAAAATCCGCAAGCGGATTGTGTCTGATTTAGGCCAACACGCTTACCCGACCAGTTTGGTGGTGCCCAACGCGCGTCTGGTCCATGACCGGGTGGGGTTGGAAATTCAAAGAGGGTGCGCGCGGGGTTGTCGCTTTTGTCAGGCGGGCTTTGTCGAAAGACCAGTGAGGCAGAGGGATCCCCAAAACGTGGTGTGCATTGCGGACGAAGCTGTCAGACAAACAGGGATGGACGAAATATCGCTGTTATCTCTATCTGCAGGCGACTACCCCGGCATTGTGTCTCTCGTGAAGGAACTCAATCAGATTTTTTTGGGCAAAAAGATTTCGCTGTCGGTCCCGGCGACGCGTACAGAAACGCTCACCCAGGAACTCGTGCAACAGGTGGCGAAGGTTCGAAAAACCGGGTTTACCATAGCCCCCGAAGCGGGATCGGAACGCCTGCGACGTGTGATCAACAAGGGCAACTTGGCCTCGGATCTGTTTGAGGCCTGCCGGAATGCGTTTTCGCAGGGGTACCGGCTGATCAAGTTTTATTATATGTTTGGACTGCCCTTTGAAATTGAGGATGACTTGCAGGGCATAGCCCGTGAGGCGGAACAGGCTCTCGCGATTGGCAGGGGTTTTTCGAACGCGGTCAAAATCAATATTGGATTGTCGCTGTTGATTCCCAAACCGTTCACGCCGTTTCAGTGGGTTTCGCAAATGACCACGGAAGACGCCAAGGCAAAGCTGTCTTTGATCCGACGAAATTTGACTAGTCGCGCCATACAGCTCAAGTGGCCCGATTTTTCATCGAGCATGATCGAAGGGCTCTTTGCGCGGGGTGATCGTCGTTTGGGGGCCTTGCTATTTGAAGCTTATCGTTTGGGTTGCCGGTTTGATCAATGGCAGGAGCATTTTGACTTTGCCAAATGGGAGGCCGCAATCAAAACGACGGGGGTTGATATTGGGCATTATCTGTATCGGGAACGTGACGAAAACGAGATTTTTCCCTGGGAGCACTTGTTTGAACAGCTCGACAAAAAGTTTTTGTGGCAGGAATACCAGAAGGCCCGCGAAGAAAGTCATACGCCTGATTGCACCCAGACCGCGTGTCAGGCCTGTGGGGTGTGCGATTTTGATAAAATCAGAAATAGGGTCGTTCAAAGCCAAAAGCAGGAAGCAAACGTGGATCGTGGATCGCTTGTGCCCCAGAGGGTATGGATCGCTTGTGCCCCAGAGGGTATGGATCGAGTAGATCATCTTGGATCAATCTCGCATTCGCCACAAATAATACTCTCAGGGGAACAAGCGATTCCGACCCGCAAGAGCACGGGCGATTCATATCCTCAAGGGCTCAAGCGACTCACGATCCACGATCCACGATCCACGACACACGATCAACGATCCACGATGCACCGCCTCCGTATTCGTTTTGCCAAAAAAGACTGGGCGATTTTTTACGGGCACCTTGAGTTGGTGAACATCATCAAAAGGGCCATTTTGCGTTGTGGCCTTTTGGTGGCTTACTCTGAGGGATTTCACCCGCAGATGAAACTCTCCCTGGGGCCAGCCTTGTCTGTGGGGATTGAAAGTGAGTTTGAATATTTCGATCTTGCCTTGTTGCAAGTCATTGAACCAAATGAATTTATTGAGAAAATGAACTTGGTTTTGCCAAGCGGTGTTAAATTGCTTTCTGCCGAAAAGGTTGACTTAAATGCCCCGTCCATCTATTCTGCAATGCAGTGGGTTGATTTTGAAATCGATTTGACCAGTAGTCCGCAAAGCATAGATAGTCAGAAAATTGCGGACGGACTCGAAAGTATCAAAGCGGGTTCAGAGGTTGCCGTGGAACGCGTGAGTAATAAAAAAGAGGGTTTGGTCAGGAAGATCAGTCTTAACCGCTATATGAATTTGAAAACAGCGAAGGTGACTGACAATAAGTTTTTATGTTTTTCAATACGGAGCGATGACGAGGGCAGTCTCAAACCCATCGAGGTTTTGGAGGTGCTGAGCCGGAACTCCAGAGAAGAGTTATCAGGAATATTAATTAAGAAAACTGGTGTGGTGCTGAATTGAATGGATGAACTTGACGAGGCCTTTTGGCCCGGCACTCATGAACACACAGGTTTTGCCAAAGTTTTTGACATAAAATGAAAAATCCTTTTTCGTTGTTGTTTATCAACGAAGGGGTTGTTTCGATTGATGTTAGTCATCCGGCTATACCATAGTGTCTTCAGATCCGTCCCGTCATTCCCCACCAGTAAGGAAATAAAAAATGGCTAATGAATTAATCATGAACGTCACGCCCGGCGAGACCCGGATCGCGCTGTTGGAACGTGGCGTGTTGGCGGAATTATCAATCGAGCGCGAGACCGAAATGCAGGTCGCTGGCAATATCTATTTCGGGCGCATCAACCGGGTATTGCCCGGGATGCAAGCCGCTTTTGTAGACATCGGACTCGAAAAAGCCGCCTTTTTATATGTGGCCGATATTGTGAGCGACATGTTTGAAGGCGTTTTTGAGGATGAGGTGGATGAGGTTGGCAAGAATGGTGACGCTGGCGGGGATGACGAAGAGGGTGGCGACAAGGCTCCGGATGACGCTGAGCCAACCGATTCCGGGAGCGAAAATGGCGGCAGTGATCAAAATGCCAACAAGGATAGGAATCAAGGTCGGGGCGGGCGTTCAAGCAGTGTCAGAAAAAGCCGGTACCGTCGTGCCCCCTTGCCCCGTATTGAAGATGTGGTCAAGGAAGGCCAAACGATCGTCGTTCAGGTTGCCAAGGAACCGATCCGGACCAAGGGGGCCAGGATCACATCACAGATTTCCCTGCCCGGGCGTTATCTGGTGTACATGCCCACGGTGAATCATGTGGGGGTGTCTCGTCGGATCACATCATACGACGAACGGATCAGGCTCAAGGAAATTCTGCGTAAAAACAAACCGGCCCAAGGGGGGTTCATTGCCCGAACCAACAGCATTGGAACCTGCGAGGAAAAGATTGTTGAGGACATGAACAACCTCAAACAGATTTGGCAGGAAATTTACAAAAAACAGGAAAAATCCAGGGCCCCCAGTTTGTTGTATCAGGACATGGACATTGTGCTCCGGGCCGTGCGCGACAACTTTTCGCGCGAGATCACGCGTTTGGTGATTGATTCCCGGGAACACCACACCAGTGTGGTGGATTTCATGAACAAGTGCATGCCTGAGCTGGTCGACAGGATTGAATATTACGACAAGGACCTCCCCATCTTCGATGCCTATGGGATTGAGTCCGAGATCAACCGCGCCTTGGGTAAAAAGATCTGGCTCAAGTCGGGGGGGTACCTCATCATTGATTCCTCCGAGGCGCTCACCTCCATCGACGTCAACACAGGGCGATTCGTGGGCAAGCGGGACTTTGAAGAAACGATTCTGACCACCAATCTGGAGGCCGTGGAAGAGATTGCGTATCAACTCAAACTCCGATCCATTGGGGGGATTGTCATCATCGATTTCATCGACATGAACAAATACCAGCATCGCATGAAGGTTTACTACACCCTCAAAGATGCCCTTAAAAACGATCGGAGCAAAACAACGATTTCGCGTATTTCTGATTTGGGTCTGGTCGAAATGACACGAAAACGCACACGGGAATCGCTGACACAAATGTTATCGTGTCCCTGTGAACATTGTCATGGCACGGGTTACGTCAAGACGCCACTCACGGTGGCCTTCGAAATATTCCGGGAAATCAAAAGGGTTTATTCCACGATCACGTCGCGCTCACTGCTGGTCAAGTGTCACCCGCGAGCGGCCAAGGTCTTGTTTAACGAGGGTCGCGATCGTCTGGAACAGGTCGAAAAACACATTGGCAAACGCATTGTGATTGAGTCGGAAGAGAAGATGCATGTCAACCAGTTCGAAATTCGGGGACGGAATGTGTGACGCTTGGCCGACGGCCCACGGCTGACGGCTTACTGCCAAAAGTCACAGGCCGTTGGCAGTTGGCTGTCAGCCGTGGGCGGATGATTTTTCTTTTCAGCTTTGAGCTTTGAGCTTTGAGCTGTTTTTTTATGTCTTTCGTGGCGCAACACATCTTGGGAGGGTTTGCCGAAAAACAGGTGACGGCACCGGTTTGGGATTTGATCCTCAAACACCGCGTTTTGGGGTTCACCCTTTTCTCACGCAATTTTGATTCGGCAGAACATTTGCGCTCTCTCAACGAGGAACTGCAAGCATTGGCGACGCAGGCGGGTTACACGCTTTTGCTGGCCGTAGATCAGGAAGGCGGTCGTGTGAGACGTCTGCCCCAGCCATACACGCCCGTGTCCGCGATGAGGGGTTACGGGGAACGTTTTCTGGCCACCAACAGTGCCGACGAGGTTTATCAATTGGGAAGGCTGTTGGGACGCGAGGTCAAAGACGCTGGGTTTAATCTGAACTTCGCGCCCGTGGTGGATGTGGATCTCAACCCGCAAAGTCCCGTGATTGGCGATCGTTCTTTTTCTGATGATCCAGAAGTGGTGGCCACATTGAGCGCGCAGATTGTCAGGGGGCTTTGGGACGAAGGGGTGCAGGCCTGTCTCAAACATTTTCCCGGGCATGGCGCCACTGAGGCGGACAGTCATTTTGAACTGCCTGTTGACCGCCGCTCGCTCGATGACATCCGCAAAACAGATCTGATTCCCTATCAAAAATTGATCGCACAGAATCTGGCACCCTCCGTTATGACCGCGCATGTCTTGTATCCGGAGATCGATCCTGAACGGCCGGCCACGCTGTCAAAAAAAATCATTCACGACATCCTGCGTGGGGAAATGGGGTACGAGGGCATCATTTTTTCTGATGACCTGCGCATGAAGGCCATTCACGATCATCACGATCTGGCTGACGCGAGTGAATTGTTTTTCAACATTGGTGGTGACGTGGTGCTCATTTGCAATGAGGCCGAGCTGATTTTGGATGTGGTTGAAAAGTTGCAAACGAGGGATCTCAATTTGCTACAACAGCGCCAACGTCTTTGTGAATTTCTTTCGTTCTGTAAGTAATACACGTTTTACTCTCGGTTCAATCCCTGTCTCAAATTCTTTCCCATTCATCGAAAAAAAACCCCCGAACAGAGAGAGGTCTGTGCGGGGGTTTTAAAAAACAATTTATTATCGATCGTCAGTTCACATCCAGTGTGTAGACATTGCCACCATCTCCCGCCAACCAAGCGGTGTTGCCAGAGCTTGTGATGGAATAGAGCGTGGGCAATTCACTGGTAGCCTCCACATCCGTCCAGGTGTGGCCAGCGTCCTCAGAGATCAGAATGAATCCGCCATCCGAGGCGGGGTAATAATCACCCACTGCCAGGCAGACAGTGGCGCTCACGCAATCCAGACCACGGATGAAAGAGAAGTTGTGTGTGGTGGTGATCGTGGCGTTGCTCCAGTTGGTGCCGCCATTCTCACTGTAGATGATCCAGAGGTCGGTGTCACCTGAATTGGCACCACCCATGATCAACGTTGAATCATCAGTTGTGATGGTGACTCCCGCGCGGGCCTCTTGTTTGTTGGAGTCGATATCGTCATCCATCGTCAGGTCCGTAAAGGTGGTGTCAGCAGTCCAGAAGGCAGGTCCATCTGCTATCACACCACCAGCACCGTAAAAGGTCGTGTCGTCGCCTGTAAACTGGGCGAGCTGTGTGCTCAGGTATTCATAACCCCACGTTGCTCCATTGTCTGTCGAATAGAGAACCTGATTGCCCGTGTTGCTGTCAAAAACAATGGAATCACCAATAGCCCAAACGCTACCGCACGCGGAAATTGATGAGCCTCCAATGGCCGCTGTGACGATGTCGTCATCGGCAAGCGATGTGTACGTGTCCTCAGCGACATCGTAGCGATAAAGGAACTCACCGGGGTCAACCTCGTTGTTGGAACCGCAGATCAGGACATTCCCGTCGCCATCGGCCTCGATATCCCAAATGTGCACATACGTGCCAGTGATGCCGGTAATGGCATCAGCACCAACCTGAGTAAAATTTGTGCCCCCATCCGTTGATTTAAAAAGGCCACCAATGGCGCCTGCGCAACCCAACCAAATGTTGTCGGCGTCTTGTGCGTAAATGGAATAGGCAATCCCTCCCACGGAGTCGCACAGATTGGCACTTTGCGCGGTCAGCCCGTCGCCCAAGCTGGTGCCGGGATCGGTGTTGCCGCCGCCTGCTGATTCATCTGTACACGTTGCAGAGCAACCATCATCAGCAGTCGTGTTGCCGTCGTCGCATTCTTCGGTGCCTGCGACAGTGCCATCGCCGCAAACCGCGTCATCACCAGCCTCTGTCGTTTCCGCTGTGGTGGCACAGGCAGAAAAAAGAACGAGGCACAAAACAATTAAATATCGCCATAAGTTGGATTTCATTCAAAGCTCCTTTATTAGTGTTTGTGTTGAAACTAGGCCCGTGCCTGAGATGGCGGGGCCAGCCGCGCGCACAGTATTATACCTTAGCTGTGGAGTCAAACCATATGTCTTTCACACTGTCCCCGCCAGCACCTCTCTCTGGCCCTGATGATTGGGGGCCGAAACGACACCCTGCAGTTCCATCTGATCCACAATGCGGGCGGCGCGATTGTAGCCAATGCGGAATTGGCGTTGAATGCTGGAGATGCTGACACGCTTGTTCTCGCACACCACCTGCACGGCCTGATCGTAGAGCTCATCTATTTCTTCTTCGGCTATGGCAGAAATGTCCGATTCCTGTTGCTCGAGGATTTCTTCGTGGTAACAGGGCGTGGCCTGTTTTTTCAAAAACTCGACGATGCGCGAAATTTCGTCTTCGGAAATGAAGGCCCCGTGAATACGCGCCATTTTGGAACTGCCCGGCGGGACAAAGAGCATGTCACCCATGCCCAATAAGTGCTCGGCACCCATGGTGTCCATGATCGTTCTGGCGTCATGTTTGGACGTGACGCGGAAGGCGATGCGCGAGGGAAAGTTGGCCTTGATCAGGCCCGTGATCACATCCACAGAAGGTCTTTGTGTGGCAACGATCACATGCAAACCGGCGGCCCTGGCCTTTTGGGCCAGGCGACACACGGACTCTTCAACCTCTTTGGAACAGGTCATCATGAGGTCAGCAAATTCGTCGATGACAATCACAATGTACGGCAGGCGACCCGTGTGTTCAATGGGTTCCTCGTTTGACTCAGGATCTGGCGTTTTGTTCTTGAAGTCGCCAGCATCAATTTTTTTATTGTACCCGGACAAATTGCGCACGTTCACATCGGACAATAATTTGTAACGCCGCTCCATTTCGCGCACAGCCCACTTGAGTGCGAGGTTGGCCTTTTTGGGATCGGTCACCACAGGCAATAGCAGGTGAGGGATGCCTTCGTAAACCTGCAGTTCGATCATTTTGGGATCGATCAAGATCATGCGGACCTCGTCGGGTCTGGCCTTGTATAAAATCGAGGTGATCATGGTGTTGATCGACACGGATTTGCCCGAGCCTGTTGAGCCGGCTACCAGCAGGTGAGGCATCTTCTGCAGGTTGGCCACGTACGGGATGCCTTCTGTGCTCTTACCCAAGGCCAGCAGGAGACGAGAATCGTTTTTCTGGAAGCGTTCGTCAGCGATGATGTCCTTGAGCCACACGTTTTCCCGCACATGGTTGGGGATTTCGATCCCGATGGCGGCCTTATTGGGCAGGGGAGCCACAATGCGGACCGAACGGCCTCCCATGGCCATGGACAGATCATCCGATAGCCCGCTGATGCGCGACAGTTTGACTCCCGGTGCCGGTTGAAACTCAAACATGGTGATGATGGGACCGGGATGGATTTCGGTCACGCGCCCTTCAATGGCGAAATCCTTGAGCTTGCTCTCCAGAATGCGGGCGCTCATCTTGAGACTGTCCTCGTCGATTTCCACGTTCTGGCTGGTGTCGTAGTCCAAAAAAGACAGTTGTGGCAGTTGATACCCTTCTGACATGTTTTGCAACTCCATCTGGTTGGGGGGGCGTTTGGCCTTCTGGTCCTTGCGTTCCAGAATACGTGGTTCAACAATCTTCTGGTCGTTGAGCATTTCTTCAATTTGATGGAGGGTGAGTTCCGGTTTCGGTTGTGGAACCTCAGGTTTGTATTTTGGAGGCTCAGGCTTTACCCGCTCGATCTTGATGGCCTTGAATTCCTGCTCCTTCATTTTGGCTTGCGCTGAAGTCTCACTGCGCAGCTTTCTTTGCGCCAGATAACGCATGAGGCCTTTGTGGCTGCGGACCAGAGAGATGTAAAGGTTGTTGCTCAGGGTCCCCAGACTTTTGCCAAGAGCCATCGAGGAGGTATTCAACACGTCGATGACAGATAAACGAGTTGCCAACACGAAGGTCAGGGCCGCTCCAAAACAAACCAGAAGGTACACGCCCCAGGTCCCCAAAAAGCGCTCCCCTAAACTGGCCAGCAATTTGCCCAACGTACCGCCAGCGTTAATGCTCTGTCCTCCAAAGGTAAAGTCGATGAAAACCATTTGCAACAAGATAGCTATGAAGGAAGTGCACACAATGAAAACGATAAAATCCAGAAAGCGAGGTCGTGACCGCTTGTTGGCAAAGACCAGCAGGGAATTGATGATGAAATACAACCCCAAAAAATACGCGCCGCCACCGAAGATGAAAAAAAAGGTTCCTGCCAGATACGCTCCAATGACACCGCCCAGATTGGTGATGTGCTGAAAGCTCCCTGATGAGAAAAAGGAGGGGTCAAGAGGGCTGTAGCCGAGAATACACAAATAGTAGAAAGCCCCCGTCAAAAACAAAAACAGGGCCACAATTTCGGATTTGAGGGAACTGTGAATGGGGTCATGCGGTTTTTTTAAAGCGCGCTTTTTTGCTTTCATTCTGTGGCTCCCAAGGATGCTCAATCGGCCCTCCTCCTGATGAACGCCGGGATATCGTAGTAATCATCGTCTTGAGTTTGAATGCTGCTGATCTCGGACAGCGCTCGCTTGAAATCCGATGACTCACGTGCCGGGCCATTGGGACGACGCGACCAATCTCCGTCAACATTTGCTTCTGGCACGTTGGGTATCAGGTTGAGGTTGCCGTTGTTGCTTGTGCGGCTCGCGGCCGGTCGTTTGGCTCGTGGTTGTTGCTTTGGTGCGGCCTCGCCCCAAACAGAAGCCGGTTTTTGCCTGGTGGTGAGGACGTCGTTTGGGGCAGGGAGCGAGTTGTATTCCGGTTTGGTTGCTTCGGCCACAGCATCAAAATGGGGGTAGGCAAAATGATCGTCAGGGTAATCGAGGAGACTATCCGTGTGGGCGGATTCAAAAGGAGGTTGTGCTGGCGTGCTCTTGGGTCGTTCTTCCCTTTTTGAGGCGGCGTTGGCCCAGGCGCTGATGGTGTTGTTCGAAAAATCCCTGGCTTGTTCGTGGGAGGGCAACTTGTTCGCGACGGGTGGTTCTTTTTGTGTGAAAAAAATGTCTTTGATGGACAAATGATCGTTTTGCGGTTTGTTGGCAGCAGGTCTGTGAGCGGGTTGGCCATTGGTCATAGGGATTTCTCGTGCTGGTTCCGCAGGCTGTCGTTTGTCTGTCTGTTTGAGTTTTTTGTTCAGCCAGTTGCTACTGGCTGTGAGAGTGGGTTTGTGCAGAGAATGCTCATCGGTGAGTGTGTCCAGTTGTTCTTGATCGAAACCCGTGGCAATCACGGTGACTGAGATTTCGTCGCCGGCATTGTCGTCGATGACGGAACCAAAAATGATGTTGGCGTCTTCGTGTGCCTCTTGTTGTATCAGTTTGCAAGCTTCGTTGAGCTCGAATAAGGTCATGTTTGAAGAACCTGTGATATTCAAGAGGAGTCCTGTGGCCCCCGCGACCGATATGTTTTCGAGCAGGGGAGAAGAGATGGCCAAACGCGCGGCCTCCAGAGCACGGTTTTCTCCTGAGGCGACCCCTGTGCCCATGACGGCCACACCCGCGTTGCGCATGATGGTGTTGACGTCGGCGAAATCCAGATTGATGAGCCCGGGCGTGGTGATGAGCTCGGAAATGGCCTTCACGGCTTGCAGGAGGACATGGTCCACCATTTTGAAACTGTCGATGATGGGGGTGTTTTTGTCTGCCAAGTTGAGCAGATTATCATTGGGGATACAGATGAGCGTGTCCACTTCATTCTTGAGAGCGGCGATCCCTTCGTCTGCATGCCGCATTCGTTTCTTTCCTTCGAAAGAGAAGGGCTTGGTCACCACGCCTACTGTGAGGATACCCAATTCGCGGGCGAGCTTGCCAATCACGGGAGCGGCCCCTGTTCCTGTGCCACCGCCCATGCCGGCTGTGATGAAAACCATGTCTGATCCCTTGAGAGTTTCTTGAATGATGGCCGCGTCTTCTATAGCGGCATGTCGTCCTATCTCAGGATTGGCGCCTGCTCCCAGTCCCTTGGTGAGCTGAGACCCGATCTGGATTTTGGTGGGCGCCTCATTGAGTTTGAGAGCCTGGATATCGGTGTTGATGGCGGCGAAGTCGATGCCCTCCATCCGGGCCCTCATCATGGTCTTGATGGCGTTACCGCCGCCGCCGCCCACACCCACAACTTTTATCTTGGCGGCCACACTCAAATCGTCTTCAAATTCGAACATAAGAGCTCCTTAAAAAACGTCACCCAACCAGGTACCCATTTTTTTCTTGACCTTCACGTACACGTTTTCGTTTTTGGGCTGGAGCTGTTGTTTTTTGTGATACCCACAAAGCACCAGACCAACACCTGTCGTGTAGATGGGGCTGTTCACGACATCCACGAGACCACCGACCCCGCGGGGGGTCGCTCGCACAACCGGGAAATCAAAAATCTGTTCGGCCATCTCGGTTGTTCCCTCCAGATTGGCCATGCCCCCCGTCAGAACCACACCGGAGGCGATGTTGTCTTCGTAACCTGAGCGCACGATTTCCTGACGAACCAGATCGAAAATTTCTTCCACGCGCGGTTCGATGATTTCGGCCAGAATCTGTCGTGATAAAATTCTGGGTTTGCGACCGCCGACGGAAGGGACGTCAATCGTGTCATTTTTGTTAATCATGCTGGCCAGGGCACAGCCATACTTTTGTTTGATTTTTTCGGCTTCCAACGCCGGTGTTCTCAGGCCAACAGCGATGTCGTTGGTGATGTGATTGCCGCCCAGGGGGATCGAGGCTGTGTGCACCACTGACCCGTTGACGTAGATGACCAGGTCGGTCGTGCCGCCGCCCGCATCCAGCACGATCACGCCGAGTTCTTTTTCGTCTTCAGTCAGGGAGGCGTAGGAACTGGCGAGTGGGCCCAAAATGATGTCGTTCACATGAACGCCGCACCGTGTGGCACACTTCAGAATATTCTGAATGCAGGCAGTCGAAGCGGTCACGATGTGCACGTTGGCCTCGAACTTTGACCCTGCCATGCCCAGAGGTTCCTTGATGCCGTCCTGATCATCCACGATGAATTCCTGCGGAATCACATGGATGCTTTCGCGGTCCATGGTCATGACCACGGCTGACGCGCCGTCAATGACGCGTTCGATATCACGGTCGGTGATGAGCTTGTTCTTGACCGACACGATGCTGTGGCTGTTGATCCCCTTGATGTGGCTTCCCGAGATGGCAGCGTACACCGACAGAATATCACAACCGGCCATGAGTTCGGCCTCTTCAATCGCTTTTTTCATGGAGTCAATGGTGGCTTCGATGTTGACGATGACCCCTTTGCGCAAACCTCGGGAGGGGTGGGAGCCGATCCCAATGACGTCGATCCCATCGTGTGTGACCTCACCAACAATGGCGCAGATCTTTGTGGTGCCGATGTCGAGTCCCACAATTAAATTTTCTTTTTTTGCCATAAGCGTCCTCAACGTAATGAATTACTATTGTTCCCCTGAACTGTTGCCGCCGGAAGAGATGCTGGTAGTGCCGTTTGTCTGGCGATCACTCTTCCTGGCGTGTCCAAGTCCAATCGAGTTAGTCTCTCGTTGTGATAATGGTCTGACAATTTGAATTTTTCCAAGGTCTGTTGCTTTTGTACAAAGCTGTCTCTTCCGTAATAGATTTCCAAAGCCCTGTTTTTGGTGTACACTGTAAAGCCGTACACGGGATCGAAATGAAGCTCCGACAAACTGTCTTCATTATAAAAGTCTTGCTGTTGTAAAAAATCCAGCAGGGTCAGCGTTTGTTGAAAATAATCTTTTGTGAGGTGTGGGTGCTGCTGGGTGGCGTCTTCCCTGAAACCTGTCATGATAGGAAGGTCAGCGGGTTCATTCTTTTCCAGCGGCTTGAACACGCGACCCTCCTCGTCGATGAGGTAGAGCTTGTTGGCCAGCAACAACGCCTTCGCTTTTTTCTCCGTGACATGAATCTGGATGGTGTCGGGAAATTTGCGGCGGATTTTCACATCGGCCACCCAGGGGTGGCGTGCAATCTTCTTTCGCAAAACATTCAGGGTGCTTTCAAACAATTTGTCTCCCGGAGTGAGCTCTGAGAGGGTGACGACATCGTCCCGGGTCAGATGGTTGAGGTCGCCGGAGACGGTGATGTTCTGCAAACAGAGCGCGTCGGAGTTTTTGAAATAAAAGAACAGCCCCGTAACGCCAGACAAGACGCACACGACCAACAACCACTGGAGGGAACGGCGGATGTAGTAATATCGCCCCTTGTATAGCAAGGGCCTGTTTTGCCATTTTCTGTTTTTGTTGTTGGTTCCTAGCAACATGCCTCTTCTCCCAAAATCCTGATCTCAGTTTCCAGCTCGATTTGGCTGATCTGTTTTACCTTGTCTTTGATCAGACTGATCAAAGACAGCACATCGGACGCCTTCGCCTCATTTTCGTTGATGATGAAGTTGGCGTGCTTGGGTGAAATGCGGGCGCCACCAATGCGGATGTTTTTGAGCCCCGCTTCCTCAATGAGTTTGCCCGCAGGGGTCGCGATGTCTTTGCGGTGCAGAGGTTGTGGATTTTTGAACACAGAGCCCAGACTGGGAAACTCCAGCGGTTGTTTGCTCACCCGGGCTTCCTGATGCTGACGCATGATCGCCAACGCGTCTTCCGGTGATGAGAGATCCCTGAACCGGAACAGGACGCTCAAGATGAAGTGGGTGCGTGGCAGTTTGAGTGAGCGGTATTCAAAATCGAGGTGCTCGCGGGACAGCGTCTGTTGCTCTCCTTCTTTGGTGATGATGGTGATGTTTCTCACGACGTCCTTGATTTCGCGGGAAGGGATGCCCGCGTTCATTTTTACGAGCCCGCCCACACTGCCGGGAATCCCTGTGAGGGACATGATGTCAGCGATGCCTTCTTCCTGGCACAGCTTGATGAGACGCGAAAAGCGCGCGCCAGCGGAGGCCAAAATGTCGATGTGTGATTCGCATCGTTCCACGATGGTGATGTCGTCGAGGGTCTCGATGACACAGATCACAAACCCCCGGATTCCACCATCCCGGACCAGCGTGTTGGAGCCGCCACCATGGAAATGATAAGGGATGCCGTTATCATTCGCCAGTTTAATGGCAAACAAGAGAGCCTCTTTGCTTTTGGGTTTGAGAAACACATCGGCTTTGCCCCCGATCTTGATGTGCGTGTGTGCCGCCATGGGTTCATCAAAAAGGACCTCACCATCGAATTTGATCTTGAGGGTGTCTTTGACCTCTTGCGACACCCTGAGTCTGTTTTTCTTCTGCCAGCGGCGCAGAATTTCTTGTTGCTCCGAGGAGAGCCGCGGTGCGTGATCACTCATCAGGGGGATTTTTTTGTCGGCATCATTCGTTGTCATTTGATCGTCTCCGTACCTTTCATCAGATGAATATCCTGGCCAGTTCGCGGGCGATGTTCCGGACCATTTTTGTGATGTCGCCAGCCCCCAGACTTAATAAAACATCTCCCGGTCGCATGGCTTGAACGACCTGATCGAGGTTCTGATGCGCTTTGGGCAGGTACACCACAGAGCGTTGTTTGTGTTTGTTGATGGCCGTGACCAATTTTTGGCTGTTCACACCGCGGATAGGCGGCTCGCTGGCTGCGTAAATATCGGTGATGAACAAGTGGTCAGCCCGGTCAAAGCAGGTCACGAAATCGGGAAACAGGTCCCGGGTGCGCGTGTAGCGGTGTGGTTGAAACATCACCACCAGTCTGCCGGGAAACGTGTGTTTGACAGTCTTGATCGTGGCAGCAATTTCGGATGGGTGGTGGCCATAATCATCGATGACTGTCATGTTTTTGTTTTTGAACAGGACTTCCAGGCGTCGCCCCACGCCCTGAAAACCGGCCAGACCTTTTTTGATGTTTGAAACAGAGATTCCGATTTCGTCGCCCGCGGCGACAGCAGCCAGAGAATTCAAAATGTTGTGTTTGCCGGGAACATTGACCTGAATCTGGTCGACGAACACATTTTTTTTGTACAAGTCATAACAACACGTTGTTCCCTGATAGGAGATGTTTTGGGCGTTGTAATCGTGTTTGGGTGAAAAACCGTACAACACGTAGCGATTTTTTATTTTTTTACTGAGCGCAACGGTTTGCGCCTGTTCACCGCACAGAATGGCCAATCCGTAAAAAGGCAGTCGCGAGCAGAATTGGCAGAAGGCGGCCGTAAGCGCATCGAACGTTTTGTAGTGGTCCATGTGTTCGGGATCAATGTTGGTGACGATCGCGATGGTGGGGGCCAGTTTGAGAAAAGAACCATCCGATTCGTCTGCCTCGGCCAGCATGAAATTGCCCTGGCCAAGTTTGGCTGTTGCTTTGAGGCTTTTGACCTGGCCGCCGATGATGACGGTGGGGTCCTGTTTGCCCGCGTGCAGGACGGCCGCCAGAAGTGAGGTGGTTGTTGTTTTGCCATGTGACCCGGCAACAGCGATGCCGTACTTTGCCAGGCGCATGATCTCTGCCAGCATGTCGGCGCGCTGGATCACACTGATGCCCAGGCGTTTGGCCTCACACACCTCGGGGTTGCTGGGAACAATGGCGGAGGAAACGACCAGCACGTCGACACCTTTGATGTTTTTGGCAAAGTGGCCAATGTGGACCTTGGCGCCCAGACGGGACAACCGATTCGTGATGTCCGATTTTTTGATATCGGAACCGCTGACTGGGTAACCCAGGTTCAACAGGATTTCGGCAATGCCGCTCATCCCGATGCCACCAATTCCCACGAAATAAGTATGAAGTTTTTTATACATAGTTTATCAGTCAAATCATCACAAAAACATTACCGGACAGACAACGATTGAAGTTCTGTCACAATGTCCCTGGCCGCCTGGGGCCGGGCCAGTGTGAGCATGTTGGCCGCTCTGCGACTGAGTTCGTCGGGATGCTGGAACAACTCAGTTAACAGATCTGCCAGTTTGTCAGCGTTCAAATCTTTTTGTTCAAAACACCAACCGGCGTTTGCCGCCACGCACACGTCGGCATTTTTCTTCTGGTGATTGTCAGCCGCGAACGGGTAGGGAACGAAAATGGCGGGTCTCCCGCTCATGGCCAATTCTGTGACTGAGCCTGCCCCGGAGCGGCAGATCACCAGATGGGCCTGGGCGTATAGCTCGCCCATGTTTTTAAAAAAGCGGCTGACCGTGGCGCGGATATTGAGCTGTTGATAAAATGTTTCAATGTCTGCCTGGTCGGTTTCGCCCGCCTGATGAAAAATTTTCAATTTTGTCCTCAGTTCAGGCAGCTGCCCCAACGCCGTGGTTACGATTTTGTTGAGTGTGACGGCCCCCTGTGAGCCTCCAAAAATCAGAATGCAAAAAACCTCCGCGGGCCTGGTGTAGGCAGTGTGCTGAATCTTTGCCCTCGTGGGGTTTCCCGTGCACACCACTTTCACAGGGTCGAAATACGTAGCACTTTCTGCAAAACTGGTGAATATTTTTTTGACGATTTTGCCCAGCAGGCGGTTGGTGAAACCGGGGAGGGCGTTCTGGTCCGTGATGGCCGTGGGGAAGCCCAGAAGTTTGGCGGCCAGACAGGTGGGTCCGGAGACATACCCGCCAATGCCCAACACGACATCCGGTTTTTCCTGTCGGATGATTTTCATGGCTGTGACGACCGCCCTCGGGAGGTGCCACAGGGTTTTCATTTTGTTGACCAGTGATGTCCCCTTGAGGTGCCCGACTTGGATGAAACGGATCTCAAAGCCGTGAGCGGGAACCAACTTGGATTCTTTGCCAGACTCTGTGCCCACAAAAATGACACGGCCGCCCTGCTGACGCCATTCCTCGGCAATGGCCAGTCCGGGAAAAATATGCCCTCCGGTGCCACCACCGGCGATGAGGAGCTTATTATGTAATGCAGTATTAGTCATGATCACAGCAATTGAATATCGAATATCGAACAAGGAATGTCGAATGTCGAAATGAATACATCACACTTCAAAATTCCTTGTTCCTTGTTCGAAATTCGATATTCCTTACTCCACCTCTTCTCCCGTTTGTGTCGAGACGTTCAACAGCACCCCGACGGCGAACATGGAGATCACGAGAGAAGATCCCCCGTAACTGATAAACGGCAGAACCAGCCCCTTGGTGGGCAACAAACCCATGACCACCCCAAAATTGATGAAGGCCTGCAAACCGATTAACGATGTGATGCCCAGGGCCAGAAACATGCCAAAGGGATCCGTGGTTTTGTTGGCGATACGGAACCCTCTGAAAATAAAAAATAAAAACAGGGAGGCAACCACAATGACACCGATCATCCCGAATTCTTCTCCCAGGACCGAAAAAATGAAATCGGTATGAGCTTCCGGCAGATAAAACAGTTTTTGTTTGCTTTCTCCCAGACCGGATCCCGCGAGTCCTCCTGATTTGAAGGCGACGAAGGACTGGATGATCTGAAACGCGTAATCCATTTTGTATTTCCAGGGATCCAGAAAGGCGAGGATACGACGTTTTCTGAACGAAACAGAAAAAATAAGGTAATACAACGCAGGGCTTGCCAGCAACAGCGAGCTGATGAGGTACAGGCTACGCGTTTGGGAAACGAACAACATGATCATGATGACCGAACCCAGCACAAAGGTGGACCCCAGATCTTTTTGTGCGAGGATAACAGCCAGGAAAATCCCGGCAATGGCCATGGTGGGTAAAAAACCTTTTGCGAAAGAGATCATTTTTTCTTTTTTCTTGGCGATCATGTAGGCCACGAAAAACACCACCAGGATTTTGGTGATCTCAGATGGTTGCAGGGTGAACGAGCCCAGCTTGATCCAGCGGCTGGCGCCCCCGGCTGTATAACCAAAGGGGGGGACAAGGCACAGGACCAGCATGAGCAGATTGAGTCCCAGAAGAGGGTAAATCCATTTTTCGTAGGATTTGTACGGAATGCGACGGGCCAAAAACAGGGCGCCCAGACCGATCGTGAAAAATACGAGTTCCTTTTTGAGAAAATAATAGGTGTCCCCATATTTTTCCTGAGCCAGAATGGCACTGGACGAAAAGATCATCAGGACGCCAATGAGGATCAGCATCAAGGTTGTGAAAAACAGATACACGTCGAACGGCTGTTGTACGGTGACCGCGTTGTCGCGGGGAGGCATGAAGAACATCCATTTGTCGGCCTCGGCTTTTTTTTGTTTTCTTTGAAAAATCATAACGTCTTGGCGCACTGTTGAAAGTCGTTTCCTCTCTCCTTATAGTTCTGATACTGATCAAAACTGGCACAGGCAGGAGAGAGCAGGACCACGTCGCCTGACGTGGCCAAACGTTTTGCCAGCGTGACGGCCTCGCGCATGTTGGCTACCCGTTCTGTGGGGGCCTGGTCATGAAAGGCGTCGTGCATCTCATCCTGGGCCTCTCCCAGCAGGATCAACGTCTTGACCTTGTGGTGCATGATTCCCTTGAGCGGAGTGTAATCGCAGTGTTTGCTCTGTCCGCCGGCGATCAGGATGACGTTGCCATCGAAGCTGGCCAGGGCCATGACCACGGAATCCACGTTGGTGGCCTTGGAATCGTCATAGTAGTCGACCCCGTTTGAGGAATAAATTTTCTGCATGCGGTGCGGGAGCCCAACAAAATTTGCCAGAGTATTTTGATATGACGCCAGGGCTGTCGGTGAGCTGTCGATGATGATGGCCGCACTCAGCGAGGCCAGCATGTTTTCGTGATTGTGCAGTCCTTTGAGCGAACAGCGACCCAGATCAAAACAGAATTCATTCTGGTGCAGACGGATGAGCAGGTTGTTCTGCTCGCACTGTGCCCCCAAGCCGCTGAAGCGGTTGACCAGACTGAAGGGCATGTTTTGAGCGGGTCCGCTCCGACTCAGGCGAAGACAGCGGACATCATCGTGATTGTAGATGAGCCAATCATCGCTGGTGGAGTTCTTGATGATGTTGGCTTTGGCTTGGGCGTAGTCGTCAATGCCCTGGTACCGATCGAAGTGATCCTCGGTGATGTTGAGGCAAATGGCGATGTGGTGCCTGAGCGTGCCCACCAGTTCGAGCTGGTAGCTGCTTTCTTCAATCACGTAATAAGGGAAGGGGGGTTCGTTGACCGCATCAATCAAAGGAGCGCCAATATTTCCGCTGAGCCTGTTTTCGACACCCGCATCCTTTAACAAGGCGCTTATCAGCATGGCGGTGGTCGATTTCCCATTCGTCCCCGTCACGGCAATAAAATCACCTTTTAAGTAAAAAGATGCCAATTCCAATTCCCCAATGATTGGAACTTTGCTTTGGCAGGCCAGCGTGTTGAGCGTGTGTTGCAACGAAACCCCCGGGCTGGGGAAAATCGCAGAGATTTTATTTTCGAGAAGCAATTGTGTGCCCTGTTTAAGATCGATGCGATCCAGACAGTAGGGGCTGGAGGGCGTTTTGATGTCTTTTTCGTCAAAGATGACGTACCGTCGTTTTTGTGATTCCAAAAAACGAGCCAGGGCTTGTCCTGTCATGCCATAACCCAGAATGAGAAACAGATGATTTGATGAGGCGTTGTGTAACAGGTCTCGGTGTGAAAGCATATTATCTCAACTTCAGTGTCACCAGGGCGAAGAGCGAGCAGATGATGGCAATGATCCAGAAGCGAACAATCACCTTGGATTCCTTCCAGCCCTTGAGTTCAAAATGATGGTGAATAGGTGCCATCTGAAAAACGCGCTTGCCCGTTAATTTAAAAGAAGCCACCTGGATGATGACCGACACGGTTTCCAATACAAAGATGCCACCGATCGGGATCAACAAAAATTCGTTTTTGGTCATCAGGGCCATCATCCCCAGCAAACCGCCGAGTCCCAAGGCCCCCACGTCCCCCATGAACACTTCAGCAGGGTGAGAATTGTGCCACAAAAAACCGATGAGTGAGCCAATCACGGCCCCGCTGATGATGCTCAACTCGCCGACGCCGGGCACGTTGGGCACCTGCAGATAATTGGAGATGATCACGTTGCCCGCCGCGTACGCGAGGATGCCGTAACTAAAAAAAGCGATTGCCGTGGGGACGGTCACCAGACCGTCCAAGCCGTCAGTGAGGTTGACGGCATTGGCTGTGCCCGCCACGACCAGCACGGTGAAAAACAAATAACACACGCCGATGTCGGGTGTGAAGGATTTGAAAAAGGGAAAGTGCAAGTGTGTGTCCAGAGCGCCATTGCCGTACAGAAACAACCCCGCGCACAGACAGAGAGCGACTTCGATGATGATCTTGTATTGTCCCCGAAACCCCTGAGTGTTTTTCCGGATGATTTTCTGATAGTCATCGACGAATCCCACCAAAGCGAAGCCCAGCATGATGAAGAGGCTGGCCCACACAAAACGATTGCTCAAATCACACCACAACAGCGACGACAGGAAAAGGCAACCCACCACCAGAATCCCGCCCATCGTGGGTGTGTTGCTTTTTTTGAGGTGCGTGATGGGTCCGTCCTGGCGGATGACCTGGCGAAATTGTTTTTTTCGCAGAAACCTGATCCATTTGTTGCCCAATAGGAAATACACGACCATTGCGGTTACCAGGGCGCCAAAGGTGCGAAACGTGATGTACTTGAACACGTTGAACAGAATCAAGTCGTCGCTTAAGGGATAGAGTAAGTGATAAAACATAATGTTATTTTGCTAATAAAACCTTCACGTGCTCCAGCGCTTTTTCCATGGTCATGCCGCGCGAACCTTTGAAGAGCACCACCGTTTTTTGATCTGATTTATTTTGCAGACACATGATGACAGCCCGGGCCAGATCTGAGTGTCCACGAAAAAAATGTTCGTTTTCTTCCTCTTTCTTGTAGCCATAGCTTCTAAGATAAAAGGGGCTGTTTTGTCCATAGACAAACAGCTCTTTCACACCGATTTCTTTGGCAAATTTACCAACTTGGCTATGGAGTTTGGCGGCGTTTTTTCCGAGCTCCAACATCCCCCCCAGGACGGCAACTTTGACGTGATGGGGGTACTGCTCGGCGATCGATTTCAGCGCGGCCTTCATGGAGTCGGGGTTGGCGTTGTAGGTGTCATCTATCAGAATGATCTTGCCAACCGAAATGATTTTGCCGCGGTTAAGCGTCATGCGAAAACTGTTCAGACCATTTTGAATAGAGTCTGGGGCGAGCCCCCCATGTCTGGCGAGGGTGAACACGGCCAGGGCATTTTGCACGTGATGCTTGCCTACAAGGTTGAGCGTGATGGGCGTTTCTTGTCCGTCCTGTCGCACGATAAAGCGCGTTTGGTTGCCCTGTAGGGTGATGTTACTTGCCCAAACATCACGTGTGGGTTCAAAACCGAAGGTGATCTTTTGGGCACGAGTGGGGAGTCCGGCAATCAAGGGGTCATCAGCAAAATAAATTGCTGTGGCAGAGGGTTCAAGTCCGTCAAAGAGTTCTCCCTTGGCTTGGGCCACTTTCTCAAGGGTGCCGCCCACACCCTCGAGGTGGGCCTGTCCGATACTGGTGATGAGACCGACAGTCGGGTTTGCGATTTTTGTGAGCCAGGCGATTTCACCCGGATGACTCATGCCCATTTCCACCACAAGAAAATGCGCCTTGGGGTCGAAAGAGAAGATGGTAAAGGGGACCCCGATGTGGTTGTTCAGATTGCCCTGGGTGGCACTGACCAGACCTTGCTGGCTCAATACGTGCGCAAGCAATTCTTTGGTAGTGGTTTTTCCGTTGGACCCGGTAATCGCGATGAGGGGCTGGGTGAATTTGCGGCGATAGTACGCGGCCAGTTCACCGAGGGCTCTGATCACATGGGGCACAATGATCAGATTGTCGCGTTTGACAGGGACATTTTCCACCAGAGCCGCGACGGCCCCCTTCTCAAAAGCGACAGCGACATAATCGTGCCCGTCGTGTGTTTCTCCCTTGATGGCGACATAAATATCACCCGGTTTAATGTTGCGGGTGTCACGGGAAATTCCCGCTACGCAAACATCATCCGCAAGGGTGAGGGTGTGATGGGGAAACAGGGTTTTTAATTCTTTGAAGGTCAGGTTCATAATATAGTTCAAAACTCAAAGGGGAAAACGAATATCGAATAATGAACAAGGAACAAGGAATTTCGAAGTAATGGCCCCCTATTTCGACATTCGACATTCCTTGATCGATATTCGATATTCATAGGCCTTTCATTTTGCACTTTGCATTTCTTCGTCCTTCGTCCCTCGTGTTTTCGTGTTTTCGTTTTTCCATCCATTCCCTCACCACCTCCCGATCATCGAAGTGGGTTTTTTGTGTCCCGATAATCTGGTAGTCTTCGTGTCCCTTGCCGGCGATCAGGACCACATCTTTTGCCGTTGCCAGCTCCAGCGCGTGGTGAATGGCTTGTCGCCTGTCCTCGATGATCAAATAACCTTTTGTTCCCTCAAAGGGGGACTGGTTTTTTGTGATGCCGGGCAAAATGTCGTCAATGATTTTACGGGGCGATTCTGTGCGTGGATTATCACTGGTGACGATGCTCACATCGGATAGGCATGCGACAATGGCACCCATCAGGGGGCGTTTTGTGTGATCCCGATCTCCGCCACACCCGAACACGACCAGCAAACGGGCATGAACATCTTCCTTTTGCAACACCTGTCTGATGGCGGTGATGACGTTGGTGAGGGCGTCCGGCGTGTGCGCGTAATCCACAAAACACCGTGTGTGTGGTACCCTCTCCAGACGGCCAGGAACCGTAAAATGCACGAGTTGTTTGAGCATGGAGGGCATGTCACAACCACTGTGCCACCCCACGAGCAGGGACGTCAGGATATTTTTCAAGTTATGTTCACCCAAAAGATTTGTGGTGAGGGTGTGTTTTTTCCCCTTGATAAGCACAGAGGCCCTGGTTTGTTCGATTTGATAATCGGCGCCCTCAAGACTAGCCGTAGCCTGTTTACCTGCCGTGGAAAAGGTTTCGATGGGCAGATGACTGCCGGCCAGTTCCCGGCACAGGCGCTCACCGGCAGGATCATCGATATTGATGACAGCCAGCTTGTTTTTTTTGGAACTGGAACTCATTCCCTCGGTAAACAAAAGCTTCTTGGCCTGATAATATTCTTCCATGCTCTGGTGGTAATCAAGGTGGTCCTGTGTGAGGTTGGTAAAAACGGCGCTATCGAATTGGCAACCCTTGGTGCGTTTTTGTTCGAGCCCGATAGAGGAAACCTCCAGGGCAACATGAGTCACTTTGTGTTGGACCATGTCGGCAAAAAGACTTTGCAAAGTGAGTGAGTCTGGTGTGGTGTTGGGGGCTGGCAGTACCTGCTCCCCGTAGCGGAAATTGACCGTTCCGATCACACCCGTTCGCGCAGGGCTCCAGAATTTTTCCAACAGGTAAGTGATGGTTGTTTTTCCGTTTGTCCCTGTGATGCCGCACAAATGAAACCGGGTTGAGGGGTGGTCAAAAAAACGGGCTGCTATGTTGGCTTGTACGGCATTGATGTCCCCGACCCTGATGGCCGGGATGTCCAGGTTTGCGGGCGTTGTGGCGTCGTGGATGATGGCCACAGCCCCCCCTTTTTGGGCTGCGGTTATGAACTGGGCACCATCGACCTGGGCACCCTGTCTGGCAAAGAACAGGCTTCCTCGTCTGGCTTGTCTGGAGTCATTGCAAAGATGTGTGATCTCGATATCTGGCGATGGCGGAAGAGGAACAATGTTATGTAAGAGTTTCGATAACAGCATCATTGTCAAGTTCGCTCACCGAGCGTGAGAACGAATTCCTTTGTGTTGGTCAAATCTCCCGATTCCGGCATCTGCTTAACCACGATGCCGCTCCCTTTGACAGTGAGTTGGACCGGTGTGCCTTGAGTCAGTGTGAGCACCTGCCTGAGACTCAATCCTTTCAAATTGGGAACCTTGTTTTGGCTTAAATCTTTTTGAGCCGAAGTCCATTTTTGTTCTGGAGTCACGATCGCCAGATTGGTTTTTGCGTCTGTTTTATTCTGGGCAATTTTTGTTGTGGTGTTGGCCTGTTCGCGTGAGACTTCTCCCATGTATTTGAGCGTCTCTTCGGCAAGTGCTTTGAATACTGGTCCTGCGACCAATCCACCGTAATAGCCATTTTTGCGGGGAGTGTCGTAAGCGATGAAAATGGCCAGCCGCGGGTCCTCCAGGGGGGTGAAGCCGATGAACGAACTGATGTATTGGTTTTCGGCATAGGCCTTGAGCCGGGTGTCGAATTTCTGGGCTGTCCCCGTTTTACCTCCCGAGAGATACCCGGGGACATGTGCTTGGGTGGAAGTGCCTCCGGTTTGTGTTACCAGATGCAACATTTGCTTGAGTTCACCGGCGATCGTTGGATCCAGCACCTCTTTTTCATTGATTGGTTCTGTTTTGTGAACGGAGTGACCAGAATTGTCCACAATTTCTTTGACCAGAAAGGGCTTGAAGAGGTGGCCACCGTTAGCAATCGCGCCGTAAGCTCTGGTCATTTGTAATCCATTGACGCTGATCCCCTGTCCGAAAGCGATGTTGCTGAAGTCAATGTCCCGCCAGCTCTTGTAGGGACGCACGGCGCCAGCGGATTCGCCGCTCACGCCAACGTCAACCTCTTTACCAAACCCGATCTCCTTGATGAATTCGTAGAATTTTTTTCGTCCCAACTTTTGTGCGATCTTGGTCACACCGATATTCGAAGACACCTGCAATATGGTTTTGGCATCAAGCCAACCATAGGGGCTGTGGTCATTGATGGTGTTTTTGCCCACCTGGTACTGACCGTTTTCGCAAAAAAACCTGTCGGTCGGTTTGGTGGTCCGGTTTTGCAGTGCCGCGGCCATGAGGATCGTCTTGAACGTGGAGCCGGGCTCAAACACATCGATGACAGCGTGATTTTTCCAGTGATCAAGAGGGTATTTCCAATACGCATTGGGGTTGAAGCCGGGGTAATTGGCCATGGCCAGGACCTCTCCGGTTTTCACGTCGAGGACCAAGGCGAATCCCGATTTGGCCTGGTGTTTTGTGGCTGTTTTTTTGAGGGCTGTTTCCGCGAACGTTTGGATGTTCTTGTCGATGGTCAGGTACAGGTGATGGGTATCCAGGTTCTGGTCAGGCTCCGAAAAAAACTTGCCCCGCGCATCCCTTTCGACACTTTTGTTGGTGGTGGCCGATCTCAAAAATTGATCGTAGGTGAGTTCCAACCCGCCCAGGGCCTTCGCGTCGTAGCCCACAGCGCCCAGCAGTTGTCCGGCCAGTTCTTTGTTGGGGTAGAAGCGTCGGTACTCCTGGGATATTTGAATGCCGGGGAGTTTGGGGGACTCAATGGCGCGGCCGTTGTCGATGGGGATGCGCCGTTCGATCCATTCAAATTTTTTTGTTGATGCCAATTTTTCGGCCAGCTGTTTCAGGTTGAGTGATGTGTGTTCGGCCAACAGCTTGATGACCTGATCTTTGTCCTGAATCTGGTGGGGGTGGATACCCACGCTGGCCACAGGAACATCGATAGCCAGAATTTCGCCTTTGCGATCGAAAATTGTTCCTCTCTGCGGACTGACCCTCAGGTTTGCGTTGTGCTGTGATGTGGCCAGGTTGCTTAATTTTTCATTCCCGTGGATTTGGAGCATGTACGCCCTGAAGATGATGACGGTGTAAAAGAAACAAAAGAACAGACTGACGATAAAGATTCTGAATCGAGGGGTTTTATTATTTTCGGTTTCTGTAACCATTTATTCTGTTTCCACAGGGGCCGTGACCACCCCATCGATGGCAATCAGGTTTTGAGCCTGTGGCGGGGCCATGCCCAATTTTTCTGTTGCGACAGTTTGTAATCTTTGTGGTGCCTTCATGAGCACAAGCTCAATCTGGTAGTTTTTGTGGTCATTGAGCAGATCGATTTGTGCGCTGGTCAATTCATTGATCTCGTAGCCCAACTGCACGATCCTGGTGTGTGACCAGATGTAGAAGAGGGACAGACACACAACGAATATCCCCAACACGAGGAGTTTCATCACGATCCTGGTTTTTAGAAAGTCCAGTTTCGTAACGGGTTTCTGTGTTTGTACGGCACGTGGTTCGGTGTGGTAATGTCGCATGAACATGTTAAGGTGTCCTCGTCAACACGCGCAACCTCGCGCTTCGGGCACGTGGGTTGCGTTGGATTTCCGTGTCATCAGGCTTGATGGCTTTTTTGTGTGCCAGTTGAAAGTCCTCAGTTTGTGCCAAATCCTTAAACATTTTTTTGACCAACCCGTCCTCTCCAGAGTGAAAGGAGATCACGGCCAGTTTGCCGCCCGGTGATAGTTTGTGTGGTGCTGTTTCGAGCAACGTTTTCAATTCATCAATTTCATGATTGACAGCGATCCGGAGCGCCTGAAAAATTTTTGTGGCAGGGTGAATTTTTTTCTTGTGGTAGTACCGTCCCAAAACACGTTCACAGAGTTCCTTGAGTTGTTTGGTGTGGGTGTAGTGTTTCCCCTGGTTTCTGTCGAAGACGATGGCGCTGGCGATCTTGCGACTGGCCCTTTCCCCACCCCAGTAAAAGAAAATATCAGCCAGTTCAGACGCGTCATGAGTACTGAGGATATCCGCCGCTGAGGTGGTCAAACGATGATCGAGACGCATATCCAGGGGGGCGTTGTCGAGCTGAAAACCGATACCCAAGTTTGGATCAGCCAGTTGCACGCTGGAAATGCCGAGGTCCGCTATGATGCCATCAAAGGAAAAATTCAAATTGTCAAAGACCTGGGAAAACCGAGAACAGATTACAGTTGCTCTCTCATCGTGTGCAATACGGTTTGCTAATCCCTTGACGGTCTCCACGTGATAATCACAAATCCATAGTTTTCCTCCCGGTGTGAGTCGCGAGAGGATTTCGATTGAATGGCCGCCCCAGCCGCCTGTGCAGTCCAGGTAGAGACCATCGGTTCGGGTAACAACACTGTCGATGGTCGTTTTGAGCAGGACTGATTCATGGCCATTCATTGTTTTGTAAATTCTGATTATTCTATTGATAAAGAGCTTCGTTTTGTTCCGCGTGCCCCAAAAAACTCAACATGGCTTCGGAGATAGTTGCGTAGTCTTCCAAATACTGATCTGCACCTGTAAATTTGATGATGTCTTTGGTGTTGGAGTTGGAACTGACCAGTTTGATGTCGCCTTGGTTTCGGCGAAAATGCATCACGTTCTCAACCAGTTTTTTGATGACAGCGTAATGCACATGATCCACCGAAGACATGTCGATGAGAACCTTGTTGTTGTTTGTTTTTTTGAGAGAGGCCAAAATTTTTTCTATGTGGTCCATTTCGAGAAAGGAAACTTCTCCAAATAAGTGGAGGACAGAAATATCGTGCATTTTCGTGATTTCCATGAAGGCTCCTGTGATTACAACCCCAGATCGGCCAATTTACTGTCCAGGCTGTTGATGCTGTTCTGACTCTCTTCAAAAACCTTTGCCCAACGGTCGCTGGCCCAAATTTCGATGCGCTTGGTCATGCCCACAAAAACCAACTCTTTGGTGATCCCGGCGTATTCGCGAAGCGTTTGGGGGATCATGATGCGGCCTGGTTTGTCGATGACACATTCTGTGGCGGCCGAAATAAAAACCCGTTGCAAAGCCTTCACTTCGGGTTTAAATTGGGGCAGGGCGGCGACCTTTTCTTCGATTTTTTGCCACTCCGGGTAGGTGTAACCCCAGAGGCAACCATCGAAATTTGTGATGATGAGGCGCTCGTCGAACTGAGAACTTAGCAGTTCACGAAACTTGGAAGGAATGGAGACCCTTCCCTTGTCGTCGATCGTATGAATGTAGCGCCCCCTAAACATTGATTATACCTTCTTTTTATTTAAAACTACGTTGGATTTACCACTTTATCCCACATTATGGTATTTTATCCCATTTTTTTCCTGACAGTCAAGTCATTATTATTTTTTTCTGAAATAATTTAACTCATTGAATTTATGATGGCTTTGTAGGTTGTGGGGCAGGAAATGTGTTGTTAAAAAAAACTGTGTACAAGGCGTATGTTTATTATATAAAACAATGGGTTAATATCATTAATATCGCACAAAATAATATTATTAGCATAACTGATTGAAAAATAGACATAATTAGCGACATAATATTGTTTTTCAACAGGTTTTTACACAATGAGCGCTGATGTGTTGATTTGGGATAAGAGCCGAACGAACACGGCACCTGTCCGCCAGA
>CAZGMS010000186.1:0-2835 GCA_964526915.1 uncultured Nitrospirales bacterium
GTAGTCAGTGAGTTTGATAGTGGGATATTTCTTCAAATACATCCGACAGATTCTATTGAATAGCTCAAAATGTCTTTCTTCAAAGAATCGGAACTCACCGTTGTTGATTTGTATTCTGACATGCAAGAGCATGTCATTGGCCAAATAGTCAAAACGATTGATTCTGGGCATAATGCAAAAATATAAGCAAAGAAGATGCCAATATTAAAAAATTTATTATGTTTAAATTACAGCCAGATAGAAAAAACAGACCGCGAAAGAAAATGTGCCATTCTCAGTATTGAGACACAAAAATGGGACGCTAACAAGCATGTGTGAGACAAAGAGACAAAGTATGTGGCACCGTTCTGTGAGACAAAGTATGTGGCACCGTTCTGTGGCACCGTTCAGGTATGTGGCACCTAGAAAATTGCTAATGTAAAATGTATGTGGCACTTAAATTAGGTATGTGGCACCTAGAAAATTGTCCATTGAACCTCTGGGGTGGGTAGCGTATAGCCTCTTTCATGATAGAACGCTACTCCCGACCAGAGATGGTCCAAATCTGGGAGCCGGAAAACAAATTCAAAATCTGGCTCGAAATTGAATTGTTGGCGCTGGAGGCCTGGGCCAAAGAAGGGGCTGTGCCACAAAAAGCCGTTGCGATTTGTCGCAAAAAGGCCAATTTCGACGTGGCCCGTATCGATGAGCTGGAAAAAACCATCAAACACGATATGATCGCTTTTCTCACCAATGTGAATGAAAACATTGGTCCTGAGGCGAGGTATTTGCACAAGGGCATGACCTCATCTGATGTGCTCGATACTTCGTTTGCTTATCAGCTTAAGCAGGCCGGGGACATCCTAAAAAAGGATCTCGATCAGTTGCTCAAGGTGCTCAAACGGCGCGCTCACGAACATAAAAATACGGTGCGCATGGGACGCTCGCACGGCGTGCACGCCGAACCCACCACCTTTGGACTCACACTGGCGATGTATTATGATGAGTTCAAGCGTGCCCGCAAACGCTTGGATGATGCTACTGAACAGGTGTCTGTTGGTAAAATATCCGGCGCGGTGGGAACGTTCGCACACATCAGTCCCCGAGTTGAGGAATATGTCTGCCGTAAATTGGGACTCAAGCCGGCACCGGTATCAACACAGATTGTGCAACGGGATTCTCACGCCCATTTTTTCACCGTGCTGGCCGTGATCGCCGCATCGATCGAAAAACTGGCCACGGAGATTCGCCACCTCCAACGCACCGAGGTGTATGAGGCCGAGGAATACTTTAGTCCCGGGCAAAAAGGGTCATCGGCGATGCCTCACAAACGCAATCCTGTGCTGACTGAAAATCTGTGCGGTCTGGCGCGTGTTCTGCGCGGTTATGCTGTGACAGCCATGGAAAACGTGGCCTTGTGGCACGAGCGCGATATTTCGCACAGCTCGGCCGAGCGCATCATTGCGCCGGATGCGACCGTGACCCTTGATTTTATGCTCTCTCGCCTGACACAAGTCATGGACAAACTGTTGGTTTATCCCGATAACATGATGGCGAATCTCAATTGGCACAAAGGGCTGTACAATTCGCAAAGAGTGCTTTTGGCCTTGACCGAGAAGGGCATGAGTCGAGAAGAGGCTTACCAAGTGGTGCAAGCTCATGCCATGAAGGTTTGGGAAGAGGGGGTCGATTTTAAAACAGGGTTGGCTCAGGACCGTTTTGTGAAAAAATATCTTGGTCAAAAAGAACTCGATTCTCTGTTTTCGCTCGGGCACCACACAAAAAATGTGGGGACGATTTTCAAAAGGGTTTTTGGAAAACAATAAAAGGAACCATCATGGCCACACGGTTAAGCATTCAAACGATCATCACAGACACCCGCGCCGCAGTCTGTAAGCGGCGGATCCATGCTGCAGGCTTTGCCAAACAGGTGAAAGAGGTCACCCTTGTGGATGTGTACACGATTGACCGTGATTTCTCAGAAAAGGACTGGCCGCGTATGGGAGCGTTGTTGTCCAATTCGGTGACCCAAAAATTTTCCACCGTGCAGGCGTTGTCTCCCAAGGAGTTTGATTGGGCCGTTGAGATTGGTTTTTTGCCCGGGGTGACCGATAATGTGGCACACACGGCCAAAGAAAGCATTGAGGATTTGTTGGGTGTTCCCTTTGAGGCCGGGCAGGGTGTGTATTCGTCACAGATTGTTTTTGTCAGGGGGGCACTCAGTCGTGATGAAGTGGCCGGTGTGAGTGGCTTGCTTTCCAATGCCTTGATACAACGCGTGCACATCAAATCGCATGAAGAATTTCTGCGCGATCACGGCATGGATTTGGTTTTGCCCAAAGTGAGGCTATCTCAAAAGACGAACATTGATGAAATTTCCCTTGCGCTTTCCGATCAGGAAATGGAGACCTTGGGACAAAAGGGTATTTGTAACGAGGATGGTTCGCGTCGTGGTCCCCTGTCGTTGTCGTTGGACGATCTGAAGATCATTCAGGAACATTTTGCCAAAAAAGGCCGCAGACCGACTGATGTGGAGCTGGAGATGTTGGCGCAGACCTGGTCGGAGCATTGCAAACACACCCTGTTTTCGGCCTCTCTCGACGATATCACCGAGGGAATCTATAAAACCTACATCAGACGGGCAACCGAGGTGATTCGCAAAGTCAAAGGCAAGAGCGATTTTTGTGTTTCCGTCTTCAAGGACAATTCGGGCGGGATCGTGTTTGACCAGGATTGGATCATCACCGACAAGGTCGAAACCCACAACAGCCCATCGGCGCTTGATCCCTACGGTGGCGCGATAAACCGCAGTGAGGGGGGGGAAGGCGACAAGACCGGGGGGTGGGGGGGGGGCGA
>CAZGMS010000187.1:0-5651 GCA_964526915.1 uncultured Nitrospirales bacterium
GTAATGAAATAATAAAATTAACCAGCCTTTGTATCGTTGTTTATCTCTTGATTACTTCATTACTTCATTGATTCATTGATTCATTGATTCATCCCCCCCTTCGATATTCCTTGATCGATATTCGATATTCGTCTGTAATTATTTGTTGTCCGTTCTTTTTATCCATACTATGTTATTTTTGTAAAGACTTTAGTCCAATGTCTTACGTGTTTACGGAAAGGCGTAAGGCTACGGGCTCCCGCTAACAGCCTACTGCTAACGGCCAACGGCAATTTATTGGCTGTGAGCTGTTGGCCGTAAACTGTTAGCCCGCATTTGAGCTTCGTATTCTATGCCCCTATTAAAACTCAGCACCAACGCCAACATCAAGGACGAACAAAAAAACGAGCTCCTCAAATCCCTCTCGAGTCTTTTGGCCTCAGCCACCGGCAAACCAGAACAGTATGTGATGGTGGTCATTGAACGCGCCGATATCCTCATGTCGGGTGGGGGAGGCGATTCTGCCTTTGTGGAGGTCAAGAGCCTGGGTGCCCTTGAACCTTTCACAGTCAAAAAGCTATCCAAAAAAATCTGTGATCTGTTGTCTGCCTCTTTGGACATCAGCCCCGTCAGGGTTTATATCAATTTTACAGACGTGCCCGCCAATCTTTGGGCCTGGAATGGCAAACCGTTTGGGTAAAGGGCACACCACTCCAGACTGCGGTTTTGGAAATCAAGAATCTTTGTGCTTCTCCGACGCTCATCCTCATTAGCGAGACAGAAAGGCATTTGGCATTATTGGAAGATGTGGCGATAGATTCCAAGGTGGATGGCAACCTCATGTTCGACGCACACATTGCCACACTGCTTGTGGAACACGGTGTGCGCGAAATTGCCACGTCGGATAACGATTTTAAACGGTTTAAAGAATTGACTGTTGTGAATCCAGTTGCGTGATGAGAGAAATTGCCTGTTTCATCCACCAAAACCATGCTTACCCCATCAAAAAAACGTCCACAACTGTGGACATGTTATTTTCGAATTCAAGCAACTATTTTTTATTTTAACCGATAATCTGCCTGAAGGGTCAGACAACGTGATCGAGTTTATCAACGCATATGACACCAATCAGTGCTATAAACTCTCTCCCTGCCGAGATATCACCGCAGGAAGAAACTGTGCTCAATAAGGTATTGGGAGATGCCGTCAAAGACGGGATTATCACCAGAGCAGATATTGAGCAGTATTATCGCCAGATTGATCAACAAAATTATAATTTCGCCGAGTTTGTCACCGTAGAAAACATTCTCAGAAAACACGGATACACTCCCCCAGCCGATGAAGAGATCGTGGTGACCTTTGATGAAATTCGCCAGTCACGTGACGAGGTGCGTCAAACCCTGAGAGAGAATGGGTATCAAATACACCGCACCACGAAAGATGGGAATTCTGTGTATTTGCCGCCGTTTGGACAGAGACACAAACCCAAGGTCATCATCACAGAATCGGGTGTCTGTGTGCTCAAAAGACAGGGGATTCGTTTTAAGAAACCGGAAAACCCGCTCGATATTCTAAAAATCTTTGTCAACCCGACAGCCTTTATTCAAGGATCGGGCCTCCTGGTCAGAAAATCCATTATTGACCAGCAGAGAGCCTTATTACTCATCAGCCTTGAGCCGTATCTTAATCATTATCACAACACGATAGCCCGCGACAGTCTGCAAAAGAATCTCTTCACACTGCAAGCCGAACTGGAGACCTTCTGGTTTGGGCCAGCAGTCACACAATTCACTGTGCTGGATGTGTCTTTGTTGGACCAGGCGTTGAGTCCGGAAGAAAAGCGCAGGCTCATTCTGGAACAGTGGCAACAGGTCCCCGAGCGAGATCAAATCAGAGACGGTCAAATTTATTCCGAAGACAAATCAGATGAACTTATCCGAACAGTATTTTCCCTTTTTATAGAAAACATCATCATGGTATCTTCCTGGCCATATACAGAACCAGAGATCGCTCAGGCCAATGAGAAACGCATTTGGGGTGAACCGCTGAGAGTTGATTTTTCTTCGGAGCCCAAGTCTGTTTCCACTTTGTCTGATGCAGGATTGTACCAGCAGACAAGCGCTCAAGATATTTGGGATCAGTTAAGCCGTTTTGAAAAAGCGCAGGCGCTTGAAGATAAGGGAAAATATGAGGAGGCCCTCAAATATTATCTGGAGGTTCTGAAAACTGAGGATCTGGCTTTGGTGTTTGTGGAGGATAACGGGGAGCCGGTGGCAAAAAAAGAGGTCAGGTTTATTTTGCAAGAACGCATCGGGCGTTGCCGTCTTGCAGACAAAATCACGAAAGAGCTGATGATGGCACGGACTCAGTATCAAATGGCCCTCAATTATTTTGAACAGGGGGATTTGGGTGAAGCGAAGCAACAGCTTAAAAAGGCCTTTGGATCCAATCCCTTCATTACCTTAGATGAAAGACCTGTTGTATCGGTTTGTCTGGCCCCCGACAAACAAATAAGGCTCAGTGAATCGTCGGCATCGGTCAAGGCGATAAAAAATAGATATGAGGATATGCATTTTTACCCGCATGTCTACGAAGATGTGGTGTTGCGTTCGTTTGATGCCAGGTTGTTTTCGGATGGTCTTATCCTCATGGGCAAAATTCTGGATCGTTCAGATCGGCATGAGTTCGCGGCTTTGTATTTTGATGCGGCGACAACTTTCTTGTTGCCCTATCATATGACACATCCAGAGGATAAAGAGATGGGCGAATATTTTGCGAGTATCCCTGGCGCAGATCAGCAAATGGTCCAAAGATTGGCCTGGCAGGCCGAGAGCGAACGTTATTTGCGCGAAACCCGCCAAGCCCAAGTGGAATCCAAGATTCCCTCTGCCCCCGTTGAGAAGACGTCAGCAGAATATAGCTGGAAAGAAGTCCACTGGGCGGTGGTGGGAATATTAAATGAGGCACAACAGAAAACACCGGTAGCGGGTGATGAAAGTGCCATTACCGCAGAACTGGAAAAAGGGTTTTCCTTGTTGCTGGACTTTTTGATTAGAAAGAGTGGTCAGGATCCCAAAAGGGAATTTTCCCTGCCAGAATTGTTTGGTGCTTTGGCCCAACAGTCCTCACAGTCCGAACTCACGGACGCAGTCAAGTTGCTCTATCGTTTTGCACAACTGCTGGGAGAGGACGATGTGGTGATTTCGGCCTGTTCCTATCTGGCCACTTTTAGGGAAGATCCCGATGACAGGGGATATTATTCTCTCAGGCTGGCGGAGTTGGCAAGAGAAAGGGGTGATGAGACACTCGTCGCCAAAGCACTGGCAGGCGTTGCCAAAAATACTGACGATGCCGACACGCTTTCTGCCGCACGGGATATGGCAAGTCATCAAGAAACTCCATTTGGGCGCATCATTTATGAACACGAGGCCATCCAGGAGGCAAAACAGTTTTTCGATGCGGGTGAGCAGGCAAAGGCCCTCCGGCGATTGGATTGGTATTTTCGCCTGCACCCTCAGGACCAGAAAGGTCCCTTTCGTTTGACAGATGAAGAGCAGATTGTTGCGGCCGGGATGTACGAACAGGCGGGGAGGTATGATGAGGCTATTGGTTTGTATCGTTTTGCCATGGACAAACACAGAGATCGCCTGACTGGTCGTTACGACAAAATGCTCAAAACAGAGATTGTGGAGCATCAGCAAAAAAGCTCATACGCCCTTTTTGCAATTGCAGAACTCGAATGCAGGACGGGAGATTACCTGGCCGCGCTGAGGGACCTTAAGATATCGATCGCTCCCGCCCCGGGTATGGTGCACTTTGGTGACAAGACGGTGACGTCGCCACACTATTCACAGTGGATGAGCGCACAACAAAAAGCAGATACGCTTGCCCTCTTGCAAACACATCATTCAGGCATGCTACTTGCCGACGCCTTTGTTTTGGCAGGTTTGTACGAAGAGCTTGGGGAGCTGGCGATTGCACAGAATATTTACACAACTTGCGTCGACGATGAAGGCCTCACCAGCGAGCAAAGATGTAAAAGTGCCTGTGCCTTAACACTGTTGTATCTCAATATTGATGACCCCTGGAGTGCCAAAGCGGCGCTTGATAAGGCCTGTTCATTGCAATTGGATTCCGATGAGGCGGCCCCTACGTACAAGGAATTGTACCATCGATTCAGGGATAAACAAATAACTGATCAGGCAGAGGTCTGTTTGCAGAGCGCCTTTGATACGGGGGTTTTCGATTTGGAGGTTGTTGAACTCATGGGATTGAAAAGTTACAGGCGGGGAGACCTTTTGATTGCAAAGCAGTGCTTTGTCGACATTGCCAGGCATGCCCCGGCACAAATTCAGGCCATCAAAAATGTGGGGGTCATTTGTAACGAACAGGGTGACTATCGACAGGCAAAGCAATCTCTATTTTACACGCTGGGGTTATATGATAGGCTCATATCGCTTTTGGATTATTTTACAGAGGCTGGTGTTGAGCCTGCTTTCCAGGAAGAGATCGCGCACTTTCCCAAAGACTTGCTCGCCATGTTGCCTTATGATGACGACCCCAAGCATGAGCATAACAAAAACACATTTGCCAGCACCAAACAAACTCTGCTCAGGGACAGGGACGCGGTTTATCGCTATTTGAAAAACATTTATTTACATGAGAAAAAAGATATTCCAGTGGAAATATTGGCTCACACTCCGGAAGACGTGTTTAACAGTGATTATGAAAAATTCGTGACTCAAACCTCAATGGTGACACAGCAATCACTCCCCGAACAATCTGTTGGGGATCCTTTATCACCGAGAAATAGATTTTACATAGGCAGTCAATTCATAACGGTCTACGAAATCGCCTTTTATTCCTTTGTGAACGAGTGCAGTCTCACTTTTAAGCAAATTCTTCCTGCTGAACGAAAAGAGAAGGCTCTTGTCAGGCGATGAGAGGTGCCAGATGAGAGGTGCCAGGTACATTTTGGTGTGGATAATAGCCTAATAAAAACAGCTTTCTGGAAGGTTCCCTCCGGTCAACAAACACAAAAAAAACAAGCAACTTTTCGTTTGAGCTGACGATACAACCCCAGTGTAAGTGCACACATGTGTACGTATGTGTGTCATTGGTGCCTGTGAATTGGTACCTTCGAATTAATCTTTCGATAAGCGATGTGTGAGCTTCGAGACGGATGTGTTCATCAATCGCTATGATAATATGAAACCTATAATGTTGTTCAATCTAGGTTTGTTGAGTCAAAAGAGTGCATTGGGCCAGCCTGTATTTGTTGGGCCCCAACTTTTAGGGGCGGATATTGAAGGGGAAACGGGCGAAGGGCATCATGATAGCCCAAAGCTCAAAGCTCCCACCTACGCCAAGGCTTCTGTGGGTAGTCGTGGATCGTGGATCGCTTGTGCCCCAGAGGGTATGGATCGTGGATCGACAGTCCATAGTTCACATTTATTCATTCATCCGGCCATTCTGAACGAACGCACAGCGCATGGTGCACGTCGCCTGAGTCCAAACGCGGGCAGTTTCATTGAACGTGTTCGGCCTCAGACTCAGACTCAGACTCCCATACAGATGGCAGGTGCTAAAAAAGGGGCAAAGGGTACTGATGAAGGTACCATCCCAGTTGCAAGCGCAGGTGGCACACCCACTGATGAACCCAAGGTTTTGAC
>CAZGMS010000188.1:0-4796 GCA_964526915.1 uncultured Nitrospirales bacterium
GCAGGCTGGCGACAAATATTACGTGGGGATCATCCCCGGCGATGAATTTTCGAACTGTTCTTTCAACGTCGCGATCTTAGACGAATTCAAACAGAAAAAGCTCGAGCAAAGCTCCAATTTTGGCGAAGGTCTCAGGTCCCAACCCGTCACCTTTGTGGAGGGAGGCACGCATTATCTGTCGGTGAACCTCAGGGGCACCCTGTCAAAAACCGGGATCTACACGTTGGTGCTGGGGCATGGGGTCAAGTCTCTGGTTGACTAGTTAGCATTTTGTTGACCTTTTTGTGATACAATTCTGTTTTCTTATTGTTGATCAAAAGTTGTTGTATTTCTCCGCAAGACCAGGCCACTGTTTTGATGCTTCCCAAACCAAATAATTCCGCAATGTCTTTATAGGTCAGATCACATTGTTCTCTTAGGATCCACTGTGCCATCTTTCTGGCCTCATTAACACAACCTCGCCGCGAACTTGTTATTGTCGATGTCGGTATTTGATAGACATGCGACACCGCGCAAAACACCTGTTCAACTGTAGGACGCACGTACTCAAGTTCTGTGTTGATGTGTTCATTTGATAAATTCGTTGCTCTCTTTTTGACTTCGTCGATAAAGAAAGGCGTGCCCATCACCAGTGGCCAGCGTTTTGAGCGATAGACTTTATCGATATATTCATCGTTCCCTTTTAGAACATATTCATGAAATTTTTTTGTGTTCCCAAACCATTCTTTAATTAAGTTATTCCTAAACCACGGGGGCTGTTTCTGAGATTGTACATACAATTTATGTGTGCTCCACTCGTAGTCTTGGGGGCTTCTAACCATCTTCGCCTTGACGGGGTTCAAATGAATGTAGCGGATAACTTGTGCCAGGTATTCCTGTTCATCAATGATCATCGCCTTATAACGTCCTCTAAATAGTGGTCCATCACGCAGATGAACCCGATTAAATCGCTGTGTGTAGATGCCATCAATATGTCGCATGATTCGGGAAAGGTTTGGTTCGGGTGTTTGAAAACAGAGGTGATAATGGTTTTTCATTAAACACACAGCGAAGATTTTAATTCTCCATCTTTTCCAGACTTCTTCAAGCAACTTAAAAAAGAAAACGTGGTCCCCTTTATCTATAAAAATGGGATTGCGATTCAATCCTCGATTCATCACGTGATAAACAGCCTGTGGGTATTGGATTCTTAAAGGTCTGGACATGATGCAAGATAAACACGTCTTAACTAACTAGTCAACCAGAGACTTGACCCCTAGCCTAGCACAAATGGTTTGGCGTAGGCCAATTGAATGAGATCGCCGCTCTTTATCGTAAAATTATTATACTCCAGCTTTGGCCCACTTCTTTGCCCCGTTTTGGGATCGATGTGATACACCAACACCCGTTGACTATCTGTAGATAATCGGTCCCTCTGAATTTCTGTAATCTCCACAATCGTTCCATCCGACCCCCTTCTGGCCACGAAGGTAGAATTGAGACCAAAGTGCTGGAGTGTATAATTCTGGCTACCCGCATTCATGATAATCCCCACATGACCATCTTTACCGGAACTTGGCTTATTACTGCTCACGGTTTTGTCTTCAAAACAATCTGCCATTGTCTGTGGGTTATCCGGAGCACCCCTGCCCAATAAATGATAGCTTCCATCACTAATGATGTGCATGAATTCCTCGGTGGCATTGGCAGGCGCGGAAAAATCGTACACAGGATTACTGTCGCTGGGTTCGACCTGTTCTATGGGAATACCCATTTGTACAAAACGACCCTCCTCACCCATCAAATGTTCAGCACCCCGCTTCAGGACCTCAGCAGGTTGTGGTATGTGCGGTCGCACAGACATGGTCACCATCGTGCCATCATGAAATGGCAGATCCCCCACCAGATAATCTCCAAACTTTCGATGTCCTGAGTGAATCACCACATGGGCCTGCGGATCCATGATGGTTTCCTGCAAACGGGAATCCGTAACCCGAACCCAGGCGTGCCGACCTTCTTCTTCATACCCAACAAGCCACCCCTTTTCAAATTCCGATTCAATACCCAAAAACTGATACGCCACCTGCAACAACATTCCCCGCTCATTACAAACACCCTGTTCAATATAGTCGCCCAAAGAATGTATGAGCGCCGGATCTTTTTTTGCCCGTTCCTTTCCTCTCTTCTCATCATAAGCAGTCTGAGTGGCCACGACAGTCCAAGCCCTGATCATCGCACTCTGCAGATCCGTTCGGCCAGCATCCAGCATATCCCTGATAGGCAAGATGTTTTTGCTCAAGTACGCGACCAGCCGCGGGTCGGAAAAATCCACCACCACCCGTTTGCCATGTTTGGACAAGTTGACGTCCCTGTCCCTGAATTGTGGATGGGCCACTCGCGAATATTGACTCGTCAGATCGTGGCGCTCCCCGCCTCGTCTGAGCAGAGCGATATCGGACAATTTAAAAATGGTTTGGTGGTGTGGCGCTATTGCGTCGGTAAAAAACACAACCGTTTCGCCTGTTTCCTCCAGCACAACCAATTGTGCGCGTCCGCGATATTTCTCACGCGCGGTATTGTCTCGATTAAGATACACCAGCGCGTCATCGACATCTGTCGGCCAATCTTCAATGGTCCTTCTTCCCATTTTGACATCACCCACAGTCACATCTGTCTTTGTTGCCGCCATCACTCGATGGGGCATCACAAATATTTGGCGGCCGTCAACCATTTTGAACCTGCCGGGATCACTCACCTCAGTCTCTTTAAGCCGATCTACCAGCCTAACAGTTTCAGCCGGTCTTTTCACGGGCTGAACAGGAATCTGTACCGCTCGACGCGGAAACGAATCCGGAACCCTTGCCACAAGCCGATCACCATCAAATATGGCCTCCCCACCCTCTAGCGGAATGAAGGCACTATCAAACACATCCCTCCGCTCAACCCTGGGACGCCCATAGATACTGGCCTTAAATCCCCACACACCATCTTTCATCATAATCAAGCCCAGTGCATGTTCACCAGTATTGTCAAAAACAGGCACGGTATCTCTGCGCTCCAAAAAAAATGTAATCTCATCCGCCGAAATAAAGGAACCAGACTTTTCTGGCCCCGTTTGCTGGGGAAACACCACAGCTTCGGATTTTTTCACATCGGGTTCATCATCAAAACCCCAGGGATCCAATGCTGGATTGTCCAACAAATCCTGCAAAAGGGGCAAATGGGCCATTGTGGGGGGACTCGTTTCTGAAACTTTTGTCTTAATAAGTGTTGTCGCCAAAGTTGGCCATTCGCTCATTGGCACCAGGGCAAGAAGCAATAACGGATTCTCCGCTAGATCAATGATCACTTGAGCATCATCAATACAGTTAGGCATATCTGTGTGTAAGTCTCTACTTAAAGCCGCATGATGTGCACGAAGGGCTGCCATATCTTCTGCACCTGGACTCTGACCCTGTTCATCCATATGGCGCTCAAAGACGTCAAAAGCCGTATCAAAATCACGATAATGACTTCCCCCTTCAAACTTTTGTACAATTTCTCCTGTATGATACGATAGCTTGCCCGACAGATAAGCTATGATCTCATCTTGCATGCGTACACGTTGTTTTTCGGCTAATTTAGTAAAATATTCCTCATAACGCCCTTCCCCAAAAAACTGATGAGCTTCGTCTAACAATCTGGCCTCTGTTTGTTCGTAGCCCAGTAGCTGATTGAGATGGTGCCTTTCTTCATGTCGCACAGCTTCTTGATAACCCTTTGGATTGGCTTCGGAGGACTTCTCACTCATCACGGCAACATTCATTTGGCCAATCATCACACTCACACCTCCGATGTATTGTTGCTGTTGGACCTGTTGCCTCTGTTCTGTGGTTAATTCTTTCCAGGGACGATTTTCATAAGACAAAAACCTCAAATAATCTGTCTCACTTAATAAAATGACCAGGTACGATTCGCTTGTCCCTTCCTTGGTACGCACTTGAATTTTTTCTGTATGATCAATGGCAAAATCACGACCCAATACCCCCCGAACAAATGAGACTTTAGATGCCTGAGTCATCTGATCAAAGTCGTAGCCCTGAAGGGTGCGCGCCTGCATGCGGAATCGAGCAATAACGTCCTTTAACCATTTTTCTTGCACTGTCTCCAGAATCAGTCCGTGAGTCACCCTTGCATAAATCTGCTCAACAGTAAGTGTGGTTAATTCACTTTTCGAAATCTCAGTAAACAATCGATTAACACACGCGGCCTGTTCAATCGATGTTTGCAATGGAGGCGATGGTTTGTGAAATGACAGTCTCTCGGAGACGCTCTCCGTTTCGTCAAGGCGCCCCCCTGCAGTCTCTTCAACCTGGTCCTCCTGACCAATCACAACATCCTGTTCGGTTTGAACCTCCGCCACAGTTGCCTCGTCCACGGTTCGGGGTGGAGCCTCAATCCTCACCTCGATCGCGCCTGACCTCTCTTGAATCTGCCCCACATACGCCTGCAGTTGCAAGGCGACCGCTTCCGACAACGCGTTGCTGGAACCGAGTTCCCTGAGCGCCGCCACAGAACATTGAATCACCTCTTCCTGCGAAATGTAACCCTGCGTCACAAGCGTTTCCAACACCTCCTCAAGAGCTTCTTGTGGAATGTTTATAGCCAGGGCTTTTACCGTTCCCTCGATCCCTGTCTTTGTTAAAGCGCCTCTGCTTACGGCCCCCATCGCGAACCAGAGTCCAATGATTTTGGGATCGAGCTCCACCTGCCCAGTGCCAATGTAAATCCCGCCCACTGCGACGTTGGACAAACCACCTTCGAGTGTGGCCGCCAGC
>CAZGMS010000189.1:0-12637 GCA_964526915.1 uncultured Nitrospirales bacterium
GGGGGGCTGATTGGGGCAGAATTGGGAATGGCGGCCTCGGGACATTATTTCAACACGGGGATGCAGAGTTGTTTTGGGCAGTGGATGGATAATCCGAATGCCACTGTGGGTGATCTGGTGGAAACTTATGGCAAACAGTGGGTGATTTCTTTTGCCACACAGTTCATCTTCATGGGCGCGGGCAGGATCATTGGCGCACAGGCCACGGCCTGGACGGGCTCAACCAATGTCGTCAAACAGACCATTGGTCGCATCATGGTAAAATTTGGCGCCCCCATCGACAAACTGCTCCGCGTCAATCAAACCGGACACGCTGGCCTTCAGGGTTATGTCAAGGAACTATTGAGCGAGAACATTCAGGAACTGATCGAACAATCGCTTCAGGGGGTCAACGGCCCGCTGGGAACCTTGCTGGGAACCTTGGGCACGCTCATCAACTGCGTCAGCGGACGGGTCAATGTTCCCGGAATGACGCTGGCAGGCGGGTTCAAGGTGGGAGACAACATCACAACACTCCTCTACGAATTTGTGCCCGGGTCCGAACAGGATGTGCTGGCTTGGGCCAACGCATTTGAGACGGGAGCCCCGGTGACCCGCACTATCACACAGAACGTGGATGGCAGTATCCAGGCCAATCTGACTCAAGACAATGGACAGGTGTTGACCCTGTTGCTGAGGCCCAGTCAGATTCCTGTTGAGGTCCGGCAGGCGCTTGAGGACCAGGGCTCTCTTGAGGCTATCGGGATCAGCTACGATGCCAATAATCGGGTTTATCGATCCCAAGCTGGTGCCGATCCTCAAGCCCTGATCACGGAACTTCGCAACATGGGTTTGTCCACAGTGCTCGATGAGGATTCTGCTCACCCGCATTTGATTGCCACGGGACTGGTTGGCGGGAGAGAGGTTGAACTTGTGATCTTGCTGGAAACCGCCGTGGCTGTTACAGAAGACAGTGGCCAGCAACTTGAACCAGCGTCTGATGAGACGAGCGAAGCAACGACACAGGCCGAGGAGACAGATCTCGCGCAGGGGGTGGATGCGGAGGAATACATTTTTTCGACAGAAACGGAGGCCTTTGTTGCAGCGTCAGCGCGCACGAGAGCGACCGGGCAGGAATGTCTGATCTACCACACCAAATCTGTTGAAGATGGCACTGATTCGTACTGGATAAAACCAGGCACGTTGAGTAGCGTTACGCTAGATCCCTTCAACGACAGCTTAACAGGGGCACTGCAGGATCAGCATTTCAATTTCTTTGGTTACCCCATCGCGCACACGCATCCCAGCGGAGAGATAGTTCCTTCCACGAAGGATTTTCTTGATCTGGCGAGGCTTGCTTATCATTCAAAAAAATCATGTCGGCACGCCATTGTTGTGACTACGGCAGAGGGCACACGGCAGTTTGATTTTGAGGTTGTTTACGAAAACGATCGTGTGCGTATTGTTTATGACGAGGCCCTGGCCAGCACCCTGACGGATGAACAACGGACCAGTCTGGAGAGAAGGGCAGAGTTCATTGAGCGGGTGGTGAACAGAAGAATCGAGTCCAACACATTTGACAGCGATGTCGTTCTGCAGGCGGCAGAGGGTGATAATGTGTTGTCAGCAGAAAGTCTGAAGGCTACATTGGGGAAACTATTAGGGGATATAACAAAGCTGTTAGCGGAACAGTCCGGTAATCAGGACTTTCTACAATTACAAAAAACTTGTGACGCTTTGAGCAGTGATTTGAGTGATGAGCAACTAATCACCGATGAGATGCTGCTTGAACTTGCTTCAGAGGAAGTTGCCCGGTTGGAAGAGAGCGTTGAACAGAGGGTTAAAAAACACCAGGCACAGGCCAGAGCCAAAGCTGCCAAAACCAGAACTGAACTATGTGCTGTTGAGGCAAAAAGGGTTATTCTTGAAGGGTTGCAAACCAAGGGATTGTTAACTGCGGACGATGTGGCAATTCTTATTAGCGATATGGAACAGGACAATGAGTATGTAAGAAAACTCCAAGAGACTATTCAACGGTTAGAAGCTGTAAATAAAGGCGAAACAGATGAAAAAAATAAGAGAAGAGGCCTTGATAAAATAGAGTACATGCGAGCACAATTGGGGGAAGTTGAAACATTGATTAGAAGAAAATGGGACGCCATTACAGTTGATTCAAACAGGAGGGAATGTGGACGTGCTGTCAGGAGAGCTAGAGTAAATAATGTGCTAAGGGGAAGAAATCTTCCAATATACGGGCCATGGACGTTTATACCACCCGATGGCTGGCAACCGACACAACCACTTCCTCAAGGGCGTAGTGGTTTTATAGATGCCAGAGGAAATGAATGGCAAGAAGACCTAGGGGCTAGGGCACAAGGAAATGATCACTGGGATGTCTCTTTTGAGCCCGGCATGGCATGGGGTGTGCGTTTTCCAGGTGTAAGACATGCTAATATTAATTTTAATGGCTTCATTAACCATTGATAGATAAAAGCATAACCATGGGTTTGGTGTGAATCATGATTAGCGAGCCGTATTCAATGTCGGAATGATAGTATTTTCGATTTTAGAAATAATTTGACTGCATAATTTCTGCAGACGTTGTGGAACAAGTTCTAATGACGACAGTGTCTGCATGTGCTCCTTAATTGATACAAGCAATGTCATAATTGTCTCGGCCGCTGATGTGTGTGCTTTTGCAACAAGTGCACACAGACTGGATGCTGTGTCTAATAATATCTCTAAATCTTCAGTAAAGCTAACAAGAATCTCGTGGCTTGTATTATTGTGCTGAATTGCGGCACCACATCTGAATGCGTCAATGGCGTATCTGAGTTCTTCGACGATACACGTTAACAATTCAATACAGGGCTGTTGATTTTGTTTTGCTGAGATACCCCCTTGCACAGAATCATAGATAGTTTGGAATTTGGTTCTGGCTTCAAAAAAACTTTTTAATGAGTTTTCTATTTCCATAAGTTTTGTGAGTTCAATACTCCTCTTTAATTTCAGCGTCCTCGTCGCAACGTCACGAAAACGAGTTGCCGTAATTTGCGGACCAGCCGTGGTGAGTTCTAATTTGCGCTTGGTGCCCGCCCCCGCCACCAAAGCAAAAGTATCTCGTATCGGTGGTTTATGAATTTCACTTCGCTCCACCTGGGCTCGCCGCCTGAGTACTTGTACACGTTCAGGAGAAATATTCAAGACAATAGGCGCGTGTACTTGGGTAAATAACAGATGATCAGCCAATCTTTCTGCCGTGGTATTCATGATGCTGGGGGCAAGATATGGTGCCTTGTAACCTATAAAAGCCATAATCAGAATTCCTTTTCTACGTTGCACTCTCGTCTAATCCAAAAAAATGTTGCTAAAAAAAATGCCCTCATGAGAATGTTGTTAATATATCAATGATAACAAAATGTTGGCTTGTGGTTGCGTGGTGTGAGTGTTATCGAATTTGCGCAAAAAAAATAATAATTTCACGCAACAAGTGCGTTATTTTGACGATAATGAGCAGGGTCGGTGATTTTTAACCAATGTTGTGGATAATCGTTTTATGTTTATTCCTAGAATGGGCATGCCATCTTTAATGCAAGTTCATGGTTTTGAACCCGTTGCCTTTTCGGGGGCATCAGAATTTTCACTACGAGGTTCCAGCACTTGTTACGTGAGTTCCGATACACCGAATTGTGGCGGCGGTGTGGTTGCTGGCCAGAGATCGACACAACAAGCACATGTGACAAGAGGCGTTTTTCGATCCGTTGACATGATCAATCTGCCGGGTGTTTCGCATGTCAAGTTGCTTGCATTGAGTCAGCGATTTGCGACCCTCGGTATCGACGAAAAAGATATCATTGAGCGTTTTATCAGAGGGTCTGGTAAGGGGGGGCAAAAGATCAACAAGACAAGCAATTGTGTGCAACTTGTCCACACACCAACAGGCCGCTGTATTCGGTGTCAGCAATCGCGGGACAGAAACGAGAACCGTTATCTGGCCAGATGCAGTTTGGCCGATCAGATAGAAAATGAAATGACCAGCGCACTGTTGAAACAGGCCCGACAGACACATATTAAACAAGTTGCCGAGAGGGTGCGTCTATCGCACCTCAGACGTAAGGTTGAAAGATTTGGATGAATTGTAAATATGCCTCTAACCTTAAACACAAACACTCAAGTGCCCATTGTCAGTTGGGCCACACGCCCGATGACAGGTGAAGAGCAGGCCACAGCCTGTCAGGTGGCCAATGCGCCATTTGTTCAACCTCATGTAGCGCTCATGGCAGACGTGCATCACTCATCGGGTGTTTTGGTTGGCTCCGTCATACCCACCAAAGGCGTCGTGTACCCCTCAGCCGTTGGCAGGGATATTGGGTGTGGCATGCTGGCACGAAAACTCACATTGAGGGCGGATTTGTTTAAACCAAAAAAATTGGCAAGGGCAAGGGCAGAAATCGAGAGGCTTGTTGCCGTGGGAACCAACTACCACACGAATCCTGAAGATGATGTACTTGGTTGGAGCGGATGGGATCGGTTTGAGCAATTACACCCAGAAGTGAGAGCAGATCACCAAAGGGCGTTGACACAGATGGGAACCTTGGGCGACGGCAACCATTTTATTGAAATTTGTGTGGAGCCTGACCAGGGTCGTGAATCCAATATCTGGGTTGTGTTACACAGCGGATCGCGAGGGATTGGTCATCAGCTTGGTGAAATCCATTTTGAATCCGCCAAAATTTACACAGGGCAATCGGGGATAACAGTGCCCAATACCTTTTTTTCATTTCTGAGAGAAGGGACGTCTGAATTTGCGGCTTATTGGAGCGATATGCAGTGGGCCATGGACTATGCACAGGCAAACCGTGCGATCATGATGGCAAGAATCATCAGCTATTTTGCCGAACTGTTCCAGCAGGATGAAAATAGTATTGTGGCACAAACGATCGAATGCGTACACAACTATGTTGCACGTGAAAGGCATTTTGGTGAAGATGTTTTTATTACCCGCAAAGGTGCTATCCGCGCCGGAGTTGACGATTTTGGCATTGTTCCGGGTTCGATGGGGGCGAGCACATACATTGTGCGGGGCTTGGCGAACCCTTTGAGTTTTTCCTCATGTAGCCATGGGGCCGGACGCAAAATGAGTCGGACTAAAGCGAAAGATAGATTCAGTCCAGCAGATTTGGCCAGACAAACCCAGGGCGTGGAGTGCGATAAATCGGGCAGGTTGCTCGAAGAAATCCCCGCCGCCTACAAAAATATCGACGAAGTCATGGCCGCACAGAGCGATCTGGTTCACAGCGTGACCCGGCTCAAACAAATCATCACTGTGAAGAGTTATTGATATTTGAGCTTTATTGACGACATCATGACCCTGACGACGTGGCAGGTTTTGGCTTTCAAGGGACCAAGAGTTCTTTCAGCGTGATGACCTGGTTGAAAAACCCTTTTTTCAACACCTCTTTTGTGACTCCGTGCGAGGCAATCAGAATGGGTTCAAGCGTTACGGAATCTGGTGAATTGAGAAGTTTGATTTTTTGAATCACATCGTCAATCACCCAAGTGCCCACGGGTTGGGTGTGAAATTTGCACTCCAGAACATTCCACACGCCGTCTCTGCGCATGATCAACCAATCAATTTGCAGTCCACTCACATTGCCAAATCATGAGCAACAGGAACTTAAGGACATCTCTAAAAACCCCCGTGTGAACCCCCTCTTGTAAACAGGGGGTTCTTAGGGCCTTTATTTCTCCTGTCGCCAAAACGATGTTGGTTTATCGCTTTGTTTGGCACCTGAAAACAAAGCGATAAACGAGCAATATGTCGATTTAGCGCTAAATTTATAAGGCTATTATTCATCGAACATTTGACATATTGTTGATTTGCCGCTAACTACAGACTATGTTTATCGGACGAAACGAAGAACTGCAAAGGCTCAAAGAAGAACTGGGACGCAAAACAGCTTGTTTGATTGTGTGCCGCGGACGTCGTCGCATTGGCAAGAGCCGCCTGATCGAAGAGTTTGGAACCCTTGCAGAAAATTTTTATGCCTTTCAGGGGTTGGCCCCCAACGAGGGGGTCACAAGCAGAGAGCAACTCAAAAACTTTGCCGAACAAATCTCTCAAAATTTTGATCTCCCCGAAATCATGCCACCACCAAATTGGACGCAGGCTTTCTCACTTTTGGCAAAATATGTTCGCACGGGCAGGGCTGTGCTTTTGTTTGATGAAATATCGTGGATGGCCGCAGGCGACAAGACCTTTTCTGCCAAACTCAAAATTGCCTGGGATACCCTGTTCAAAACAAATCCAAAACTCGTTCTTGTTCTCTGTGGTTCGGTCACCTCCTGGATGGACCAAAATATTCTCAACAATGCCGCCTTTGTCGGGCGTGTTTCACTGACGCTCACTCTTCAGGAATTACCCCTGCATCACTGCAATGAATTTTGGGGCAAAAAGAAAAACACAATTACGAGTGCCGAAAAATTCAAGATTTTGTCGGTGACGGGCGGTGTTCCGCGATATCTCGAAGAGATCAAAACCAACCTATCAGCTGAACAAAACATAAAAAGGCTGGCTTATCAGCCTGCAGGATTTCTGTTTTCAGAATTTGACAATATCTTTAACTCCACTTTTTCTAGACGCGCCCCTGTTTACAGGGAAATCGTCACTACCTTGGTCAGCGGAAGCAAGACATTCACAGAAATCTGCCACATTTTAAAGAGAGACAACAATGGCACCATGTCGCATTACCTTAATGATTTGATTGAATCCGGTTTTTTAAAACAGGATTTTGTTTTTAGTACAGAAAGAAAAAAAAATGGGGTCAGCAAATACAGGCTCTCTGATAACTATCTCCGGTTTTATCTGAAATACATTGAACCGGCCAAAGAACAGATCAAGGGCGGGTTGTATGCTACGGTGTCATTGGAGACCTTGCCGGGGTGGGATGTGATCATGGGTTTGCAGTTTGAAAATCTTATTCTAAACAACCTGCCTGCCCTTTGTGGTCATTTATTGGTGCCCTTGAACTCGGTGGTGAGTTGTTCACCCTATTTTCAAAAAACGACGCAAAGAAAACAAGCCTGCCAGATTGATTTGCTCATTCAAACCAAAAACACGATTTATGTTTGCGAGATAAAATTCAAAAAAAACATCTCTGCTTCGGTCATCAAAGAGGTGCAGGACAAAATTGTAAAATTAAAAACTCCCAAGTCGGTGACGATCAGACCGGTTTTAATTTATTGTGGGTGCCTGGCAACAGAATTAAAATACGATGATTTTTTCAGTCATAAAATAAACGCCGATGCCTTCCTCACCGCCCTCTCTTGATTGAATGATCGTTACCCGCAAGCATGTTGTCCTGGGCAGTTTTTACCCCATCAAATCGACAAAATAATGACTCCTTTCAACATCAAAACGCGTCATTGTTGATTCTGCGTAAGAAGCGACTTTCTAACCCAACTTGCGCAGTTAGCGTAGTCTGAGAACGATAAATCAATAGGTTAGCCGAAAAGTCGGCACTAAAGAGGTAGGGTCAAAGATTGACAAGAGACAAGTTGTGACAACAAATTCACAATGTGAAGAGTTATTGATCCTGAAAAATCCCATTAACGTTAAGAAAAGTATAATATGATTGCCAAAAAGTATAGATTTGTATATTATATTATACGTGCCTAAGAAAACATCACCCCAAATGCCCAAGCTTGTTTCTTTGCTCAAATTGCTTGGTGAAAACATCCGTCTGGCACGGCTACGACGCCACCTTTCTGCTACCAGGCTTGCCGAGAGGGCCGGAATGACCCGGATGACCTTGAGGGCGATTGAACACGGAGAACCTTCTGTGAGCTTGGGGGCCTATGCCAATGTGCTTGTCAGTCTGGGGCTTGAAAAAGATTTGTCACTTGTCGCCAAAGATGATGAGTTGGGCCGAAAATTGCAGGATGCTGATTTGCTCGCACACAAGTTGTCCTGAAAGGTGATATGGGCAAGAAGCAAACGGAACAAAAACTACGCCAGCTGGCTCAACCTTCTCATTGCCCCCGGGGGGTCTCTGGGAGGGGCCCGGCCCAAGGCGAGTGTGATTGATGCCAGAGGAGAATTGTGGATTGCAAAATTTCCAAGCAGAAATGATGAACTCAATGTTGGGGCCTGGGAATTCGTTGTGCACAAACTTGCGGGCCTGGCCAAAATCACCACAGCTGAGGCACAAATCAAAAAGTTTTCAAGTCCCCATGACACTTTTCTCACCAAACGGTTTGATCGCCAGCAGAAACAAAGAATCCATTTTGCTTCGGCCATGACACTGCTTGGTAAGAAGGATGGAGAATGCGCTGACACGGGGGCTAGTTACCTTGACCTGGTGGAATTCCTGATGCAACAAGGGTCGCAGGTTCAAAAAGATTTGGAGGAACTCTGGCGCAGAATCGTCTTTAATATTTGCGTGTCCAATGTTGATGACCACCTGAGAAACCACGGATTCATTTTAACAGAAAAAGGTTGGCGGCTTGCCCCTGCCTACGACATGAATCCTTCCGAAACGGGGGATGGTCTCAAACTGAATATTTCAAAAGATGATAATTCTCAGAGCTTGGCGCTTGCGCTTGAAGTGGCCAAATATTTTCGTCTCAAAAAATCTGAAGCCAACAAAATCATTGCAGAGGTAACAGACGCAGTCCTGCAATGGAGGAATCTGGCGAAGAAATTCTGTTCTTCGAAAGAGCTTTTCAGAATGCAACACGCATTTCGAGTGGTTTGCGGTTGAATACAAACAGCGGTAGTCGCCTGTTTCCCGTCGTGAATGTTAATTTGTCTGCCACGCACCAGGGTCATCGGCGGGAATTTCGCTTCTTCACTGGCAAATGGCAAATTTATCATTTTGGTAAACCAGGTATTTTTTTGTCACAAAACCACAGAAAAGATTTTGTCGTCAGTGTAATATCTTGTTTATACATATAAATAAATGGCTGTGAAATGGTATGCTTATTGCTTCAGTTGACTGTATGATAACCTGTTTTTTATGAAGGGAATCGCCATGACAGTCAGCAAATCAATTTCCATTACCCAGGCCATCGAGAATTTACGACAAAATGCAGAGGTTGCATTTTCACCAGAAGAGTTGCTGGGCATTCAAGAGGCGCTTGTGCAACTGGAACGAGAACAGGGCAACAGCGACGCGCTATTATCATTCGAGGAATGGCAAAACATAAAAACGACACCCCGTTTCCAGGGTTTGTTTTCGGGGAAAACGGGGAATAAACTCCTCATCACACAAGACGCTGTGGATACCTACTTTCAAACACCGGCAGTCAGGCCTCAGCAAAATGAGCAGGAATATGATTTCTACGCTGATGTACAGGAACAAAGACAGGACTTCCTGCGCCAACTGCGATTGATAAAAGGAAGCGGTTATCAACTGAATCCTTTGTCCAGAGCAACAGCAATATATACGGGACATATTGGGCCAACAGATCCAATGGTCCAAGCTTTTTTTTCTCTGCAACAAAACAATACCTTTTTAATAACCGATAAACAAGGCTGGTCAGAGGGCAATAACATTCCTTTTCTGGATTACGGTGACATGACCCCAGATGATGTGTTGCGACAGGCAGGTGTGGTTCCATTGGAACTTGATTCCCGCTTGCTACAAACAGAACAATTACAGTTTAATTTATTTCCCTATACAATCCACGCCTGGTCTGATGGGTCGCGTTACGGTATTATCGCGTGGAACTGGTTTGAGGAAAAACCGTTATTTTCATCCACCTGTGAAGCCTCGCGGGATGCGGTTCAAGAGATGGCAACCCAGGCATATAAAAAACTCAAGCGTAATTATAGGACATTCAACTTTGACAGAGCCATCAATAAAATGGAGCCCTTAACATCTGATGAACAGCAAAAACTCCATGACAGTAAAGTTATTAAACTTGACACCCCACCTGCCTGGACAAGCGTTGAGGTTGAACAGGCATTTTTGGCTCAATCCGATCTAATGCACGATTTTAATCTCTCTATTACTGCGCATCCCTGTGATGCTGATATTGACAGAGAATCTGGCCGTTCAACAATTGTATATGGTTCGCTGAATGTTTCAATAAATCCAGAAGCTTTGTTGGCGGCACAACAGCCCATGATGCTAAACGGTCTGGTGGATGTCGTCAGTTTAAGAGTAAAGGACATGGCCAAGGCAAAAACATTAGGTGGTCAGTTGGTTGCGTATGAAGAACAAAATAAGCCCTTATTTGACAAATATGGCAATGCCATTTTTATTCATATCGGAAGAGAGAGAACCACTGATGAGCCGGTTCTTGTCGGCTTTGATATTATACCCGGCTATAGTTATTCTCATGAACAACCTTCAGGCGATACATTCATGAAACATGGTTTGGATCTGTCTGCCTTGGGTTTTGGTGATTTTGAAATCTGTTTGCCTTTGCGAAAAGTATTTCCCGCAAGGTTCCCTGATCGAAGTGTGCCCTACTTTCTTTATGAATTCATTGAAGATGATACGTTGGTTCAAAACCAGGTAATACTTTCTACAGTCTCACAGGCCGTTGCAAAGGCAGAACAGGTTTTTGGTCTGGAGCCAGGTCAGGCCATTCAAAATATTGCTTATCTTCCGAGCTCAGAACGAAATGCCGCCGTAAGTTTTGGAAATCCTGATACAGTCACCATCTGGGATGAAATGTTGCCCACAATGTCAGAATCGCATGGCGCTTTTATCGTCGCACACGAAACATATCATGCTTTGGATTTCCAATATGACTTTTGTCAATATCCGGAATTTCAAACTTTTTTTAATAGGCTTGATTATACTTTGGACGAAGATTTTTTTGACGCCGTGCAGGAAAAAAACATGTTTAACATCAAGGAAGGCGGTCACCCTCAAACAGATGTCTTTGAATTGTTCGCGTCGATGATAAGTTCTGTTTTTGCGCCAAAATGGGAAAGCGAAATTGCTGAAATGTCAGATCGTGTTCGGGGGCTTTATTACAATGCCCTGTGTTTTCTGGAACGGGCGCTTCTTTCAGAAAATTCTGAGCTTGAAAAAGCGCCTGTTATTCTAAATATCAGAAACAAAATACAAACGTTGAACAAATCATATGGCCCGTTTCAGGTTCTTTCATCCTACTATCTCACAAGTGTGAGTGAAACTCTTTCGGAACATTCAGATGTGTTGCCTATGATTACTGCAGACAGCTTTGATGAACAGGTTCTTGATGCCCCGGGGTACGTTGTTGTTTATTCGTACAAAGAAGATGAAAGAGAGATTGCCCCTCATGTATTACGCTACGCCGAAACACATGCTTCGGAAGCGACATATTTTGCCATGCCCTATCCTGAGGTAGAAACATATCTCGATCGGGACTTTTCCCGTCTGGGCCCGAATAAACTTGCCTTGCTTGAAGCCTGTGCTTTTGGCAGGTCCACACAATCTGCCGGAATTTATGTTTTCAAAAATGGTCAGCGAATTTATCAACCTGGTAGTGGTGAAAGTCTTTATTCTGAAAGAGACCAAATCCTCGGACAAGTGACAACCATCATCTTTCAAGGGGGCAAGAAGTGACCAGAGACAGGTTGATCGCACAAACGAAATGATGGGCGCGCAACAAGATCTGTCCCACATCGTGACCCGATTCCAGCTAATCATGAAGGGTAGTTTTTTTTCCATCAAAATGACAAAACATTGACTCTTTTCAACGCTAAAACGCGAATCACGTCATTTATTGCCCAATACGACTTTCTAGTGCATTGATATTCAACAACAAATAATAGGCGTCAAAAGACCGATCTTGGCTCGTTAATTGCATGTTTTAGTTGAATATGTCAGTTTCGATCAAGACATACATAGGACCCTCACCAAACGATATCATAAGCCAAGACAGTTGGGAGCGTTATGTTGCAGACAAACCCGAACTCAAGGCCCAGTTTCCAACACGGCCAGAATCTTATGAATTGTTTCAGGAGCAGGCAAGAACACTCACAGATGTCATCATTCAACCGAGCACCGTCTGGACAGGCAGGGCGGGTGGGTCGGGGTTGTTTGTGGAATCTGGCGGAAAAAGTTCAAAGTCCAAAGCCCAAAGTCCTCAATCCGCATCGGAGGCACAAACTGTTCCCGCAGAGTTCAAGCAAATATTCGATCTGCTACCAGCCGACGCAGAATTATCAGGGTCATCCCAACTTCACTATTATCAGGCCTACGGTCTCAACGAACACCGAATTCCCGTTTCGGAAATCCGCTCTCACCTGAGAGGACTTTCTCAGCGCATTTCAGCAATTGAGAGACAGGGCGGGGAGATTCCCGAAAAAGGTTCCCTCATGTTGTATGCCCTGGGGATGCTGATCAATGCGGAATCAGACGGCAAGGGACATGTACAGGGTCTGACTGACCTCAGCTGTATCGAATACCACTACGACACACTGATTTGGCAATATAAAATCGACAAGCTTGTTCAGGACCAGGGAAGCCAGGAAGGTCATGCGGCCATACTGAGTATGCGACAGGAAGCGCTTCGTGACCACACGATGCAAAGCCTGTTCGAAATGGGTCTCGCCGTGAATCAGAACACCTCCCTGTGGCTTCCTGAGCGGATCAGTGAAGGCGAAAGGCTGGGTGCCCAGGTGCAGGACATACAGGATGCCGTGCTCACCGCACGG
>CAZGMS010000190.1:0-12019 GCA_964526915.1 uncultured Nitrospirales bacterium
GCCTTGCTGAAAACAACATCGTTCAGAAATACAAACACGTTTTTTGCAAAAAAACAACGTCAAGAAAAATCGTATTAAAAATAAAATTTATTTTTCTGAACAACAGGTGCCAGGTACCTTCGACAGCAATCAAATGCGTATTTTTATCAAAGGGTTACACATGCAACATCATTACTCCGTCATAACATCGCATTTGGCACCCAAGACGTAGGGGTCTGGCTTGACCGGCCCGAATCAAAGATTCCGTGATAAGCCACGCGCATCAAACCAAGTCAACTCGTGCCCCGACCTGTCCACCGAAGCTTTAGCGTAGGGGGAAGCTTTACGGGGACTGGCAACTTTCAATAGTTCGAAATGCACCTTTCACACCAGGAGTTCCTTGAGTTTTGCCTTGACCAATGATTTCGTTCGCTGGTCCCGAATCAGGTTGATCCACTTCATGATGTTTTTTTGATTGAGTAAAGACATATCAATTTCTGGAAAATATCCGAACTGCTTTTTTTTGCGAAACGAGAGATAGAGACAATCGACAAGTGCCTTCTCAGGCGTGGCCAATAAATACTGATGTGCACTATCCCAGTCAAAGCCCTGAAATAATTCTGGCGCGAGTTGGTGAATTTCAAAAACACCAACAGGTGTTTTAACCATACCAGAATGCGCCGTCGAGGCCACAGTCACCCTCTGGGGAAGCTGTGAGAGGACACCATGCAGGCTCAGGGCACTGGTAAACGACAAATAAAACTGGTGCTTGTGATTCAAGTGCGGAATGACCTGGTGGGCCGAAAATGTCTTGTCAGAAGTCTTGGCCCAGACACTTTTCATGACGTGCGTCAGCAAACCACGTTTTGTCAGCAGGGCCAAACCCCGTGAGGCCGATGCCAGCGACGTGTGACACCGTTCAGCGGCTTCACGCGTGGTGAAGACGGTTTGCTCGTGAACGAGAATCATTTGCGCAAAATTGGCTTTCATAACCTGTTCTCGACAATCTCTTCTATGATTTGACAGACTCGCAGTTGCAGTTCTTCCCAACTGTCGGGATGCTGGTAGAGCAACCTTTCCTCTTCGTTCAAATAGTTTTGCACCGTGTCCCTGAAAATAGCGAATGAGATTTTAAAAATATTTCCCTTGGCTTTTGCACAAATTTCTGTGCCCAGACGATGCCTGCAGTTTAATGCCTGGCTATCAACAAATGCCTTGAGCCAAGCAAGATCGTAAATGTCGCGTGCCTGTGTTTTGCCTCGTTCTGCGAGGGCTATTATTTTCTGCAGAAATGCCGCCTGGGCCGTGTAATGTGGTATGGATAGAGTTTGAATTTTATAGGGAAAGACCACGTCATCACGGACCCTTTCCACAACAATATCATCGCGCATTGGTCGCTTTGAAAACTCAATTTTTGTAAAAAGGTTTTCGCTCGATGCTGTGATGAGATGCACTTTGAATCTCTGTGTTGTTTCCGTTTGTTTGGCAACGTTGATATCCGGTGGAATGATTTTGTTTATGTGGAATGGTCTGAGTGTCAGGGCCAGGGAACGGGACTCCAGAATGCCCATCACGATATCCTTGAGCTGAAATGTTTCGATGTCTTTTATGTCCAGATCCAGGTCCTCGGAATAGCGATGGCTGTTGAAAAAAAATCGCAGATTGACGCCCCCTTTGAGGGACAGGGTGTTGGTTTTGATTTTGGGACAAAAGTGCCGCAAAAACATCAGATGAAAAATTTCACGCTGTTGCAGATGATTAAACATATATGTTATCCATTTACCTTATAGGTTAATTATATAACATATACATTTAACAAACAACCTTTTTGTTATGAATGAAGATCATCTCTAAAAACCCCGTATGATCAATCGGTGCCAGGTACCTTCGACAGCAATCAAATGCGTATTTTTATCAAAGGGTTACACATGCAACATCATTGCTCCGTCATAACATCGCATTGGGACATCCCAAGACGTAGGGGTCGGTTGTAACCAACCCAATGGGTTTGGAAAAAGTGGGTGGCACTTTTTTGTTCGATTGTTGCTTGCCCCGTGGCGAAGCTTTACGGGGACTGGCACCTTTTACCTTTTACTTGTTGGGTGAACACTCATAAACTTCTGTGACGATAAAATTGCTCTCTCCATGTGCGGCCAAAAATCCGGCCGATCTTGCAGACGTCATGTTTGGCTCATACACTGAATGCTCAAGTAACAGTTTGTCAATCGATGCACTGGTAGTAGCACTTTCCGCCAAAGGTGCCGAAACAATACCTCTTAAGACGATTTGATCAACAGGCTCTTTTCTGCGGTTTAGTTCTGTCGAAATCCAATAGTCAGCCGCTCTTGTCCAACGCATGTAGGTGGTCTTCCCCGCATCGGTGCGCAACAACAAATTACCCGCAGATGTGAATCCACTAAAAGTCAGTGTGGTTTTATTGCCTTCATCTAATTCAGTACATGACCAGCCCTGACCATCATTAAGAATCTGATCTGCTGTAGGATTAAACGAGCGTGTTGGATCAAAGGCGTACTCCAATGCTTTCCTGGCAATTTCTGATACGAGTTCTAGTTTCTTTGCCATAATATCAAATCCTTCTTACAAAAAATATTTAAACAACAACCAAAGTATCTGCCTGTTTTTTCAAAATATCTGACAACTTTTCAAATTAATTTTTAACACCAAAGTATCCATAGATGCTTCTCACCAACCCCTTATCAGTAACACCATCTATGTTCTCAGAACATGTCAACTCCACTCCACCAGCGATCAGCTGTTGATCTCCATTAACTTTCAATTCACATTGGGACCCACTTAATACGAAATCAAAAACTATCATTCCAAAATTCACTGCAGGTGTGATGCCTGTTTGCACTTCAACAAGTTCTGTACTCGTGTGTGGTTCCTTATCAGTTCCCAGAAAGTGCTGAAAGCACCACTGTCTTTCGGCCCTGGCTTCGTCCCGATCAGAAATAGCAAATGCACCATCCTTGCATTTTTGATATTGCTTTGCCGCCTCAGGTACCACGGTTACAGTGCTTTCTACAGTTGTGTATGTCACAGTAGTATAAATACCAGTCCTAATCATAACTTTTTGCATCATAAAATCAGCACTTTGTGAAGCTGACTTGCTCGGTACATATGTGTCTTGAGAAAAACTCAATTCCCTTCGACACTGTGTTACACCAGAGCACTGTTCTGTAGATTGCAGATTATCCACATGATCTCTCCGTGACGTTCGTTGAATAGCCCCAAGCAAATAAACGCTTTCAAGTTGTTTGATAACAGTCGCATTGGGATTTGATAGATCATAAATTGAATCAGCCATGTTGATTACCCCCCTACAATAAAAAGGTGTTGCGTGGCAATTACTCAGAGGCTGGAGCTGTTTGCTTGCGGCAGGCCAGATATCCATTAACGTATAATGAAGATGAAAACAGGGAAGTTGCCAAAGACATTTCTTGTTCCTCTATGATTTCTTCCCGTGACGTATTGGCCTGTATCAAAAGACCATTGCCCACGGCGGCACGTCTAATCATCCACTCCTCAAGAACAGATTTATCTTCGTCCAGTAGTACCGCTTCCACACTATTCGAAAATGGTACCTCCCGCTTAACAGATCTTACAATTGGCGAAAACAATACTGGTTTGTTTTTACTATCCAGAACACTCACTTGAACAAAACCCGCCATATCTGTAAATGTGAGTGAAAAATCCCTTGTTCTCCCATCCAAACGAAAGGACTGACATTGATAACTATTCTCCTCATTAGGACCTGCTAGATCAACAGGGGTTAAATCCCTTGATGCTGTGAGGTATTGTGTTTGCACATCGGCCGTGATTGTATTAATTGGCTTTGTCAAAATATCCCTCCAATTTTCGACAACAATACAAAAAATGACTTGACGATTAAAATATCAGGTGGACACCTGCCATTATGTCCAACGACGTTGAGCTACTGCTCCCTGCATCACCAGAATCGGGCAATTCAAATTTGATTGCTCTATTGTGTGCACACATGGCACTTGCACCATTTGCTAATTGCGATGGTAATGCATAACCACCTTCAACTTTGGTTCTTACCAAGTCCGCCATATCTTCTGTGGGCCGCCATTTAAGAATTCTAGCACCAATACCAAAATCAAATCCAATGCTTGTTTCTCTATTAGAACCAGTTTTTGAAATATCAAAATCAAGAGCAGTTTTTAATAATATTTCGTGTTGTGTTTCCCATGGCGACACAACAGTTGATAAATCAAGAGGAAAATCGAGGTTGTCGTAACCACTGAGTTCCCCTGTTGGGCTTTTGAACTTAACACTGTCTGACCATTGCAAGGCATATGATGGACCAACGCTCAAAGCACTTAGAGCAGAATCTAAATGGAAACGGGCACCCGCATCAAAAAGCAATCCGCCGCGAAAGGTTCTGAGGTTGAGGAGATTACTATCAGTGGCTACATCAGCAAAACGCATGTTTTGTTGGCCTAGAGAAAGAATTCCACCGATTCCAATGTAGGGGGATACTTTTCTCTCGGGCAAAATATCGGCTACTAATTCGGCATAAAGCGATTCTTGAAATCCATAAGCAGCTTGTCTTGCTGGCTTAAAGTTTTCAACGAAGCCATCTTCATATTGGGCCTCGGTTATGCTTGTTAGCGCAACATCATTCTCATTGGCAGGGTCAGCAACGTTTGCTCGAACACCAACTTCAGCTGATAATAAATTACCCATAATTCACTCCTTTTTGTTAATCGTTTTGTGTCGCAAGCTTGTGTAATCTCATATTCAACAATAACCCCAACACACCCAACAGTATTATCGTCATATTCCCGCCATTTGTTGCGTGTTTTGTGATGTCTAACGCGCAACCAAACTCGGCGTTGAGTGGGTCGGTATCCCCAAGGTTATACATTGGTTTACATTGGGCTATACTGTTATCAACCTCGTCGTAGTCGGACCTGCCATCACCATCGGTATCGGCCGTGGTGGGGTTGGTCCCAAAACAGTCGACCTCGATAGAGTCGTTCAGACCATCGGCATCCGTATCGTATATGAGCGGATTTGGTTCTTTGCCAGACTGCGTCCAGGCGCAGTCGCCGTTAAAGTCTTCCTTGACATCGGGCAGACCGTCAGCATCGGTATCGATGTTATCGAAGTTATTGATGTTACAATAGCGTACCACGCAGTTCTGATCCTTGTTCCAGGGGCAGACGTCTTCCGCATCGCCCACACCATCACCATCGGTATCGTTGATGTAAGGCTTGGTCTCGCCATCGTCCAGAACACCGTCACAGCTTACGTCTTCGCCACCCTCGCCGCCATCATTGATGCCGTCGAGATCGCTATCCATGACTGTGGGATCGGTTTCCTGAGCAGAGAGGTCAAATTCGCCATCGAAGTTTTTGTCTTCTTTACCGTCCTGTATGCAGTCACCATCGGTATCCGCCTTGGTGCCATCGGTTTCACCTTCGTCGTGTTGACCGTTGAGGTTGGTGTCTTCTTTGTCGTCTGAAATTCCGTCACCATCGGTGTCGGTGCTATCGGCCCTGAGCTCAGTGCCCAAGTCGTACACGCAATCGTGGTCGGCATCTTCCTTGTAATCACCAATGCCGTCGTTATCGAAGTCCAGGCCTGTGTCCACACCAACCATGCAATAATCGTAATAACAGTCGCCTTTGATGAGCGGGCATTTGTCGGTCTCGGGGCCATCCAACAGATCATCATCATCTGTATCGTTATCGAAGGGGTCTGTGCCGTACATGGCTTCCTTGCCATCGAGCAGACCGTCGTCATCCTGATCGGAATCCATGGGGCTTGTCTCGTTGGCGTCCTGCACGCAGTTGCCATTGGCGTCTTCCTCACCGTCCTTGAGGCCGTCCGCGTCCGAATCGGGGTTGTTGTGATCGGCGCCGAATTTTTGTTCGCAATAATCGTTCATGCCATCATCGTCGAATGAATCGGCGTCGTAGGGATTGGTTTCGGTGCCATTCACAACGCAGTTGTGATCGGCGTCTTCTTCCCAATCGGGTATCGTATCGCCATCGGAATCTTTCTCGGAATAAATGCGTTGTAATGAGGAAGTGTCCGTTGGGTCTTGATAACAATTTTCATCAGTTGTATAGCCCGTACTATCATTGTAATTTCCATCAGAACTTGCCACACCTTTCCAAATGCCAATCACATAGCCATCCGCGTTCTTAATGAGCGCAAAATAGTTTTCATCCAGTGTGGTCGAATAAGGCAAAGGCAATTTATCAATTTCAAAAGATGTGATGTAAGAGTTGGTCAATCCGCCACTGCTTGTTGCGGATATGGTTTGATATTGGGTATCCGCAATCGACTTTTTGATCAACTTGTTGCCAAATTTGGACAACACGCCTTTCAACACTCCCTTAGTGCCTTTGTTGGGGCTTGAGTTCAAAGAAAGAGAAATCATCTGGTTATCCAAATCTGTCCCTGACGTGCCGTTATCGGTTCTATGCAGATCTAATGTTTTGTCACCCGCATACGCGTCACGATCAAAATCCACGTAGATTTGGTTTTCGCCAGTGGGAAATATCTGCAAAGCATCGGTTGCGACATCCAACTCTGAAGGTCCATCAATGGCGCACCCATTCTGGTTGGCAAAAGTATCAACCTCAGTTTCAATCATGGTCATCTCAGCCCCAGAAGCCAGATTGATGCCACAATTGCTGTTGTAATAAAAACTTGAACCGCTGGTGATCTTGTTGTGCTGTGCATACCCCTCAAAACTGATACCATAATTAAGATTTGAGTGCACTGTGATGTTGTTAAAGGTGTTGTAGTTGCAACTGTCTGTGACCAGAATGCCGTTGCCACCAAAGCCACTGATATTCAGCCCTTCGAAGGTCATTTGAGAAACACCTTCATCGAGCTTCAATCCCGTTCCGTTGTTTTCACCATTGCCAATCAGTGTTGCCGAATAAGTGTATGAGGTACTGTTGTTGGCAATATCATTCATCACAATACCAGATTCCACTGTGGTAGCGGTCACATTCATTTTCTTGAGTTCAGCAATGGCAAACAAATCGAGCACTGTCCCATTATGATTGTTTGCTATGATGGAATTAACTGACACATTCGAGGCAGAGTTGATTTTCACGCCTATTCCCTGCGTTCCATCTGGCCCCAAGGTGACAGTACTCAATTCCACGCTATCAACGACGGGAACACTCGAAGATCCTTTAATGTCGATAACCGCATCTGTTGCACCAGCGGCCGAATTTTTTACCTGAACATCTGTTAGTTTAATGTTGGAGCACCCTTCAAACGACAGGGCTGTTGTGGGCGAGGTATTATCAATAGTGATTCCCGTAAGTTCAACATCACTGGCGTCTAAGCATTTAATGCTGATAGCAGAATTACCAGTAAAGGTAAGACCATCAAATTTCACCATATTCGAACCATCAATAATGAACATGGCTTGAGTGCTATCTGCCTCCATAGCGTTGTTGATCTTTATCCCACCACCATTAATGGTCAAATATTCAGAATTCCCGGTCTGACGCAAAGTAATTGGTTCTGTAATCGTCACTTCGGTGATTCCCGAAGCAAAATTGATTTCCTGATAACAAGTTTGACCAGAGGGATCATATTGACCATCCCACCCATAGTTGTAACCATCCTCAATCATGGCGGCCAATGATCCCGCTATGTAATGGCCAGCTGTGTCTTTGGTGTTTGCTGTTTTTGTAACAGTACAAACACCGAGGTCGACTGAATCGCTCGCTTTCGCGATGATATTTATAGCCAAAGTCAACGCAAAGGCAATTCCGATGACGATGGTGATGGTGGTTTTTGTTTTCATAGTAGTCTCCTAAACGTATAAGTTATAAACTGCTCCCTGGAACTTCGGGCCTTGCTAATTGAATTGTTCCATTGCCAATAACCATATTGAAGCCGGTCATAATAGCAATAATTGGCCTGACCTCAAGACGCTTATCATAACCAGCTCCAACCAAGGTTTGTGTTTGTGCGCCAACTGAAACGCTTGCATAGGGATTGAAATATTTCCAAATATCTCCCTTAAATACACCTGGAAGAAGTTGGTACATTTTTGGAGACACCTTCAGGTCCAAGGTCACTTCATCGGACCGGTATGTCAACATCCTCGCCGCATCTTCTGCCAGCAAACACTCTTCACTACTTATATCACCGCCAGTATTGCATAAGTCAGATCTTAAAAACTCACCTGTCTCTAAATTTGTATAACCCTCTGGACCCAAGCCACTGCCATCTTTTCGCTTCCAGTTGATATGCGCTTCAAAATTTGATCTTTGTTCTGGATCGAGTAAGATATCGTATGTCTTCGGATCCAACCAACTGAGGTAGACTGCGGTTCCCAGTTCGAGAGTTCTGTAATCAAAATCCCAGGCATAATCACCCACGTCAAAAAATAACCCCTCGGGATTGTTGTCTACTGTTGAATCGGCATCTTGAGAATATTTTCCACTTGCTTCGACAGTAGCGGATGTCAGACCAGTTGGTTTTTCATCTGGTCGTTTGGCAACTGGCAATTCTATCCGACCTTTCCCTCCCAAAGACCAAGGTGTGCTCACCGAACTCCAACCGGCATCACCTTTTTCGGGACTTAACGAACCCGTGAGTTGAAGTAGGATTAAATCCTCAATTGGCAGGTTAATAATACCATTCCATTCCATTGCCGAAAGAACCAATTTATCCTCTTCTCTAGAAAAACTCATATCATTAGACAGAGAAAATATTGGATCGTCGGAATAATTATCTCTTTGCACCTCCAAGGCGGCAGTCAAGGCTACATCAGGCGGCGTAAAAAAACTTGTTGAGCTCCAAGTGGGGCCAACCTTGGCAATAAAATCATACTCGTGCTTTTTTTTGCCAAAACGGTGATCATTAAAATTGAAACCAACGTTTGGATTGAATGACCAGCCAGGCTCAGCCCCACCCAACTTAAAACTATGCTTAAGGCCCAAGTTGAAAATACTGATGTCCTCAAGTCTGACATCACCTTTTATGGACAAAGCACCTTCTGGCGTTGGTTTGTCCTCGGGATGCAGAACCGCTGTTTCTTCCTCGTTGAATCCTTCCTCAGTCTGAATTGCACTTGAAATAGGAACAGTTACTTCAAGAGTTCCCTTTTCGCTGATAACTAATTGAGCCCCCTTGTCATCATCAGTCGATCCAGGTCTGGTAACAGCTGGCTCACTTACCGGGTCAGCCACTACAGTGCTAGGGGTGTTTATTGATGTTAATGCCAGGTCGCTCATACAATCACCTCCTATTTATTGAATAATTTCTGCATAATTTCAGAGTTAATTACAGGCATCTTGGGAAAATTGATAGAAGGCGTGGGAGCAAGCATAAAAGCAGCATCCTGCCACTCTATTTTGTAACGATTACCGCCCTCGGCTATCGCATGGACTGTATTTTTACCCAACGCACCCAAGCTCATACTAGTCAGTGGGGTACCTGGGGTACCGGAGTCTGCAACATCATTTACACTGCCTGTTGCCAAATACAGAGTATTGCTCATTAAGTTGGTGTTGAACAACTTTGAGCCTGCATTGAGACATATTATTCCACTTGTCGTGGCCAGCAAATAGCGCCCTCCTTCTTTCACAACATAATTTATGAAAATATTTTCATCATCAATATCGATTTTTTCCAATAATGCGGATCCATCCCATTGGTACACAATATTATTGCTCCAAACCAGCAAGCTATCATCAAACGACCAATTGCCTTTGTTGATGTCCTTATCCTTCGTTGCTGCGGTTTTGAATTTTTTATCGCTGTAATTCTCTGCATCGGCGAAATCCACAAAATAAACTCCCTCAGCAGTAATTGCCAAAACCTGATTATTATTTTCCGGATTTGTAATTAGCTGGTAAAAATCGACATATGAATCTGAATTGGGGTAATTTTCAGTTGGAAAAGCGCCAAGACCGTTTGGATTTGGTTCGCTCACATCAACTTTAAAAAGTTCTCTATCCGTTGCAGCATATATTCCCTGTGATGTTTCAGCTATTGCCTTTACTGTTGCCAATCCGCTCGTTTTGGCTATTTCCTTCACTGTTGAACCTGTTTTGAGATATAACGCCTGATTTGTGCCAATGTAGTAATCGCCATTGGATGTCGCTAAAAAAGAATATATCTCACCAGCGTCTGTCATATCTTTGTTATTATGTTCGACTGTGTCAGCATTGAGTTCGTCAATCGAAACAACCTGTTCGGCTTCAACACCAAAGGCATCAGGCGCACGGTAAACAGCAGTACGTGTTATCAAATAGTTTTCTGTTTCAGAAGCCCCTCTCACATAATCGACAACATCGGCGGCAAGATATGTACCTTGAGAAACAAACTTGGCTATAGTGATAGTTTTCTCTCGTGTTCTTGTAAGATTATTCTCATCGGTCACAACAAGTTTATGTGTATAACTGGTAGATGAAGCTTGAGGATCAATGCCTGCCGTATAATTTCTTGATTGGTTTTCGTGGTCTACTTCAGCACCATCGAGAAAAACGTCGACCGCATCAGTGACATCCCAAGACAAAGTGTATTCTTCACCATAAAACATTTGAGTGGAAGGAGATGTCGAAAACTTATTAATATCCGCCTCAAACTCCGGCTCTGGTACCGGCACGGGTTTGTTGGCCGTCAACGTGAGTGTGCGCGCATCTTTCACGACCCCTTCTGTGTCCAAACCAAAGAGTGAAACCACAATCGATACGGAATCGGCCTCGGAGATGATGGTGCAGGTGAAACTGCCATCGCCACCATCAAAATCAACCGGGAAATCTTCGACATCGCATTGCAAACACGTCAGGTTAACCTGTGCAAAGGTGCCGGCCCAGGCAACAATAAAGGGTTCGCCAATCACCGCAGGGTCTGGTGTAACGCTGGGCTCTGTGGTGAATTCGTAAACGGGTTCTACAGGAAGACACGTGGCATCTTCGGCGCACGCATCATCATCGCAATCGGCGGTGCCATTAAAATCGTTGTCGATCGTGTCGTTGCAAATCTCGTCAACAGGTGTTTCGGTGAGTTCGTTTTCGCAAACACCGTTTTCGCCAATCTTGGCGCACACAGTCACCTGCAAACTTTTAGCGCGAATCGCATCGCCATCAGAAAACACGGTGAGTGTGTAAACAGTAGTTTTGCTGGGAGTGATGGTTTTGGAACCATCCGTGCAAGCGACTGTGGCCTCACCCGCCTCGGTGGTGAGTTGACAATAGCTGACCTTACCGTAAGTGTCTGTGACGTTCCAATTCAGCGTGACAGTCGTCTCTTGCTCAATGATGTTATCGGTCACTGTAAATGTGGCGATGCTGATCGATGTATCGACTGTTAAATCGACGGGAGAAACAATGTTCTGATCGCAAGCGGTTGAATAAAAAGCGATGACAGTGGCCAAAATAATTTTTAAATATTTGGGTTGGGTGTTGTTCTTCATAATGCTACTGCCCTCCAATCAATGTCCACGACACACGCGCAGACAAACCACGTCTCCGTACTAATTATCGGTGGCACCGCAAAAATGTTGCGTACTATTTCACATTTATTTCAAAATATTCTTGTTTGAAATCAACTTGCTTTCTGTCGCCGTATTCATAAGTTACAAAGTAAATATTTTTTGTCATTCCTGCGCAGGCAGGAATCCAGAAGTATGCGTAACCTTTGGATCCCTGCCTTCGCAGGGATGACAAAACGCCCTCCAAAATGACAAGAACATTGAGACAACTTTGATCGATTGACAGGAACAAAGCACTCAGCGTGATCAGATAAAGTAGTGTTCACAATGCTTTGCCGTTATTTGAATTCTAGACCCAATTGTGTTGAAGACAGAATTCCCATTCATTGCGCCCATCAAAAGCTGCCACAAGAACTGCCCTAACCCCATGTCTTGGCACATAGATGCGCTGTGTCAGAAAAGCAATAGGGAGTTTGTAACCCATTGATAGTAGATTGTTTTTTTAAGCCAGCTCGATAATCACTGTCACAATAGAACGTAGGGGCGAGTCGTGACTCGCCCAAAAACATG
>CAZGMS010000191.1:0-5446 GCA_964526915.1 uncultured Nitrospirales bacterium
GGGGGGGGGGGCTTTTTTTATTTTATGAGTTTAAGTTTTTGCGCCTCGGTTGAAAGCCTGGCTGTCCACGAACTCATCCTGACATTCCCCACAAGCAGGACCCCGTGATTGGCATAAGTGTTGTTATCGATCTTGCGATTGGTTTCGATCACCATCTGAGAATGATCTTCGCTGTGTGCGCACACAAAGATGGTGTCTTCAACAAAAATGAGTGAACCGGTAAACCTGCCCAGAGACGGGTTGCGCGACACAAACTGCGTCTCTGTTTGGCCGTCAACGAGTGGCGTGATTTCGTATGTGTTGGTGAACTCAATGGTGTTGGGTCGGCACAGCGTGATTCTGCTGTCTAATCTCCACAAAAGATCCTGATGTGTGATTTTGGAACCCCCTTCAAACGGCACAGACGTGCCCGCGTTGTTGTAATACACACCGCTTGCCACCCATTCGGATTCGTAAAAGAGATATGTGTGCCGCATGCTCAACATCTAGCGTGATGTGTTCGGCAAAGCAAGAACAGGATCTTCCGTTATCCCCTAAGCCTTACGCCTTGTGCCTCATACCTCAAATGTATACCTCGCCTGCTGGCGATTGAAGGGGTCCCTAAACACGAGGGTCACCTGCAACATGCCCTCGTTAAGGATATAATCGACATTTTCCAGTTCATCGAGCGACCAGTGATCGTGCAGAACAGCGTCTTCAATAGATCCTCGAGAAACACTCTGTGTGTCGACACGACAGCGTTTACGAAGCTCCTCGGGAATATTCTGAAGCACAATGTGCAGGATGTCGTTGACGACAAAAAGACCGGGGTCATGAGCGAGAAAGGGTTGCGAGTTGACAGAAGAAACACGCATAGAGGCTCTCATGATTCAGAGCAAAGTTTTTTATTCCGACAGTTCTATTGTACAGAACAGAATTATTCACAACAAGATATTTTTTGATAATTGTCAGAAAATGATATCGCAAGCTGTTGCGTTTCTGACAAGCAAAGAAAAAATCCTGACAGTTGAACAAATAAGGTTTGTTTGTCCAACTTCAACCTTTGAGCTTTGAGCTTTGAGCTTTCAGCTTTGAGCTACGGTGATTCATCGATACACAAACACCGTATAATCCCCCGGCAGGTAGTCCCTGGTGACTTTGATGTCAGCGGGATTCATTTGACGGCACCAGTGAAGAACTTCTTCCTCATCAATGTGAAAAAAATCTTCCTGAGCTGTGTCGAACATATTGAACCCAAAGGCTGTGCGACACAAACCATAGGCCACTTTGATCATCTCTTTAAAAAACGGCAAATTGGCGTGAGCAAAGACACCGCTGGCAATTACGTAATCAAATTTTACCCTGGGTTTTTTAAAAAGAATGTCCCGCTCCTCAAAGTGACCATCTGGAAATTTTTCTCTGCAACAGGTAATAAATTCACGCACAATATCGTAACCCCTATATTGGACACAAATCCCCTGCTCTTTCAGAAATTTGTAAAAATCACCAAAGCCGCAACCCAGATCCAGAACTTTTTTCCCCTCCAGATTGCCCATCTGTAAAAACTGCAAAAAACGCGACAGTTGGGTGTGTCCTGAGACGAAATGCATCCCCTGAGGTGAATCCTGATATTTGCGATACAGCTCCCCGTAACGATGCTTTTGATCATTGTGACACTGCAGGACTTCGGGATCGAGGGAACCCCTATCTTTTGACTCGTTCCTGATATTCACCTTTTTCGACATTGATGCGTATGACATCTTTGACTTTGACAAATTGCGGAACCTGCACATTGAGCCCATTGCTGAGCGTGGCGGATTTGTATGAGGCACTGGCCGTGGCCCCCTTGATTTCGGGATCGGCCTCGACAACTTCGAAATCCATGGTGGTGGGAAGCTTGACTGTGATGGGATTGTTCTCGCAAAAGGCCACGCTGATGTTCATTTCGGGCGTGAGGTAAATGGCATAGTCCCCAATCGTCTCTTTGGACAGTTCAATTTGTTCGAAATTCTCGGTATCCATGAAATTGTATACATCGCCATCTGAGTAAAGATACTGCATCTTGCGTTCAAAAATATCGACCTGCTCCAAACGTTCCGTGGATGAAAAACGAAATTCTTTTTGAGTCCCGTCACCGATAGAGCGCATCTTGGCCTGAATGAAGGCCCTCAAATTACCGGGGGTCCTGTGCTCCACGGACATGGCCAACCACAATTTATTTTCGAGTTTAATCACATTGCCTTTTCTGAGATCATTGCCCTGCATAAAACATCCTTTCGTGCCTTTGCTTCCCCGCGCGCTCATACTACTTCTGATCAAAGCGGCACAAGTGTTTTTGTGCTTTGTGTGCTCACGAAACATTTGGGCACAAGGCGTAAGGCGCAGGGCTAAGGGCCTAGGAAAAATTGAATACAATCATTGTTCCCAACGACTGGTCCTTATGCCTTATGCCTTATGCCTTATGCCTTATGCCTTGGGCCCTTCTGCCAACGCACGATTCCCTATTTGACCACAACTCTATCAAAATGTTAATCTCCTTCCATGACTCAACCTCATCAACCCATTGGTATTTTTGATTCCGGTGTGGGCGGACTCACCGTATATCAGGAGCTCAAAAAACAAATGCCCCATGAGCATTTTGTGTATTTTGGCGACACAGCCCGCGTGCCTTACGGAACCAAATCACACGACATTGTCCTTCGCTATGCCCTGCAAAACAGCCTTTTTCTCATGGATCACAATGTCAAACTCATCGTGGTCGCCTGCAACACAGCCAGCGCAGTGGCATTGGATTATCTGCAACAGAGGCTCAAAACGCCCGTGGTCGGCGTGATCGAATCTGGAGCGGCCGCGGCCCTTGCCGTAACAAAAAACAAGAGGGTTGGAGTGATCGGCACCGAAGGGACGATCAAATCAGGTGTTTATGAAAAGGCTCTGAAGACACTGAATCCGACACTCACGTGTTTTTCCCAGGCCACAGGGTTGTTTGTGCCCGTCATCGAAGAAGGGATTTTTGGCGAATCGATTCTACAACCTCTGTTCACCCATTATCTGGCTAATTTTTTGCACAAAGACATCGACACCTTGATTCTGGGGTGTACACATTATCCCATCCTGAAAAAACAGCTCGGCCAGTTTTTGGGGAGCGGAATCACACTGGTCGATTCCGCCCAAACAACGGCCAGACAGGTTTGGGAGTTGTTGAACAAAAATAATCTGCTGAACACCCAGTCGCAAAGCACTCCTGACGAAATCTTTTTTTCTGATGCCCCTGAGCGTGTGCAGAACATCGCCCGCAAGATATTAAACAATCAAGGCCTTGTCATCAAACAAGGCGGCATTAACTGATATTCCGTAAAAGGGCTGATTATGCGTGACCTTGTTTTTTTTCTTTTTTTCAATATCATCATCTTTGCTTCTGCCGTGAGCATGGGGTTCAAAACGATCAAAAAAGAAAGACTGCGCAAACTCCTGATCGGGACCCCCTTGTCCAACACAGGATTCCTCAAGTCAGGACTGGTGCGTATTTGCGGCAAGGTGAGCACCAAGGATCGAACTCTTGTGGCGCCTGTCTCCCAAAAGGCGTGTGTTTCCTACCGTCTCGTCGTAGACAATCCACACAACAAAGACGACCAGCCCATCATCGATGACCGGCAATGTGTCCCCTTTTTTCTCGATGACCATTCCGGACGAATGACTGTGGACATGACAGGGGCTGAAACTTGTTTTGAAAACGACCTCAAACTCAAGACCAGTGATTCAAAAAAACACAAGATCAGTGATGAACTGCGTGCCACCTTGTTAGAAAAATACAAACTCACGGTTAGCACTTTTGTGGGCGACATCACATTGCATTTTGAAGAGACAATTTTGGAACCCGGAGACACCATCACTGTCTTGGGCACAGCTCACTTGGGTTCTGATGGCAATCTGATTCACCGGGGGCAAGACGGACTGTTACTGATTGCGGACGGCAACTTCGAAACCACTATCAAGGCCTTGCAAAAAAGAAAAAACCTGTGGGCCTTCACATCAATCATCGCACTAGCTATTGGTCTTTTGTTTTTTATCTTTTTCACCTGGCCGCAAATACTGACATTCCTCACTCACCACTGATCCCTGCGGTTCTTTTAACCAGTGATTATCACAAGGAAGGAGACAAATATTCTCCACCCTATTTTTATCGCCCACTCACTAAAAGTTTTGCAGAATGCGCTCTGGAGTCCCAAAGCCCGGGAAGACAGTCTGAGATGAATCGATTCTTTAGTGCGATTGAATACTATTTTAGGGCAAGATACAATGCCGATGAGTAAGAACGAGAGGCCTCACACATTGAACAAAAAATTGCAGATGTCACCGTCGTGGATCACATAGTCGCGCCCCTTGACGTACACCTTGCCCAGCGATTTGAGTTTCTGCTCGCTTTTTTCGGCCATCAGGTCATCGTACTTCATGACCTCGACCCTCACAAAACCGCGCTCAATATCAGAATGAATCTTGCCTCCCGCTTCGGGCGCCAAGGAACCTTGTTTGATGGTCCAGGCACGGACTTCGTCCGGGCCCACTGTGTAAAACGACATGAGACCCAACTGATGATACGCGGCGGCGTTCAATCGATTCAAGCCCGAGTCCTTGAGTCCCAAATCCTGCATGAACATCTGGCGTTCCTCGGGATTTTCAATGCCAACAATTTCCTTTTCTATTTTTGCCGACACAATAAACTCGTCTGGTTTGCCGGGCGCGCGATTGGCGTGACCTTCGGCCACATTCACGCACCACATGATGGATTTCTGTGTGATCAGGTTCAAATTGTTCAGAATCGCCTGTTCTTCTTTGGCAAACGTGACTGTGCTGACAGGGGCTTCCTGATCCAGCACCACCTTGCATTTGTGCAAGGCCCCTTCTTCAACCAAAAGATTTTGGGCTTTGGCCTGTCTCAACTTGTCCTTGGCAATGCGCTCCAACCTTGTTTCCACAAGCATCAGGTCGGCCAAGATCAATTCCGACATGATGTTCTGCCGATCACCCTGTGCGTCAACACGTCCCAGAGGATGAAACACGTCATCACTGGCAAAATCACGCACCACCACACAGAGCAAATCGGCGTTTCTGGCTTCTTTGAGCCATTCATCGTGTTTTGATCCGGAACTGATCGGTGGGCACAACACAAAATGCGTGCTCACGTAAACGGTCTTTTTGGGTTGATACATTTTGGACAAGGAATCGACCCGCGCGTCGTTGATCCGGGCCATACCTTCGAGAACCTGCCCCTCAATCAAATGATCGGGCACAACTTTGCCCGTGAGAAGTGAAAAAAGGGTCTTGCGACCAGAATACTCATAACCCAACAATGCAACTTTCATGGCACATCTCCCTCACTGACTACAGTAAACCTGTTTTTGATCGAGACATTCTGTACGGGTGACTGGCGAAGCTATTATTCCCAATCGCACCCGTAGCAACGGGA
>CAZGMS010000192.1:0-4708 GCA_964526915.1 uncultured Nitrospirales bacterium
GCAGGCTGGCGACAAATATTACGTGGGGATCATCCCCGGCGATGAATTTTCGAACTGTTCTTTCAACGTCGCGATCTTAGACGAATTCAAACAGAAAAAACTCGAGCAAAGCTCCCGTTTCGGCGAGGGCCTTAAAACTCCACCCATCACCTTTGTGGAGGGGGGCACGCATTACCTGTCGGTGGGATTAAGAGGAACTCTGTCAAAAACCGGGACCTACACGCTGGTGCTGGAAAAGATATAAGGGCAACAGAAACTCTATTTTGCGACGAAGCGGCAGGTTATCCCCTCGAAGGCCTCAACCTTTTTGGTTTTTAGGGTCAAAACCGAAGGTGAGAAGGAAGAGCGGCAGAGGAATAACTTTCACATTTTCTATGAAGCCCTCCTCATGACTTTTGGCAACAATGAAAGAATTCTTGTATTTCTTGATCTGCTTGAGGTCGATTGACCGAAGCTGTTCTGTCCATTTCACCTCAATGGGATAGAACTTGCTCTCTTCCACGATCACAGCATCTACTTCACCTTCAGCTTTGATATAGTACGTCGGAAATCGGTGATAACAATTTGAGGCTACGCTTGATTCAACCATGTTGCCCTCGTTAATCTCTGCGTTCACCATCCGTTCTCGCACAAGCCAACGACGAATCACACGTGCGATGAACGGATCCCAAAAGTGAAACTTCATGGCCTTTTTTGGAAAACCTCGTAAGGTGTTTTGATCAAAGGCCTCAATCGTGAATAAAACATCCATGCGTTGCAACAACCAACAATAATCAATGAAGGTTTCTTTGCTCATGTTTCCCGCACGTTGCGTCAGGCCAGAATACGAATTCTGGGTAACTCCAACCTCAGACAGGGTCTTCAAAACACTCAGAAGATACTCTTCGCTTTTTCCACGCTTCAGAAAGTCACCGCGCAACCATTGTTCAAACGTTTGGAACGTGGCCTCTGTGACCTTTCCTTGCTGTGAGAGATCATTCATGGCCCTTAAGAAGCCGCCACACAGGAGATACTGGTCAAAGAGAACAAACAAGGCATCCAGATTTTTTTCTGGAGCTGAAAATGTGTCTGGAGCAACAAGCCGAACATGTTCAGCAAAGGAGAGGGGGCGTACATGAAAATCGACGATGTCACTCTTGCCTCGTCGCCCGGGAAAACTGGAGGATGCTTGCTTAAGAATGACCGTGTCTGAGCCTGTGAGGACGCAAAGGCCACGTCTGAAAATTCCCTCGTCGGCAAGTGCCTTAACCACGCGATCCCAAGAAGGGACAAACGTGACTTCATCCAACAAAAGAAGAAAGGGCTTGTTTTCATCCAGCGACAGGTCCAAGAAACTTTTGATGGTTCGCATCAAATGCTGAGGATCAAAGATCATATCACAGGTCAGGTAAAATATTTGGGATGGAGTAAAAAGTTTTTTTGAGAGGACATGCCGAATCATGAGTTTGAGCGATGTAGATTTTCCAATTTGACGCCCACCTGTCAGAATGCAAATACCAGAGCTGTTGAAATCAATTTTTTTCCACCAGTCCATAGGATGAACCATGGGGAGATCTTTAAGTTGAGAAAGATGGGGATCGTTGTTTTGAAAATTTTCCTCTGATTTCCAGAACAGATTGTTGATTTGATGGTCGTTGAGCATGACCACATCATTTCATAAAAGGAAGGATTTGTCCATTCTCTATTAGACAAATCTGTCTAATATACATTAGACAAACACAAAACAACCAAGTTTATATAATGTATACATAGAGTTATCTGCTACATAAAAAACTACGTCTTCATGTTTCTACTGTCAAATACTGGGACCTACACGTTGGTGCTGGAACAGGTTTAGAGCTCATTAATTGGCGAGGGCGACGGGGGCACCGTGCTTAGCAAAGGAGGCGGGGGAACTTCTGTATCGTAATATTCTGTCACCTTCAGACAGGCACGGCTGTTTTTGCCAAATACCCGGCAGATCCTGTCGATGCCCGTCTCCAAAGCCAGATTCTCCCAGAATCAATAAATGGTGCCAACATACCTTCATCCCCTCTGCCGCTTTCTAAGTGCTGACGATATGAGGGTGGAAATATACAAAAAAATCGGTTCCCTACGCAAATCTTGTCGTAACTTGCACGTTCTCATTATGACAGTTCTCATTATGATAATGTGAGATGTTTTTGCCCAAGTTTTGTCCCCAACACTTCTTTTGCAATTCCATAACCATACGGTTTTATTATCATTAAGGAACATCTGGTTTGGCACTGATTTTGCATCTGAATGACTGACACCATCTTAAAAAAATGTTTGGGAGGTTTGGGTTGGTCAGAAGATACATATTTTATGTTCTAGCTACTGTCTTTGTATTGGGATGCATATCTTGCGAACCAAGCCGTATTGATTGGGAGGACCTTATTGAATCCGCCGATGAAATGGTCGTTGAAGACAACGAAGTTGGGGAGCCTGATGAAAATTTTGATAATGCTATTGAAGCTGAAGCTGAAGCTGAAGCTGAGCCTGACCCTGAGTCTGCGTCTGAGTCCAAGTACGAGCCTGAAGCGGAGGTTGATGTAGTAACTGAGACCGAAACTTATGTTGATATTACAGATTTGAGTGATGACGAAGTGGCTGAGACCAAAACTTATGGTGATGTTACAGGTTTGAGTGATTCCGATCTTGGTGCGACATCAGAGGATACGCCAACACCAACACCAACACCAACACCAACACTAAAACCGGCGCCATTACCTTCACAACTGCCAGCACAAACACCAGTACCGGTGGCAACCCCAGCACTGAGTCCGGCGCCGATGCAGAATGATATTGTGCCTAATCCATCAAGTGATTGGTGTCCCTTGGGAAGTCTTATGATATCGGATTTTGGGGCGATTGGGGATGGAAGCTCACATAAACTTTCTCAACAGGATTTGGACAATAATCCCGTTTTCGCGGGGCTATATTCCGTTGGAGATGAGTGGGACACTGTGGCCATACAAGAGGCTATCAATGCGGCACAGCCGGGTCAGGCTGTTTGTGTTGGACCCGGTGATTATAAAATATTACGTGCAGAAAAACGGCCTAGAAACCATCCTTTTTTCAAGTATGAGGCGAATATCAAATTCAAATCGCGCCTATCTATCATAGGCGCAGGTCGCAACCATGTACGATTTCGTAGTGGCACGGCTACAGGCGTAGAAAATGGAATATCACACGATGTTGGTTCAACATGGGATCAGCCAATTCAAAATGTGACAATCGAAGGCATTTCATTTCACAATCTCGACATGAGATTGAGCGTGTCAACCAATCGACAAGACTTACTACATCATTTCACCATCAAAGATAGTCGGTTTGTTGATTCCACGTCTTCAGATTTTTTCAATTATGAGGGCGACACGATGATTCTCGCCAGATACACAGGCAGTGTGATCATTGATAACTGTGAATTCCTACGCGATGAAAATCATATCGGGAGGGGTGTGATGTTTTATCAGGCTCATGATGGTCAGGTCATCAATTCACGGTTCGATGGTTTTTTTATCACTTTTGTGAACGTCCTGGGTTCTACAATTGTGGATGGCGAATTCATTCTCAGCCAGCGAAGTCACAACATCACGATAGAAAATAATTTCATGAAACGCAGTTCTCATTTGGATGTTGCGGATCAGAATACCTTTTTGCAAACCCAGCTTGCTGTTTACAATAACAGGGTCGCTACGATCGCCAGCACTTTTGCAAAAAACGGACTCTCGTATTGGGAAAATCATCGGAACACCATACAAAATATCATTGATGGGCAAGTTCCTTTTTCGGAAGTTCGATATCTGGAGGATCACGGCATTTATGCCGTGGGGTTCAGTGGGCTGACCATTCGCAATAATCGGATTGCTGGCAATGAATTCGATCAGGGAGCTGTAAAAATCAGAAACGGTGAAATAGCAACAATTGAAGGCAATACGGCTGATTCCCCCTTTTACTTTTTCACATACAATCTTGCCCAGTCTGTTCCGTACTATCTGAGACAGGTCACCATCAGTGATAATGAGCTCAACCTATTGAGATTTGAAAATCCCGCACAACAATACCTGTTCAACGAGGTCACAGGTTGTCAGGGCATATCGTATTGGAGGCAGGGTTCCATTCCTGGCAATATTGAAATAGACGACATCACAATAACGAACAACACAATTCACAACGGCTGTATCATGCTGAGAGCAGGCGCCTACGGTCCGGGCATCACCGTCACATCCAATCAGGCCATGGATTTTATTTTTGATGTGCAACCCATAGCCAGCGGAAATACTGTCATCTCAGATTAATCATGCAACTGGTGCCACATACCTTTTACACAAGCTTTTTCTACCCGCATATCGCTTGCGAATCACCATTTGTTGCTTTGGAGTCAGCATTTCCGTGTCCTTAGGGACACGGTTTCCTCGTCGGTCAACACCGTGTCCCTGAATTGGATATCGACATCGGGATCATCGCGTAAAACGAGGTCATGAGGATGCAGATTTGAATAATCAATAACACGCATATAAAGAGCCTTACAGCTTTTATGAGCAAGATGCGTGCCAAGAACCGAAGATTACTGTGTTTTTATTGTTTGATATGATTGACGAAACCTAATTTCGCATAAATGAAAAGCAATATTGAAGTCAAAATTCCGATATATTCTTGTTTTGAGAAAAAAGTCGCTGTGTAATGGCCGGATGCAAGTTGGCTG
>CAZGMS010000193.1:0-17119 GCA_964526915.1 uncultured Nitrospirales bacterium
CCCGGTCGCCCCCCCGCCAATATCGACGATCATGCTACCTGTCGGTTCCGTCACCGGCAAACCGGCACCAATAGCGGCCGCCATCGGTTCTTCTATGAGATAAACCTCACGTGCCCCCGCAGACTCGGCAGACTCGCGAACCGCGCGTTTTTCGACCTCGGTGATGCCAAAGGGAACACCCACGATGATACGCGGGCGGATCAGCGATTTACGGTTGTGCGCGCGCCTGATGAAGTAACGCAACATGGCCTCGGTGACTTCGAAATCAGCGATGACGCCATCTTTCATGGGCCTGATGGCCTCAATAGAGCCAGGCGTGCGCCCGAGCATCTCCTTGGCCTCTTTGCCAACTGCCAACACTTTTTTCTGCCCGCGAGCATCTTTTTTCACCGCCACCACAGAGGGCTCGGAAGTGATGATCCCCTTGCCTTTGGCATAGATCAGTGTATTCGCCGTCCCCAAATCGATGGCCAAATCATTCGAAAAAAAACCAATAATACGATCCCAAATCATGCAAGTTTGTTTCTGGAGTATAGGTCTTATACGTCCCGTAGGACCTATGAGACCTATACCCCAGAACCCGTGGTTATTTTTACACAAATTTATCACGCTTATGTGTTCTTCGCAATAAAAATCAGTTGCAAAGAATGTGTAATAAAAATAAATATCGCCCGCCCAGTGGCAAATTGTTCAACAACTACCCTTTCTGCTTTCTGCTTTCAATCTTCAGACTTTTTAGGTGCTGAGTGTTGAGGGCTGACGGTCGACCAAACGATCATGTTAACCATTCTTCGAAAAAACAAGGAAAGCCTCGTCATCAAAATTATCCTCCTGATGATCATTCTGTCGTTCGCCATATTTTTTGGATCCTCTTCATTGCGCAACAGTCGTGGTGGCAACCCGAATGTTGCGGCCACGGTCAACGACACGGCTATCAGCATGCAAAAAGCGGAATTTCTGTTTAAAGCCAAACTCGACGAAATGTCCAAGGCCGGTGGGGCAGACCTCCCTGAAGAGTTTGTCAACATGATCAAGACGAGCGTGGTGGAAAATCTCATCAATCAGGAATTGATCAACCAGACGCTCACCCAATACGGGCTTCAAACATCGGCCGCCGAACTGGTCGACAGCATCAAGACCAATCCACAATTTGTCAAAGACGGAAAGTTTGACCAGGATTTTTACACCAAACGCTTTCTGCCCTATTATCAGTACCAGCACGGCTCATCTTTCGAAGGTGACCTGCAGAAGGACCTGGCCGCCCAGAAAATATTCGATCTGTTCAGCGGCATGATCAAACTCAGCGATGTTGAACTCGCGCGCCTGTACCAAGAGACCAATACGAAGTTCAAATTTGAATATGTCCAAATACCGCTTGTGTCCAAAGACAAGACCAACAAAACGGATGAAGCCGCAACAGAGATGATCCCAGACCCGGAAAAAACCGCAAAGAGTATTCTCGCACAGTGGAAAATGGGTAGCGACATCAACAAAATTGCCACGGACCTCAAACTCACCAAAAAACAGACCCCGGAGCTCAGTTTGCCCAGACTGCAGGCGATCTTCGGCGGCAAGGCCAGTCCCGAAAACCTCAAACTCCTGGCCGCTCTGACGGAACAAAGGCCCTTTCCCAATTCCCAGATCAAGGAAGGCAATTTTTATTATGTGGTCAAACTGACCAGCCGTACGGCTCCCGAGACCAAGCCCGACGAAGAAAGTCTGCAAACCTTGCAGGAGGCCTATCAGGACGAATTGAGCATGGGCCTGGAGAGTTCATTCCTCAAGGCCTTGCGTGCAAAGGCCAAGATTAAAAAAACAGCCGCCGCGCAACCATGACATGATACCCAACCTCAAACACTACCGCTTCATCCAGGACCTGCAACAGCAGGGTGGTGAGATTTATCTGGTCGGTGGCTCTGTGCGTGATCACTTGTTGGAAAAACCCCTCAAGGATCTCGATATCGTTGTACGAAAAATCCCCATCAAAGAACTCCTGCCCCTTTTGAAAAAGACAGGAATATTTTCGCAGGTCGGCAAATCCTTTGGTGTGATCAAGTTCACCCCGCACGAAAATAGGGAGCTCGAAATCGATATTGCTCTCCCCCGCACAGAAACCTCAACGGGTTCCGGGCACAAAGACTTTGATGTCCAGTCCGATCCGAACCTCGACCTTGCCCTCGACCTCAAACGGCGTGATTTTACAATGAACGCGATGGCGGTCAACATCCTGACAGGCAAACTCGTCGATCCCTTTGACGGGCAAAGAGATATCCGGCACAAAACGATCCGTACGGTTTTTGTAAACTCTTTTGTTGAGGACCCCCTGCGCCTGTTGCGGGCCGTGCAGTTCGCGGCACGTTTCGATTTCGAAATCGCGCCCGAAACCTTTGGGGAGCTGCAGACCAACGCCAGCCTCATCAAAACGGTTTCTGCCGAACGGGTCATCATCGAGATAAAAAAACTTTTCGAAGCGCCCTTTCCCTCCTGCGGGTTCAATATCATGAGACGCTCCGGTCTGCTCCCTCTTGTTTTTCCAGACGTGCATCAGATGATCGGCGTCCTGCAACCCAAAAAAGAGAACGAGGACGTATACGACCACACCATGCGCGTGTTAGACGCCATGCGCTCATCACCAGACATCGAAAAGGCAGGCAACCCCACGCTCCTGTTCGCGGCCCTGTTTCACGATGCCGGCAAACCCAAAACACGCCGTGAAAACCCGCAAACCGGACACGTGAGTTTTTACAATCACAACGTGGTCTCAGCCGGGATCGCTGGCCGCTGGCTCAAACAATTCAAGGCATCCACCATTGGTATCGACACGCACCTGGTCTGTCACCTGATCAAAAACCACATGTTTGAGACCAAACATTTTTTGAACAACGAAAAATCGCTTCGGCGCTTCATCAACAAGGTCGGCGTGGAACCCATTTTTGATTTATTGGATCTGCGGCTGGCCGACAAAATGGGTGGCCGCTTTCCCAAAAAACTCTTCGGCATTTTGAGCTTGCGGGACAAGGTCCGGGAGGAAATCAACAAGGCCCCCCCGTTCACCCCCAAGGATCTGGCCATCAATGGACACGACATCATGACCCTGGGCTATCAACCTGGCCCGATCTTCGGAGAGATCCAGCGATTTTTGATGGACAAGGTGTTGGACGATCCGGAACTGAATACGAAAGAAATCTTGCTAAGGTTGATCACTGATAATAAGGATCAATTGCTGCAACTACTTCAATGAACAACAGACAATTGGCAATTGATGTAGTTGATCGTTGAGACAATTGAAGCAGTTGATTTGCCTTACGCCTTAAGCCTTGGGCCTTATGCCCTTCGTAAACACGTAATTATGAAAACAAACACCGACCAATCCCTGGTTTGGGAACTCAAGGGGGACAAACTGTTGTCCTCCCAGAAAAACAAAAAAGCCTTCGAGGCCTATCAAAAGGCACTGGAACTCAATCCCGCGCGACTGAGTCTCTACGATAAGCTCCTCGCCCTGCACGATCAGTTTGCCGACAACTGGGACGACTCTGATTTCGCGTACAACATGTCGCTCACCATGAAAAAACAGGAACTCATCAATCCTGTGTATAAGCGCATTCACGCCAGACTCGATGTCCACTTCAAAACAGTAGCCGAACTCATCAAAAAAATGCTCTCAGCACCCACCCCTGAGGCCGAAACAGACTGCGTGGAACGCATCGTGTCCTGCGGGAGCCTGGCCCTCTACCCGCTCATCGATTACCTACTCACCTTCAAGGAAGTCTTGCGGCACCAAAAAAACAAACCACAAACCAAAACAGACAAATGACAATTTCCCCATCGCAAAAAAGAATCCGCAAACCAACTGGCACTGAAATCATTGGCATCACGGGCGGACTGGCAACCGGCAAAAGCACTGTTTCTGCCCTTCTCAGACGGTCTGGTTATTTTGTGATCGACACCGACGCCATTGCCCACGACGTGGTCAAACCACATCAAAAAGCCTTCAGACAGATCGTGGAAGCCTTTGGACAAGCCATCATCAGCAAAGACGGCACCATTGATCGTGACGCGTTGGCCCAACTCGTTTTTATAAACAAAACCAAACGAAAGGAACTTGAGGCCATCGTACACCCCGAGGTGAAAAAAGCGGTCAAAAATATAATCGACATTCTCAAAAAACAAAAACCACGCCTCATTTTTTTGGAAGTGCCCCTGCTGTTCGAAACCGATTTTCACAAACTCTGCCACCAGACCGTTTGCGTCACCTCTTCTCAATCCCACCAGCTTGAACGTGCCCGCACAAAGAGGCACATGAGTCGCTCACAGGCCCTGGCCCGTATCCGCGCCCAGATGAGTCTTTCGAAAAAATGCAAGCGAGCCGATTTCGTCATCGAGAATAATGCGGGCAAAAAAGAGCTGACTCAAAAAATCAAAATCTGGCTCAAAGCCCTCTCTTGTTCATGGTAACAATTTGATATTGTTTGCTTAATTTTTTATCACTTCTCGCCACCATTCTCTTGCAATCAATTAACATCTCTTTTATGGGGCAATGTCCTTGTTGTAAAAAATTTGAACAAAGGAGCTCCACATGAATCACAGTATTGCCTACCGTCAACGCCGTTTCATCAACTGGTTTTCGATCGGACTCGCCTACGCCTTTCTCTATATGGCTCGCTACAACCTCACCGTCACCAAAAACGCCTTGGGTGATTTGATGAGCAAGGTTGAGTTCGGTAATATCTTCGGTGCGGGCGCGCTGGTCTACGGATTCGCCTTTATCATCAACGGGCCGCTGTCTGACCGCTACGGTGGCAGGCGTGTGATGCTCATCGCCACCATGGGAGCCGCGATCGCCAACTTCCTCATGGGTCTGGTCCTGTTTGGCATCACCAACTGGCATTGGTCCATGCCCATTTACACCACGTTCATGGTCCTCTACGCCATCAACATGTATTTTCAATCCTTTGGTGCTTTGGCGATCGTCACGGTCAAGGCCCCCTGGTTCCACGTCTCCGAGAGAGGGACCTTCTCTACCATTTTTGGAATCATGATCTCACTGGGTCTTTATTTCGCCTTCGACTGGGGTTATGCGATCATGGATGCCACGCGGGCCATAGTGGACACAACCAAGTTAGGCCTGATTGCAAAAATTGTCATTGGCGTGTTGGGAACTGGCAATGCCGGTGTGGACCAGAACTGGTGGTTGTTTTACATCCCTTCTTTTTTCCTGACCGTCTTCTGGCTCGTCATGCTCCTGGTTTTGCGAAACTCACCTGGTGAGGCGGGACATGCCAATTTTGATACCGGCGAGGATTCCATCACCAAAGAAGGGGAAAAGACCTCTACAGTTGAGGTTTTCAAACGCATTTTTAGACACCCTGTGCTCATCGTTGTTTGTGGCATCGAGTTCTGCAGTGGTTTTTTGCGCAATGGCGTGATGCAGTGGTATCCTATTTTCGCTAAAGAAATCGGCATTTATAATTCCTTTTACATCACAAAAAACTGGGGCCTCATGATGCTCATAGCGGGAATCACGGGTGGGGTCTTAACAGGGTGGGCCTCCGATAAATTTTTCAATTCTAAACGAGCCCCCATGTGCGGCATCTCTTACGGACTGATGTTGCTGGCCGCACTCTGGATGATCTTCACGCTCACGGGAAACAGCTGGCACGTGGGAATAATGGTGCTCATCATTTCGATGGCGGTCATCGGCGTGCATGGCATCATGTCGGGGACAGCCACGATGGATTTTGGCGGCGCCAAAAATACCGGCACGGCCACAGGGATTGTGGACGGCATCGTTTATCTCGGCGTTGCCGTTGAGGCCTTTGTGATCGGGCACATCACACCGACTGGCGCGGATAAGGCGGATCCATCGAAGTGGCAATATTGGCCCATCGCGCTGATCCTGCCAGCAATCATAGGACTCGCGTTGGCCATCAAAATTTGGAACGTCAAACCCAGGGCAAAACAGGCCACACAAAACGCAAAGGCCGCCTAACAGACTCTTGAAAATAATCGCGCAAAAACAAAAAATCCCTTTTCACAACAATATGTGAAAAGGGATTTTTTTGACCATCATATTCTGCGGATCCGACAGGACTCGAACCTGTGACCCTCTACTTAGAAGGCAGATGCTCTATCCAACTGAGCTACGGATCCATTGCGGACACGGCTCTACTGCAAGAAAGCCCCCTGACGCAATTGCTTTTTTTACGTCAGTGAATGGATTCAAAATGGCACGGTAAGTTCGTTCAAATATTCCTGCCAAGGTAAAAATTCGATACGATCAACCAGATATTTTCTGGGGGTCTGACACACACAAAGGACACGATCCACCTTGTGATCATTCAAAAAGTTTTTCAAACCTTTGAATGAACTGGGGTTGGGCTCTGCGGATGATTTGATTTCGATGGCCCAGGTTTGTCCCCGAATTTCCAAGATCAAATCGACTTCGATATCATCGGTCGTCCGAAAAAAAGACAGTGTCGCCTCGACATCGTGATAATGCAACATCCTCTGCGTTTCCAAAATCAGCCAGTGCTCAAATGACAGACCATAAGGTGGCGTCGCCGGTGTGATGGGTTCATACAATCTTTTTTGCAGACAAGACACAATACCCGTATCGAAAAAATAAAATTTGGGATGAGCCACAATTTTTTTTCTTACTGATTTTTTGTAGGGATAAAGATAAAACCCGAGCAGTGTGTCTTCGAGAATCTGAAAATACTCCTTCACAGTGGCATAGTGAACACCTATTTTTTTCGAGAGCGCGCTGAAATTGATGATGTGTCCATTTTCAAAACCTGCCAATTCAAGAAACAAGCTGAAGGCAGGCACATTTCTTGTCATGGCTTCCTGCTGAATCTCCTCCTTGAGATAGGTGTTCACATACGCCTTGAGCAATTTGATTTTGGTTGCTGTGTTTTTTTCCAGATAAATTGTGGGCAGTGACCCAAAACGCAAGGTGTCATCGAGATCAAAATTTGACAGGGTTTCATGATATGTCAGCGGGTACAAGTGAGTTATGATGGCCCGACCACCAAGCAAATTAACACCTCCCTTACGCAACTTTCTGGCACTCGAACCCGTCAATATGAATTGTACCTGAGGATGATCCTGCAGAATGGAGTGAACTTCGTTGAGCAAATGAGGCGCCCGTTGAATTTCATCAATCACCACAATCAGGCCACTTTTATTGAGTTGCGACCCGACTTCTTTGCTAAGCAAACTCGGATTCTGTAAATAACGTTGGTACTCGGTAAACTTTAATAGGTTAATAAAGATGTCGGGTTTAATCGTGTGCTTAATCAAATACGTTTTGCCTGTTTGACGTGGTCCAAATATAAATAACGAATGATTATGATTGGTTAGTTTCAATAGCCTATCTATCATAATCCTATTATAGTCGTATTTATAGGAATATCAATCCTGTTTTTACGTAAAATATAGGGTGCTAAATATACTTCTCAATCTTCTCCATCAAATCATCGCGATCGATGAAGTCGGAGATGTAATCGAGTTTTTCAGTGGAAATGCGAATGATGGGAGACTGCTTGTAACGCCCAACCCAGTCTTCATACAGGTGATTGAGCCTCTGCAGATAACTGGTGGGGATTTCGAGCTCCATCTTGCGACCCCGCTCGCGGATGCGTTTTTTGATGGTCCGGATAGAACAATCCAGATAAATCATGAGGTCTGGGGGATTAAGAGAATTTAGGATGGTCTCGTACATTTCGTAATAGGTCTTGAAATCACGCTCACACATGATCTTTTGTTTGTACAAATTGGTGGCAAAGATTTCGGCGTCCTCATAGATGGTACGGTCCTGAATGACAGGTTGACGGGTGCGCAAGGCGCCAAGCTCCTGATGAATCCTGAATTTGCGACTGAGAAAAAAAATCTGAGACTTGAACGCCCACGTGGGCATGTCCTTGTAAAAATCCTCGAGATACGGATTGAAATCGTTGGGTTCAAAAAAAGGCTTGAGGTCGTAGGTGCGGCACAAAAAATCGACCAGCGTGCTCTTGCCCACACCCATATTCCCCGAAACCGCAATGTATTTTTTGAGCATGCACGCGCCCTCTGGGGCGTAATGGCTGGTCGCAACCGGCCACTACTTCTTTAACACCTCAATGCGTTTTTTAAAATCCTTGAGCATTGCCGGCAAATGCTTGTCCACCAAGATTTTGGTGACACTTCCAGGCACCAGCAAACCGAATTTGATGTCCACGTTGTACGTCGCCAGGGTCACGCCTTTTTTGACCTCCTCAAGCTCCCAATGGCCGTGATTGTCCTTCATGATGTTGCTCTTCACCAGAGACCATTCCACCTTACTCGGCGGGGTTGCCTTCATCTTGAGCGTGTAGGAAATTTCCTTGATGACCTTGATGGTGTACGTCACCTCGCAGGTGTTGCCCTTTTTGTTGCTCACGACCACGTCATCGACGCTGCTCAAAAAATCCCTGTAGCCCTCGTAGTCAGTGATCACCTCGTAACACCTTTTGGGTGTCGCCTTGATTTCGATTGATTGTGAAACCATAGTTCGTGAATCGTGAATCGTGGATCGTTAATCGTGAACTGAAAAAAATTTTGTCATCCCTTCGTGGTCCCTGCCTTGGTTCGACAAGCTCACCATCCTGAGCAAAGTCAAAGGATCGCAGGGAGGGATCCAGTGTTTGTCATCCCAGCGAAAGCTGGGATCCATATTTTCGACAATTCTGGATTCCAGCCTGCGCTGGAATGACACCCCTTTCGATTAACGATCCACGATCCACGCTTTAATAATTCGGTTTATAGTTAAAATAATGCTCCGTCTTCAAATAACGGATGGTCTTGGTCTTGGAGCGCATCACGATGGATTCCGTGGTGCACCCGTTGCCCCTGAAATGCACGCCCTTGAGAAAATCACCGTTGGTCACGCCCGTGACCGCGAACATCACCTCTCCCGATGCCAGATCATTGATTGAATAGACTTTGTTGAGATCGGTGATGCCCATTTTTTTGGCACGCTCTTTTTCTTCCTCGCTCCTGAACTTGAGCTTGCCTTGCATATCGCCGCCAATACACTGCAAGGCCGCCGCTGAAATGACTCCCTCGGGAGCGCCACCAATGCCCATGAGGAGATCCACGCCCGTCGCCTCAAAACATGCCGCAACGGCCGCGGAAATATCACCATCGCTGATGAGCTTGATCCGGGCTCCATTTTCGCGCACCTCGGCGATCAGGTCTTTATGACGCTCTCGCTCGAGGATGACGACAGTGAGATCCTGCACAGTGCATTTTTTGGCCTCAGCCACGGAACGCAAATTATCTGTGGGCGATTTGGTGATGTCGATCCAGCCTTTGGCAGATGGACCCACGGCGATTTTGTCCATGTAGGTATCGGGTGAATGGAGAAAATTACCATCCTCCGCCGCCGCGATCACGGCCAACGAGTTGGCCGTCCCCGTTGCGCACAGGTTGGTTCCTTCGAGCGGGTCCAAGGCGATATCGATTTTGGGGCCCTGCCCTGTCCCCACCCTTTCGCCAATGTAGAGCATGGGGGCCTCATCGCGCTCGCCCTCCCCAATCACCACTGTGCCATCAATCTGCATGCCATTGAAGGCCTTGCGCATGGCATCAACGGCCACCTGATCGGCCGCATTGCGATCCCCGCGCCCCATAAGTCTTGCGGCGGCGATGGCCGCGGCCTCGGTGACTCTTACAAATTCCAAAGCCAGGTTTCTATCCATCATAGGGGATCCTTTCGTGAATCGTGAATCGTAGATCGCCTGTGCCCTTTAGGGTATGTGTCGTTCCACCATTCACGCCAATTCATTCCTCAATCCTGATGATTTTCGTTGTTTGCGTGATAAATTCCATTCTGTCAATCTCTCTTAAGGCATTGCGGACATCGCGCTCGCAACACTCGTGGGTGAATACGATAAGCGGGATCGTCTGATCAACCTCTTTCCCATGTTGAAACAGGTGTTGCACACTGATGTTGTTTTTGCCAAGCACCGTGGTGATTCGGGCCAGAACATTGGGTTGATCCAACACAGAAAACCGGATGTAATACCGCGTGGTTAGTTCCAGAATATCCTTGGGTTTGCCTTGTGTCAGGGTGGCAGACAAAAATCCGGCTGGATCCAGCGCGACCTTGTTCTGCACCCCCTGACTGCGGGCCAGTTCAATAATATCGCCCACCACGGCCGACGCGGTCGGGGCGCCACCGGCACCCAAGCCATACATCATCCCGGTCCCCGAGAGACTGCCATGATACTCAAGCGCGTTGTGAGCACCATGCACATGGGCCAAGGGGTTGTGTTTGGGAATCATCGTGGGGTGCACCCGGGCCTCAAATTCCTGCCCGAGTTTTTTGTAGATCCCCAGCAATTTGATCACAAAACCAAACTTCTCGGCCATCTCAAAATCGATTGGCTTGAGGTAATAGATCCCGCGACAGAAAACGTCTTCGACGGAGAGGAAGGTTCCCCGGCACATGAGCACCAGCAGACACAATTTGCTGGCGGCGTCATGTCCCAGGACATCGGCCTCGGGATTGAGTTCGGCATAACCCAACTCCTGCGCCTCCTTCAGGGCCGCTTCGTATTCTGCCCCCTCCTGTGTCATTTTGGTGAGGATATAATTCGAAGTCCCGTTGATGATCCCGTACAACGACTCGATTTGATTCGCCGCCAATCCTTCACGCAAGACACGCAAGATCGGAATGCTCCCCGCCACGCTGGCTTCGAACAGAAGGGCCACACCGTTTTCTTTTGCCAGATCAAACAACTCTTTTCCATGCTTGGCCAAAATAGCCTTATTGGCGGTCACCACGGATTTTTTATGGGCCAAGGCCGTCTTCATGGCATCGAGCGCCTCTGGGCAATCTCCCATCAGTTCAACCACAATGTCGATAGCGGGATCCTTCACGACCGAAAGATAATCTGTGGTGAGAAGAGTATTATCGACACCACGATCCTTGTGAAGATCCTTGACACAAACGCTCTTGATTTGCAGCGTGTGATCAATTTTGCTTTGCAGAAAAGCCTGCTCCCCCGCAATCACACGATAAACTTCCTGACCCACCGTGCCACAACCGAGGAGACCGATATTAATAATTTTTTTTGACATAGCTTTCGCGTGGATCGTAGATCGTAGATCGTGGATCGTGATTCGATAAGAGTGTCATCCCAGCGCAGGCTGGGATCCATTCTTCCTGTAATTCTGGATCCCTGCTTTCGCAGGGATGACAATAAAACAACACGTTTCACGATTCACGACCCACGATCCACGATTCACGATTCACGACTCACGATCCACGATTCACGATCCACGACTCATGCCCTCTGGGGCACAAGCGATCCACTTCTTTATATTCTTCACCGCCTGTCTGATCCGGTTTTCGTTTTCGACCAGTGCGAAACGCACACACTCGTCGCCATACTCACCAAACCCAATGCCAGGGGCCGCACAGACATCTGCCTCTTTGAGGAGCATTTTGGCAAACTTAAGACTCCCCATCTTGACCCACTTGTCGGGAATTTTGGTCCACACAAACATCGTGGCCTGGGGTTTGTCAACCGGCCAACCCGCCTTTTGCATCCCCTCGACAAAAACATCACGCCTCTGCTGATACATCAGGGAATTTTGCGCCACAAAACGATCCCCCTGATTCATGGCCACAGTCGCCGCGATCTGAATGGGCTGAAACATGCCGTAATCGAGGTACGATTTGATTTTTTTGAGTGCCCGCACCATGTCGGGATTACCTTGTGTGAAAGCCACGCGCCAGCCGGGCATGTTGTAGCCCTTCGACAGAGAATACAATTCCACCGCCACTTTCTTCGCTCCCTCAATTTGCAATATACTAGGCGCTACGTACCCATCAAAACAGAGATCGGCATAAGCCAGATCGTGAATGAGATACACACCGTGTTTCTTGGCAAACCGCACCAGATCCGCAAAAAAATCCTTTTCCACACAAAAACCGGTGGGGTTTGACGGGAACGAGGCGATCAGCACCTTGGGACGCGGGTGTACGGTTTTGACTGCCCATTCAATGTTGCGAAAATAATAGCTCATGTCATCGCAACGAATGTCGCGCACATTGGCCCGCGCGATGACCGGCGCAAAATAGTGAATGGGGTAAGTGGGATTGGGCGACAACACAACGTCTCCCGGTTGTGTGATGGCCATGATGAGGTGCGAAAGACCTTCCTTGGCCCCCATGGTCGCCACCACTTCCTGATCGGGATCGAGTTTGACCCCCCAACGGCGCTCATACAGGGAGCACAGCGCCTCTCGCAATTTGGGAATACCGCGCGACACGGAATAGCGGTGGTTCTTGCCTTTGCGGGAAGCCTCGCAGAGTTTGTCGACCACAAAATCGGGCGACGGCATGTCGGGGTTCCCCATCCCCAGATTGATCACATCGTGTCCTTTTTTGCGCATGTCACTCATCTGCGCCACCACCTCGGCCAGCGGGTACGGCGGCATGCGTTCAATCAGGTCAAATTGCGTTTTAAATTTTTTCATAACATTGTTATTTGTGGATTGCTTCGTCATCCTCACTACCGTTCGGATTCCTCGCAATGACGCCTTTTTTCGTCCCTCGTCCTTTCGTCCCTCGTCCCTACCTCCCCGCTCCCTCTCTCAGCACTTCGGGAATCCCGCTCACCAGAGAAATCACCGTGGTAGGGTTGCGCTGAATCGGCCCCATGTCGACCAGCAGATCCACAAAATGCTCAAAGGCCTCCGCGATGTCATCGGGATCAATATAAAAATCTTCGTCCTTCACACGTGCCGCTGTATTCAAAATGGGTTCGGTGCTGATCTGGTGGAGTGAATCAAAAAAAACATGTTGTGGCATCCGCACGCCAATCTCGGGGCGCTTGACCTCCAGAATTTTTTTGCCCTGTTTGTTCGCTGGCAGAATGAAAGTATACGGACCCGGCAGACGGTTCTTCATGTAGCGGTACGCCGCGTTCTCAACAATGGCAAACTCCGTGATGGACGCAAATTCGTGAAACATGAGCGCCATCACGTATTTTTTGAGATTACGCTTGAGTTGATACAGCCGTTGAATGGCCTGCTTGTGACGGGCGTGGCAACCCATCGAATACCCCGAATCCGTAGGGTAAATCACAATCCCGCCCTCCTCAAACACCTCGACCACTTTTTTAATGAGGCGGACTTGCGGGGTGATGGGATGTAATTCAAAACGGAGCATGATAAACAAACGACCAATTTGAAAACTTTCCAAAAATCTGTTTTCTTGGGTGATACGGGAAGCTATTATTTTGACGCGGCCTGTGGTGTAGGGGCCGGGCATGACCGGCCCAATTATCGGGCGAGTCAAGCCTCGCCCCTACGCATTGATTGATGTTAAAAAAATAGCGACCCGAAGCAGGACCCAAGAAAACAAAAATACCATTTTCAAATTGGTCTTCCTCCTCTAAAACAAACCACCGCCGCCGTTGTCGACGGAGGTATAAACATATGTGCTGTCGTCATGGCAACATCTATGTGATCAGTGGCAAACAGACAATCACTAATCACACGGTTCATGGCCACATCCTTGATCGCCGGGTAACCCGGTGACCAACGCGCTCCCGCCTTAGGGCCCACACCCATTTTAAATCGCAGGTGCCCATGCACAAATTCGGCCATATCCTCGGTCACGCGATCGGCCAGCCCCTGCAGTGCCAGGACCGCATCCATATCGCCCGCCGTTTTGTAATCGTCAATCACGGTCATCACCTGCCTGCCCACAGTCACCATCTGCAGACCTATGACGTCAAATGTGCGCAATGAGGAAACATCAAAACACTGCGCACATGAATATCGCTTCCCCTCCCCAACAGATATCATGCGTGAAAAAACAATCCGCCCCAACTCGTGCGAAGAATCCTTCTGGTCATAAATCACAACATCGTCTCCCTCAGGACGGCACGGGAACACACCAAACACGGCCTGTGGTTGCAACCAGCCCTTCTTTTCGCAACGGTCAATCCATTCTCTCAGCTGTGCTTCCAGCTGTTTCTCCGTCACCCCCTTTTTGACCCAGCCTTTTCTGCCACCATACCGCCAATTGAGAGAAAACAAGGCCTGACGGTTGAGATAGGGCAATAGTGCCCTTGGGGTCAGTGTTCTCTTTCGCACAGACAAAAAAGACAGCTCTCCGTCTTGCCAAGCGGGGAGCAATGCCTTTCGTTTGTAAACAGGATCGACCACAATTTGCGGTTGTGAGGTCTCCTGCATGACAACGTGCCCCCGCAAGCGTTTGCTATTTTCAGTGAGCAATTTCTGTCGCGACGCACCAGACCCACACCACTCGTTTAAAATCCTCACGGCATCCATTGCCGAAGCGCAATAAAACACGTTTGGCAACATCTGCTCTACCTGGGTTTGTCCACACAAGGCCACCTGCGCCGCGTGCCGGTGGGTCACGGGCGCACCACCAATGAGGATGGCCACATCAGATAGTCCTTCGTCACGCAACAAACGCGCCACGGTGATCATGTGGTTGGAAGTCTGCACCAACAGCGATGACATCCCCACGGCCACCGCCTGATGAGTTTTGACAGCCTCGACGAACTTTTCCAGAGGGACCTGTACGCCCAGATCGACCACGTCATACCCGTAATTTTCAATCAGCGTCCTGGCCAGATCCTTGCCAATGCTGTGCACGTCCTGATACACGGTGCCCAACACCACCACACCTTTCCTGGCATTGCCCGTCACGTTTTCGAATTTGAGTTTGGCCTCGATGTACCCCATGGCGTGTTTCATCACATCAGCGGCCTTCAAAAGATGCGGCAAAGACACTTCTCCTGTCGCAAAACCATCTCCCAACTTCTGCATGGTTTTCATGAGGTAATCGTTCACAAAAACAAGCGGTTCATATTGTTTGAGGCACTGCGCCACCTGCAGAACGATCGCATCGTGGTATTCGTGGACAAAGCCGTCTTCCCTCAACTGGCCTGACTGTTTCTGCTTGTAACCATCCTTGATTTTTTGACACACTGCCTGATCCACAGACAAAGCATCATACTCCGCCACCTTGGGTGCGGCCTGCCCGGCACGTTGCAGGGCGATCGCTTCCAGTTGGGCAAAAGCCTCCAGATCGTGTTCGTAAATCACCCTGTGCGCCAATGCGGCATGCTCAGGCTCGATGGATGCCAGGGGCACATAGTGCTGTGGATTGATGATGGCCGCGTCCAAACCGTTTTCTCTCGCCTGTTGCAGAAAATACGAAGTCAGTACCAGACGCATGTAGGGTTTCTTGGCCAAACCGTTGGTCAGGTTTCCCACGCCGATGGAGACCTTTACCTCGGGATGAAGCTTTTTTATGAGGGGGATGGCACGCAGTGATTCCAAAGCGTAATTCATCTCCGATTCGGATTCGGAACCAATGGGGAAGGCGTTCACATCAACGATGATTTGCCCCGCCCTCACCCCGAGTGCCGCACACCGATCAATGATTTGTTTGGCAATCTCACATTTATCATTGGCCGTTTTGGCAGGTCCCCGTGAATCGGCACAGAGCGCTATGTAGACGGGGGCGTGATGTTTTGTAGACCCAACCAGCACAGCCAATTTGTCTCGGCCATCTCCCGTGTCTTCGAGCGAAATGGAATTGATGATGGGCCGTCCAGGATAATGTTTGAGCGCCTCCGCGTGGACAGCTGGATCAAAAGAATCCAGGCACATGACCCCCGAAAAATCCTTGGTGAGTTCACTCACGACTGCCGACATTGTCTGCACTGAGTCTACCTGATTGGAATCCATGCAGACATCCACAATACTCAGTCCCAGCGCCTGCGTTTGTTCGCGCAAGACTTCCTCCAAAACCTCAAAACAGATCGGGCCCTTTGTTTCCACGGCTTCGCGGACCTTTTTGGAGCCCCGCACATTCAACCGCTCGCCGATCCTGATGAGAGAATCCCCCCGATCAAGACAGACAGCATTTTGCGGGCCTGACACCCACACTTTGACTGCTGTTTTTTTGATGACCGGTTTTTTTGTTCGTACGGCATCAGCCACCGCCCGAATGTGCTCGGGCGTGGTGCCACAACACCCGCCCACCAGACGCACGCCATACTGTTCAACAAAACTCAGCGCGTGTTCCGCCAATTCTTGTGGGCGCAGTTTGAATACGGTTTTTCCATTTTCACTGACCGGCAAACCCGCATTGGGCATGACTGAAATGGGCAAATGTGACACGTCAGCCAATTTTTTGATGGTGGGCTCCATCAAATCGGGCCCGAGAGAACAATTGATCCCAAACGCATCGATACCAAGGTCACACACTGTGGCGTAAGACGCCAAAATATCGGTATGAAACAACGCCATTCGGGAGAATTGATCGACTGTCACGTGCGCGATGATGGGCAATGACACGCCCCGTTCACGCATGGCCTTCTGCCCGCCATGAATCGCCGCCTTGAGTTCCAGCTGATCCTGTGCCGTATCGTAGCAAAGCCCCTCCGCGCCACCATCGATGAGTCCCAAAACCTGGTGATAAAAGTTCTCTACAACCTGATCGTAGGAACCTTTTTTGAGTTCAGCCAGCGTGGGCGACAACACGTAATTGGATGGCCCCACACAACCAAACACATACAAAGGTCTGCCATCGTACAGTGCGGTCTTTTGATATTGCTCTTGAGCACGCTTGGCCACCCTCGCCGAAGCCACATTGAGGTGATACGCAAATTCACGAGGCGATAGGCGCGTCACCTCCAGACCATTTTCGATCCCTTCGAAGCAGGACGTGTTCAGTCCGGTCAGATCATATTCCTGCAAACGCAGTTCTGACGCGCCAAAGGTGTTGGTCTCGATGATGTTGGCCCCGGCAGTAAGATAGGCCAGATGAATCCCTTGGAGTTCATGCGGACGTGAGAGCGCGATGATGTCGGCCAGCATTTTGTAAGCAGGGCCACCATAGTCCGCGTCGGTGAGTCCCAAACGCTGGACCATGGTGCCCATGCCACCATCGAGGACCAAAACGCATTCTTTCAGCACATCAGAAAAATTCATAGAGGGGACTTTTAGGCTAGAATGAATGACAAATCAAGGAGTTATAGAGACACGGGTGTGCGACATAAAAGTGGGTAAATTTGATTTTGCCCCCCCCCCCCCCCCC
>CAZGMS010000194.1:0-4353 GCA_964526915.1 uncultured Nitrospirales bacterium
AGCAAGATGATACGAACGTGTGCCGCGCACCGGTGATGCTCAACGTGTCGGAAGGCATCATCTCACGGGATTCAGAGGAAGGCAAAAAGGTACTCGCGGTGGTGGAACACTATCTTAATGAAAACCTGAGTTTTGCCGATGTGGCCAACGGGTGGATGTATTTGCCCGAAAATGCGGCAGGCGAAATTTCTTTGGAAGAGGATTTTCAAAAACAATATGAAGAGGCAGGCAACGCGCGCTACGAAAATTTTGAGGACCTTTCTCTGGAGGACCAGAAGAAGTTCATTCATCAGGGCCTGCACAGCAACATCATGGTCACCAAGTTTTGGGCGCTCCAGCGTTATCTGCAGGTGCTGAGGGAAACGACCGATACCGATTGCGATGAGCGACCCGATCTGTGTTTTTTTGAACGCGAGGGCGATCCCGAAACCCAGTACAACGTGGCGCTCGATCAGTGTGACGGGCCCATCACCACGGCCTTTGTGCCCCTGCGGGATTTGCAATATTTGTTCAAGGCCAAGGATGCTGATTTTGATTTAAGCCTCATTGTCTCGGAGCTCGATGAATGGCCCACAATCACAGATGATGTGAATTATAACGACTTTGTGACCGGTCGCTGGATCGTGCAGAGTCTGGATCTCAAGGATAATGGTTTTATTGATGCCGATGTGTGCCTGGTGCCCGATGACGACAATCTGAACTCCGCGTATGAAGAAAAACGTTGCGATGCCGATGTGTCTGGCGCCAGCGTCCCCGCCTTCTGGGGGCATTTTACGTCGTACAATCTGGTCGAAAAGGGTCTCTTGGGCGAACAGGGGTACGATGTGTTGGGCATGTCGATACCGTATTCCATCAATGATGACACAATCCCGCTGATCTGGTCGGTGGGCAAAATCAGGCTGAAATTCGAGGATCTGGATCCGGGTGATGATAAAGACGAAAGCGTCATTCAGGTGACTCGGGAAAAAATCGGCGATGTCTGGAGCAACAAGGTCAACATCATCAACGATGCGATCAAGAATTATTCGCAGGATATTGTGAGTGGCAATCAGCTGAGCACGCTTTTTGATGCTTCCAAGATGAGCGCCAAGACCATTCAGATCGAATCTTTCGATAACTGCAAATCGTATTATCAAAATCAACACCCGGGTTATTTTGTGCCCTTTGGTTGCGATGACGTGCCCGACAAAAATTATCCCATCGTGCTGGAACTCAATTCTGTAGCGGGTCAGAGGGTTTATTCCGACATGACGGCCAGTGGCCAGAATTCCTCTTTTTTGGGAATCATCTGGTGGGGGGTGATGGAGACGTTCAAGAAGATGGTGGGGTGTATGGATGAAGAACTCGTTAACCCCATGATCTCGTCCCAGTACAAATATCCTGCTTGGGTGTGGGCAGGGTCCACGTTCTCCACAGACTTTGAATGGGAGGATTTTGATTTTGGTGCCAACATCGAAAATGCCGATCTGAATATTTTTGATGGCGGTCTGACTGTCAGATTGCCGCTGAGTCTTGGTGTCGATGGGGTTCCTCTGACCAAGAGAATCGGGTGGAAGGGCCTGGCCTCGTCCCTGCCCGTCATCAAACAAACCGGTCAAAGCACGGTCAGCACGTACAATCAGGCCAACATTTCGGGCCATTTGAGGCGGTCTTCAAAAAACAAGGGGTTGGATGACTATCCATTGGTGTCAGCGACACCACAGCAGAGCGCGTTTTTAGGCCTCTCACTCAACCTTGAAGAAATCTTCAATTCCGCCGCCTATCTGATTTTTAAGAAGGGGCCGATGTCGCTTCTGGATACGTTTGGTATCGAAGACATCGAGGCCAATAACAATTGGTCTGTGGGTGTTGACAAAGTCATTCTGGCGCGGTTCGATATTTGCGACCTGGCAGGACTCATCCCATCAGAGTTGCCGCCATCACTCTTTTTTGCCACGATTCAATCATCCTTTAGTGAATCCACGCTGCATCTCGATGTGATCCTCGATAAGGATTACCCGGTCACTCTGTCGCTCAATCCCGTAGAGGGTTTGGACAACGCCACCGAAGTGCAACTGGGTGTGACCAATTTGCAGATTGGTGTGAAAGAACTCATGGCTCACAAAAACGAGGCAGGCGAGACCGAGGCCAATGTTTACGAGGATCCGGCAAGTCAGCCAGAACTCCTGCGATTCAGACTCGATGGTGTGATCAGGGCCAGGCTTGTCTATCATAAAACCCAGCGACAAATTCATGTGTACATCCCGGGTTACGCCGAGCAGAATATTCACGCCAGTGTGCCATCGGGACATGGCGGGGCCACTTATGATGATGTGAACGTCGTGACCGATGTTCTCAATGGTGTGGTGAAGGCCCTGTTTAAAAAAATGCAAAAGGACATCAACGAAGACATCACCTACGATGATCAGGACAAGGCAACCATCAACGTGGCTGATGCCAACCCGACGATCATCATCTCGTTAAAGGGAGGGGACTCAGCCAACGCGGGTTCTTTGAGCCTATCCAATATTGATGATTTTGAGATTGAGTTGAAGATGGACGCGGCGGAGAACGCCACCTGTGGTGATGACGTGGCGTATTACGATGGCGAACAACCGGAAACAGCCCTTCCCGGAAAGGCTATCAAACCGGGTTCTCAGCCCGGAATGCTCGGCTCCGATCAACCGTGGAAGCAAAAAGATGATGCTGAGGATACGAACAACACCGCGTTGGGTGGCAGGGTTGGTCTGTACCAGGCTCTCCCCAAAGATCAATGTCAGTTCCTGTATCCTGGAAGTTTGGTGCAGGATGATGACGGACATTGGGTAAAAGATGAAGACCCGATTCGTGATATTTTGTGTGACTACGGCATTAAGGATATTTCGATCACACCGGAGATCATTTTTGATAACGACGAAGGTTACATTCATCTCTCGGCGGATTTGTATTTTGAATTGGAAAGTTGGATCACTAATGAGAACGAAGAATAAAGACCAAAGAAATTCGAGGAATCGTGTTCACGTGTTCACGTGTTCATGTGTTCACGATCGACAGGAAAGCTCAAGGATCAAAGGCCAACGGTCAACAGCCAACGGTCAACTGCCTATGTTTGGCTGTAAGCTGTTGGCCGTGAGCCGTCGGCTATTTGTTATGTCTTTGGTCTTTGGTCTTTGGTCTTTGGTTGCTCCACCTTCTACGGTGGCACCACCAGCTCCGAAGGTGAGCAGAACATCACGGCGGCGCCCACAGAGATTCAGGTGATGGCCGATGTCAACACGGTTGGTTACCGCACGATCACGTTTACCAATCAATCCAAGACGGATAACTACGAAATCACGAATATGGCCTTTGTGGATAACGATTGTGGGGCGTATTCTCTATACAACATATTGGATGAAGCGGGAAACATGCTCTATCAGACGGGTGATGATATCGCCGTAAGCGTTGTGCCGGGGACCAGGGTTGATATCAATATCCGGTTTAGTCCTTTGAAATGCGCGGTCACTCAATACACCACCACTTTTATTATTTATTATCTGTCTGGTGAGGCCGAAAAAACCTCGGCTGTGTCTTTGGTGACGACTGTGAATGATATCGCTCCCGACACCGTGGTCTGTGAACCAGACACCAAAACCTATTATGATGAGTATGATAATCCGACAGAAAGAAATCTTCCTGCCTTGCCAACAGGGCAACAATACTATTTGCGGGTGGATAAACTGAGCGCGTTTATTCAGACCACAGGGGCGTTTGCGGCGTATGCCACACAGGTGAGCACGCATCTTTATCTCGATGTGATTCCCGAAGCAGACAGGTTCAAACCAGTCTACATACCCTTCACCACTGATGATGAGGGGAACATTGTTGTGAGTGAGATTGATTCTTGTGTTGGGTTTACCATGCCCACGCCGATCACGGACACATTTTTTATTGGTGCCCCTGTCAGCGTATCGACGGAAAGTGAGTTTGCAGGGTCTATCGATCGTGACGAAAATGCTGGTCGTTTCGAGGTGCCAAACTTGATTTTGCGCATGGCATCATACATCAATAACACCAATTCGCTTCTGCAAAGCACAGAGGGTTATTTCGATGTGAATATTCAAGTGGCCAACCTCACGAGTGGAACAACGGATGCCAATCCCTTTATCCTCGATGTGCCTGAGGGCGTTGACGATGAGGGTTTTGATCTGCTCAATATTGTCGATGACACACTCGTGGGCAAAGACATCCGGCACGGGACGGTCACGTTGGTGGGGGTGGGCACGTTTTTGGATGATGATAACACCAAATTGTCGAACGAGGCGTTTTCGGGAATCATAGATAACGAGGCCTACCTCTTTATCCAGATTCAGGGTTTGGTGACGCAGGCGTATT
>CAZGMS010000195.1:0-3114 GCA_964526915.1 uncultured Nitrospirales bacterium
GCATCCGTTCCACCAGCGGACTGATATTTTGCAGCAAGGTGTCAGTCATTTCAGCGCCTCCCAATGACCGCCTTTTTGCGGGCCAACGTATCTCAACCGCCCCGCCTTAACCAGCTTGGAACTGGCGAGTTCAACGGCACGTAGCGTCTTTTCAATCTCGGCGGCAACTTGGGCAAGCGTCATAGCCGGATTTGCCTCCAATAACTGAAGAATTTTCTCCGGCGTTTTGACCGAAGTTTTCACCGAAGTTTTCACCGAAACTTTCTCCAAAGCCAGCTGAGACTGGTCTTGTTCCTTAAACTTAAACGAAGGCCTAGCAAAGCTGGCAACAAAGATTTTGGCAACCTCTTGAAATTCAGTACCAGGCTCTTGTGCAAGGATGAGCTTCATGCCATTGCCCCAGGTTTCAACCATGTGAATACGATGGAGCAAGTCTGCGATAAGCGGATTGCGTCGTTTGGAAACATTGCCCTTGCGCATGACAGCAAAGGTTAACCCATCATAAAGTTCACCGGGATTGCGGATTTCAACGCGATCCTTAAAGATAGCCACACGGACTTCGTCTGGATCACGATAGTCGCGGTGGCAAAAGGCGTTAATGATGGCCTCGCGCATAGCTTCTACAGAAATTTCGGGGATGTCTTCGCGATAAAGACCATTAAGTCGCATGCCGATGTGAATGTTTTTGAGAATGTATTTTTGTGCCTCTTCGATCAGCTCCAAAATATCGCCTTCGTAATCATGCTGGTCAATAATGGTTGAACTGCCTGTTCCGCCAAATACAGCGCACCGCAGCCGACAAATCTGTTTTTTTCCAAAGAATAGCCCTGCCGCATTTAACAGATATTTTTTGTTTTTGATTTTTGTGAGCAGGTTCAGTTTTTCGAGAGCATTCAAAACGCTGTCGTATTTTAGCCCTGCTTTTTTTAAGAATCTTTTAAGACGAGCAACATCAATATCTTTTGCCGATAAATCGCTGGGCGATTCATCCCAATGTTGTGACATGTTGTTTTTGGCCAAGATTAAATGTTCTAGCTCTCGCATTGAAAGCTGACGATCTTCATCGGCAACACGCATAAAGACTTTTCCATAGGCAAAATAAGGCGGCGCTTCTTTACCGCTAAATTTTATTTCAATGCATTTTTTGCCCTGCGTTTTTCTTGCGCGAATTTGTGGATAGATTTTTGGTTCGATGTGTGCGGCAATGGATTGAGAAAGATCTCGGAGTGTTTTTTCGTTCACATCAAGGCCAACGGCTTTGCCATCATTCTTAATACCAAACCAGAGCGTGCCTGAGCCATGCTTGTTGAGAATCGCTGCAATGGAAATAATGCCTTCTTTGAGTTCGGAGAGACTTTTTTTGAATTCAAGGGTTTCTGTTTCTTTGAATTTATTCATGTAGGCCTTGTTTTGTTATATCAATAATTAATCGATTTTTCCATAAATCATCTAAATTTCAGTTAGCTGTTTGTCTTGTCATCGGAATCACCTCCGCCCCCACGTTCATTCAGAGGTTGTCCAAATAATCCGCCCATTGTTGCATCATCTTACGGCGTTCAAGAAGATGCGATGTACGATTGTAGGCGCGGCCAAGGGGATCGTGGACAGCGTGGGCCAGTTGGTGTTCAATAAAGTCTGGGCGGATGCCAAGCACCTCGTCCATAATCGTTCTGGCCATTGCTCTAAAGCCGTGGCCCGTCATTTCATCTGTCGTGTATCCCATGCCCCGCAATGCGGCGAGAATGGCGTTGTCGCTCATTGGTTTGAGTCGGCATCGTGGATTTGGGAAAAGATACTGCCCCGATCCAGTAACGGTGTGCAGGTCTTTTAAAACCTCAATGGCTTGCCTACACAACGGAACAAGGTGCGGCTGCTTCATCTTCATCCGTTCGGCGGGGATGTTGTGAATTGGTTTTATTTGGGGAGCAGGTGCTTTGCCATAAAAGCACGACCAGAACCAGATTTAAGATATTTTTCAAATTCAAAAGCGCGATATTTGTCTGTAATGGCAAAATAAGAAAGAAGAATCACAGGTCGTAATGGTTGTGTGTAGGGAATTTTACCGCTGTTATGGTCAACAAGACGTCGATCAATATCTGTTGTGCAACCAACGTAAGTTTTCTTATTCGAGCACAATAAAATATAAACGTAATACACATTTTGCACCCGCCTTCGCTCGGCTGAGTGGACTGCGTCCACGCGCCGCCGTCATAGCCTCTGGCGACGCACGGCCGTAGTCCGAGCTACGGCGAGGCGAAGGGCCGGTGGGAGTTGAAAGCGGCAGATAACAATTTGTGATGATTAGAGATTCTGATTTTGGATTTTCGCAGGTGCCCCCAAAGTTGCCCCCTAAAAACGTAGAAGCCTTGTATTTTCTTGATCTTGACTACTCTGATTTTGTTCTTATCTTTCAAAAATGCAAAATAACACAAAAGAAAAAACTGTAGTCATGCTTGATACGAATATCTACGACAAGCTTCACTCCGATCCAGAGTTCCTAAAAACACTCATTGCTCTTCAAGAAGATGGTCAGCTCGAAATAATAAAAACGCATATTCAAGAAGATGAATTGGCGACAGCCCCCTTCAATCTAGAAATACCAAGCGAAAAGATTGCGACTGATGCTTTCATTTTAGGCACTTCACGACTCGGACAAGCTCGACTTGGTGATGGAACAGGACGTCTGAAAGAAACAAAGGTGCCAACAGCTGGGGCCATTTGGGGCACTTCAAGATGGGGTGATGCCTGTTGGGGGGACGGTTCACAAAGCGGGATGTCCGTAAATGATATTAAAACCGATGCAGGCAATCATATCGGAGATTCATTGATTGCCGTTACAGCATCTAACCATGCAGACATATTTGTAACCGAGGATACACGACTCAGGCGAAAAATGAAAAATTGCCCTGCTAAATGTAAGGTGATGGATTATTCAGAATTTAAAAAAACTTTTCACCACCCCTAACAGCATCATCCTTGATTTTTACCGTTTTTCTGGCGCTCATCAATTGTTCGACCAAACGTGAGACGGCGGCATTGGTCTGGCCAGCTATTCGAGCTACATTTAATTGTGCAATCTCCTCCTCCGGCCAACCCACCGCCCCCCCGGCGCGG
>CAZGMS010000196.1:0-5024 GCA_964526915.1 uncultured Nitrospirales bacterium
CTCGGTGAGGTAGTTGGGGTTTGACGGGAACGCCCCGTAACAATCTGTTGTGGAGGCCATGACCACTTTGCGGACGTTGGCGGCGCTGCACGCGTTGAAAATATAATAGGTGCCAATGGCGATGATCTCGTGCGACAGGGACTCATCGTGCAGTGGTGTGACGGGCATGGCTGTGTGAATGAGGGTGTCGCAGTTTTCACGGATGAGGATATCGGCGAGTGTGGCATCTGCGAGAGTTTGAGTCAGATCCAGTTTGTAAAACTTCGTTTTTTTGAGGGTGAGGTTGGGCTTCCTGGCATCGATGGCGATGACTTTTTTATGGGCAGGACTTTTTTCCAGATACTGTAATATCCGGTGTCCTTTAAAGTCTTGGGTTCCGATGACAACAATGGATTTCTGTTTTGTGTTTTTGTTTTTGTGACGCGGCATCTCGGCGGCAATTTAATTTTGTTTGCCAAAGAGCACAAGGGAATAAATGGGGGACTGAAAACACGAAGAAATGAAAACACGAGGGACGAAGAACAAAAGCAATCAAGCAATGAGCAATTGGCAATTGTAGCAACTGTAGCAATTGCAATGATTGCAACAATTGCAGTCATTGTTGAAGTTGAAGACGATCCATGCTCCAGACAAAGGCGATCCACGATCCACGATCCACGATCCACGATCCGCGATCCGCGATCCACGATTTGGACAAATACAAAAAAATCAGACAGATAGGTTGTTGAGTAAAATACCGTATTCAAACATTGATTTTTTTGCTCAAATCAATCATTCTCCGAAAGGCCTGTTTTCGGGGTATGTACTCAGGGGCACATCGGGCAAAACTGTATTGAGCTTGCGTGTGGTTTTGATTTCTGGTTGGCGTTATTCAGAGGTGTCCTGTTAACATGAAAGAATATCTTAAAAATATCCCAACCAAGTACCCTGTCTATTTCAAACTGGTTGTCTTTCAACTCACTGCCGTTTTGTTGGGGTCGGCGGTCCTGTTTATTTTGTATCATCACATTTCGGGCTTTTTTTTCGATCGAGCCTTCGATGAAAACAAAGCCGCGATGCACCGCAAAATCGACAAGGTCCAGGAACAATGGCGTACGTGGAAGTACATGTCTCTCAATGACGCGCTGAACCCGGCATTGGAAGAATTCAAAGACGCCTTCCAATTGGAGTCCATCGCTGTTATCGATATTGTAGACCTGCCCAAAAAATGGGATCGGTATGACATCATCATCCCCGAAGCCACTGACCCTGTGATCAACTATGTGGTGTATGCGAGGCTTTCTCCCCTGAATGTGGGGTACCTCTATAAAATGCATCGACTGTTCTTGTCTGTGCTGTTGGCGTCATTTGTCCTCACTTTGGCTGTGATCTGGTTTGCGTCACTGATGTTGTTTCGATGGTATTACCTCCCCATTGGCCAGCTGAATGAGGCTGTGGCGAACCTCAATGCAGGCGATCGTTTGAAGATCGATCACATTCGCGCCTATGATGCCCTGGGGTCTTTCATCAGTCACCTCAAACAGATGACCCATTACATTCGTGGTTACGAGCGCATGTCTTCCATTGGCAAGATGTCGTCCCAGATAGTCTGTGTGCTCAAACCGTATTTCAATGACCTCAAGGGGCTTACGGAGATCGAAGGTGCTTGGTCCGGGGCTGATCGGCAGAAAATGAATCATGCGGTTCGTGGCATCGAAAATGTTCTGAATGACCTCAATGAAAAAAGTCGGCGTGTGAATGAATCACTGGGGAGTCTTCAGGATGAAAGTCTCAACATTAACGGGGCGTCGCAAGAGGAGTTTACAGCCCAGTTGTTGTTCAGTGTTTTGGATACGTTGGTGTCCGAAAAACGCATGCAGTTTCATTCGCTGTCGCACCTCAGATTGGATTTGGTGTCTGCCAAACATGCTTATGGATTGTTTGTGAACATCAAGACCCTGGTTTTTCGCAAGCTTGTGTCGAACATCATCGATCTTTTTGCTGAGCAAGCTGGCCGAAAAGAAAACATTGTTCTCAAAATCGAAGGGGATTACCATCATGCCCGGTTGACCATCAGTGACGATGTGATGGCCGATTTCGAGAATGAGTATTTGGACAAGCGCTCGCCTGAACAGTCTTTTCTGCAGAAGTTTGATCCCTCATCCCATCTGGACAAGGCCCGTCTTGTGTTTCAAGCCTGGGGTGGCGATTTGGCGATCACGATTATCGAAAATCGCGCGACTCTGGTGTCTGTCGATTTGCCCAGACAGCCGCATCAGAATTGGTTGTTGTCGCATCTTGAGTTGGAGCGCTACTCTCATGTCGTGATCCTGGATGACGACAAAGCCATTCACCTGCATTGGGAGAATATCCTGATCCAGGCCGAGATCAAACCATCGCACATCATTCATTTTTACAAACCCGAAGAGTTTATCCAGTGGTTTGTGAGTGAACGAAAACATCAGGAACTCAGGTCGGGGTACGACACGTTGTTAACGGCCTATGAATTTGTGGGCTCCGACAAAACGGGGATCGATGTGATTGAGGAATTCAATTTGAAGGGCCGATCCATTTTGGTGACCAGCCAGTACAAGAGGCAAAAGGTGCTCAAGCTGTGTGAGGGCATGGACTTGAAGATATTGCCCAAGGCGCTGGTGGGGACTGTGCCCATCATTGTATCGGACATTGTGGAAAAGCCGGACTGTATCCTGATCGCGCAGGACGAGCATGTTCAGGTGTATTGGCGCATGGAGGCCCGCTTGAGCGGCAAGACGATCCTGACCTACAATGGTCCGGAAGATTTTTACCGCTACATTCACAATTATGACAGGTCGGTTCCCATCTACATCACAACGATTCTCAGCGGGGAGGTTCGTGGCATTGATTTCAGCAGGGAACTGGATAAATTGGGTTTCAAGAATATTTACATCACCACGGGCCGTGATAAAACCCAATTTCCGGCAATGCCGTGGATCAGAGGGATCGTCACCAAAGAGCCACCCTGGAAGTATCATTAGGAAACCTCCACAAAAGAGGAGAGTTTTGTGAATAAAAAAAGCATGCTCAGGATGATTAATCTTTTACTTTTTTTTAATTTTATCCTGGTGGCCACTTCGGGACTGTGGCACGAGCTGATCAGTCACAATCTTTACGAAAAACTTCACGTGATCCCCGGCTTTTCACTCATTGCCTTGGTTGTCGCTCATCTGGTATTAAACGCAGGCTGGATCAAACAGATTTTTTCGCCCCCTTCATAGAAGATTATTCAATCTTCATAATGACAATCATTCAGCGCACTCCTTATAATACTGTTATCAGTAAAAAATATTGCCAGTAAGCAACCCCAAGCGTGTTGCGCCCAATAATAGCGGGTCAAACGGGGGGAGGTTAGAAAAAAGGCATGAATTCCACGGCCTTGTCAATTCAACACAGTTATTCGATCTACGCGGGGGATTTTCATCTGCATACGCTGGGTGATAGTGGTCCTTTTCAGAACCCGGCATTCGCGGCGGGTTATGAGCATTCTGCCCTGCGATCCATAGTGGCTCAGAGCGTTAGCCCTGCTTATCTGGAACGATTGCTTTTGGGGGCGAGTCGCCGTGTCCAAAGTCATATCAGAACCAATACAGATAACGGGGATGTGGCTGCGCGATTTACCGGTATTGTCGGTTTGGGGGACTATACAGACATGGCGTGTTCTCAGGAAAGAGACATGCTCCTCACCTCGGCCGCCCACTTGGCGGGCATCGATCCCAATATTACATTCACGATGATGGTCCCCGGAAATCACGATGGTGGCCAGTATATGGGGAGCCTCTGGTCCAAGGACAATCTCTTTGGTCTGCCTTTTGTGGGGGGAAACGACTTGCGGCAAGGGGCCTGTGGTTGTGGTCGCGCTCTTTCTGTGGAGGAGCGTATAGAAACACTACGGCAGATCACGGGGTTTGGCACGGATGCTGAATCGGTCACTGCTGTGAGCAGGATGCTTGGCAATGGTTTTGATACACCCCATGGAAGGACCTATTCTTTTGATCATCCCCGAGAGGTTTTTGATTTGGTGTGGAAGCAACTACCCGGAGAAGAGCGTTGGGAGGCGGTGATTCATTATGGCAGCAATGCTTCGACCATGCTGGGCACAGACACGCCTGACCATTGCGGCGGGACGCCCTCTCTCGAATCTCCCGATGCGCAGGAATGGATTCATTTGCAGGCGCGGTGTCAAGAGACGTTCAGGTTACCGGATGGGAACTCGGTCCCTGTTTATCAAATTGGTCTGGACACTCAGGATCTGACCACGGCCAAATCCTGGCAACCATCCATATTGGGTCATGTCTCGGCCTTGCAGGTGAGGGTTGTTGAGAATTTTATCGACACCATGCTCAAAAAGAATCCCAATGCCAAGTTCAAGCTCATCACACACTATCCCGTTTCTTCTTTGGCTTCTGATTCACAGAAATTGCTCAAGCCCCTGCTCGATCGGGACGAGGTGATTGCGATCATTTCGGGACACAAACACAAACGCGAATTCGTGGCTGACCTGAGGACCCAACTGGCCCTGACGCACAGACAAACGCCACTGCCGCAGGTCACGTCGGCTTCCGTGACAGATCAGCCCAGTGAAGTCATGATTGAGGAAATGGTCCTGCAACCCAAGCGCAATGGTCAGTACATGTTGGTGCAGAATTTTATTTTTGAGGGCACAGACAAACGTGAGCGCGGTGAGGGGGCAACGAACACCCGTGCGCAGGCCAAGCTGAATGAGTTGACGCGTCGCCTGACAATCTTTTGGGAGAGTCTGAGCAGAAAAAAAGGGGAGGGAGGACAGCCGTCCAACCGCTATCCCTTGTTAAGTCATGAGTGGGTGTTGGGCCACGGGCCTGATGATTTGAGGATGATTGCCGGCAAACGCACGAGCCGCTTTGGCCAGGTGATCAATGCCATTAAAATGCTGTTCTGGCACGGGAAGGATTTGTCTGATTATCTCGTGGTGCAGGGCAGTATTCCCCAGACGGAGGCAGACTTTCATGTGATGATGATCTTTTTGG
>CAZGMS010000197.1:0-2660 GCA_964526915.1 uncultured Nitrospirales bacterium
TGATATGGGGCAGGGGGCGCACACCGTGTTGCCTCAGATCGCGGCCGATGCCTTGGGGCTTCCGGTGGACTGGGTGAGTTGTGACGTGCCTGACACGGCGCTGGTCCCGGATAGCGGGCCTACTGTGGCCTCGCGCACAACCATGATTTTGGGTTCTGTGATGGAACGATGCGCCGAGAGTTTAAAAAAGCGTTTTTTTGAGTTTGTGAGTCAGTCTAAAAATATCTGCACAGATCATCTTCGTATTTTTGGAGGTGATGTGTTTTCTGGTGAGGTATTGGTTGATTCATTTGCGACTTTGGCCAATGAATGCCTGCGTGAGCGGGGACCATTGACAGTCATGGAGCGGTACCAATTGCCTTCGTGGATCAAGTGGGACGCCGACAAGCACGAGGGAGACGCGTATCCCTGCTTTTCTTGGTCTGCCGATGTGGTTGAGGTGTCGGTTGATAGCCAGACCTTTGAGGTCACTGTTGATAAATTCACGACCGCTGTGGATGTGGGCAAGGCGATCAATCCCAATTTGTTACTGGGTAACATTGAAGGTGGTCAATTGCAGGCCTTGGGTTGGGCACTCATGGAAGACAGTCCTTACAAAAATGGCAGGCCCGTTTGTGATCGTTTGCAAACGTACATCATTCCCACGATCAAGGACACGCCTGAGTGGCACACGATGATTGTGGAGGAGCCGTTTTCGTATGGACCACGGGGGGCCAAGGGTGTGGGTGAGTTGCCGGTCGATGGCGGGGCCCCGGCCATTGCCAACGCCATTGAAAATGCGCTGGGCGTGAGGATCACGGAGATCCCGATTACGGCGGAGAAATTGTTACGAAAACAATTGTCAATTGCTTCAACTGACAACAATCAATTGTCAATTGGATGTTGAAAATTGAAGCAGTTGAAGAAGTTGAATTGCGATCACGCGAACACATGAACACGTGAACACCTGAATACTTGAACACGAATACTATGCTTCACACACGATCCATCACTCTCAATCATCAGAGCATCACAATCAAAGCAGAGCCTTTGCGCCGACTGATTGATGTTTTGCGCGAAGACTTGGACCTGACAGGGACCAAGGAGGGTTGTGGAGAAGGGGAGTGTGGTGCGTGCTCCATCATTTTGAATGGAGAGGCAGTCAATTCCTGTTTGATTCTTTTTGGACAAATCAACGATGGTGATGAACTGTTGACTGTTGAAGGGCTCATGAAGGATGGCAAGTTGAGCGCACTGCAGGAATCGTTTATTCGCCATGGCGCGGTGCATTGTGGCGCCTGTACGCCTGGGATGCTCATGGCGGCCACGGCCTTGCTCATGAAATGTCCGAACCCGACCGATGAGCAGATCAAAGACGCGATTGCGGGCAACCTGTGCCGTTGCACGGGGTATGGCAGGATCATTGAGGCGATACGGAATGTGGTTAACCCTTCGACTTCCCTCAACAGTACTCGGGATGAATCGCTCAGGGCAGGTGGGTGATGATGTAAGGGGGTAGGCTATGGTAATGCCACAACTCAAGCTTTTGAGGTAAGAAGGGAGGGTCATGCCAAAACGTAAAACACAATTGGTGACTTTGAAACCAAGCAAGCCAGTGAAATCAAACTCCCTTGTTCGTGACGTTCGCGTTCTTATCGAGCAGGCGCGCAAATATGTCGCTCGTTCGGTTGATACTACTCTGGCCGCCCTTTATTGGCAGGTCGGGCAGAGAATACAAACTGAAATCCTGAAGGGAAAACGTGCTGATTATGGGGACAAGATTGTGCAGACGCTGTCTGCACAATTGATCCCAGATTATGGCAGGGGGTTCGGAAAAAGAAATCTTTGGAACATGGTAAAATTTATCGAGTCTTTCCCCAACGTAAAGATAGTGCAGACGCTGTCTGCACAATTGACGTGGTCCCACTTTGTAGAGCTGATTTACATTAAGGACGACCTCAAAAGAAACTTTTACGCCGAGATGTGCGGCATTGAAAATTGGGATGTCCGAACCCTCCGTAACAAAATAGGTGGTATGCTCTTTGAGCGCACCGCCTTGTCCAAAAAGCCTGAAAAGCTTATCAAACACGAACTCAAGAAATTGAAAGCCACCAATCAACTCACTCCGGACTTGGCGTTTCGGGATCCTTATTTTCTCGATTTTCTCGGATTAAGAGGTTCTTATCAGGAGAAAGATCTGGAATCCACCATCCTGCGGGAGATGGAAGCTTTTATTCTGGAGCTGGGTGTGGGGTTTGCGTTCATGGAGAGACAGAAGAGAATTTCTCTGGATGGAAAAGATTTTTATCTGGACCTGCTTTTTTTCCATCGAGGATTGAATCGTCTCGTGGCCATCGAACTCAAGTTGCATGAATTCCAGCCTGCCGATAAAGGCCAGATGGAGTTGTATCTTCGATGGCTCGAAAAATACGAGAGAAAAACCGGTGAGGGAGCCCCCATTGGATTGATTCTTTGTGCGGGAAAATCTGACGAACAAATTGAACTCCTGCAGATGGGCAAAAGTGGTATTCGTGTTGCCGAATATATGACAGAGTTGCCTTCGCGAAAGATACTAGTGCCTCGCCCGCATGAAAGTTAGACTTTCAAGTCTGGCTTTCATGCGATTGCGGGCACTTGTGCTGAGCATGGAAAGTACACTTTCCATGCGGTCGAAGTACTAG
>CAZGMS010000198.1:0-3742 GCA_964526915.1 uncultured Nitrospirales bacterium
GGTTGCAAGGGACTTCGGGAATGTTACTAAGATTCTGTGAAATACATTTTGCTTTTGGGGTCACCAATTCCACAATTCCACTGACCCCAATTCTGACCTAGCGTCGTCAATCCAATACGCGCGCTCTTTACCCAGTGCACAGCATCTTTGTCCGAGGTTACTGGGCACTTATTGCCGCTGTTAAACAAAGTCTTGCGTACCAATTAAATACAGCCTTTAATAATGCCATGTTATGCTGTTCGCAGACGACGTGATCAGGCATGGATTTTGCAGGACTATATTGTTGACGTGAAATCTGTCAAAATCACATTTCTATTTGTTACGTTGGGCTTGCTTTTTTTGCTGGCTCATTCGGCCTGTATTGCCACCGGCGCCGACTACAATTACCAATGGCCAGACGCTGACCCCACAGACATCCCCGCTTCCGACGATGATGGGGACGATGACGATGATGATGGTCCTGTGGTTGCCGAGGACCCTGCTTTCTGTGAGCTTGAGGCCAATCTGGATGCGGATGGTGACGGGGAAACAACCACAGCGTGTGGCGGGACAGATTGCGATGATTCCAATGCCGACATCAATGCCTCTGCTGACGAAGACGGGGATGGTTACGCGCTCTGCGACATCACGGCAGAGAATAAAGCCGCTGACTGTGATGATGCCAACCCTCTCATCTACGCCGATCTCCCCGCTGATTCGGGCTGGGTGCGTCAATGCCCCATTGTGGAGATTGATTCACTTGCCTGTGGGGAGGAACCACACCAGAACATCCAGCCAACCCTTCTAAAAATCGACGATCTGTACGTCGTTGTGTATCGATCCTGTTTCAGCAATGCCGTCAGGTCGTTCGGTCTGGCCACATCAACCAATTTGCTGACGTGGACAGAATCAGCTGAGAACCCCATTTGGGGCCCTCTGCAGGATGGGTGGGACATTGGTTGGACAAAAGTCGGCTCTGCCGGCATGTCACAACCTTGGCTCTTTTATGACACCGTGCTGGATGATTATATCCTTTATTTTCACGCTCAGGCCAACGCCGATAACAAACGTCAGATTGGCTGTGCCACAGCGAATGATTACGGATCCTTTGACGATTGGGGTGCTTGTGATGACGGCGCCCCTGTGGTGACAAAAGGCGCTGGCGGCAAGTGGGACGACAACACAGTGCAGGGTCCGAGCGTTATCTATGATGACGAGACAGAGACCTATCACCTGTTTTATTCAGGGTGTAACATTGCGGGTGATGTGGTCTGGGGAATGGGTTGGGCCACATCAAATAACGGCACGGTCTGGACAAAACAAACCATAGACAATCCTCTCATGGAAGATGGCGCCGTGGGCACCTGGGATGAAAGCTCCGCGAAATTTCCGGCGGTCCTGTATGATCCTGTCATCGAACAATATTTAGCCATTTACGAAGGTGCGGACAGCGACCTGATGGACGCGATTGGTCTTGCCTCCTTTGACGCGCCCGGGGACGCATGGACCAAATACGCTGGCAATCCCATTCTGGAAGGGTATGGAGGGGATCATTGGGAACGCTGGGATAGTTATCTGGGAGTGAACGTCGGCAATCTGGTGATGACAGATGACAACACGTTCCTCATGAGCTACGCTGGTCAGTATGTTCCCGAAGACGAAGAGCCAGAAGAGGATTTGTCGAACGTCATCATCAATATTGGTTTTGCCATAAACAGAAGACCCGCTTTTCAAAACCTCACACCAAATACGGACATCATCGTTGATTCAGGCACCCCCCTGACGATAGAGGGAATCATCAACGACGACAAACCACAGACTGTGGATGTCACCATCGAAAGCAATTTGGACGGTCTGCTTGCCGAACCCACCCCCAACAATAGCGGTTATTTCTACCTTACGACAAGTACCTTGTCCACGGGAGTGCACACGATCACGCTTACCTCACTTGATTCCGGTGGCCTCAGGGATAGGGCAACCATCCAAATCACAATTACTGAATAGGGTCTGAGTCTGGGGTCACCCCATCACGCATTTCCGTGTCCTTCAGGACACGAAATGTTTGGGAGTGACGAAACATAACTCCATCTATTACCGATAACACATTAAGAACGTACGTAGCATGTACAGTGTAACAGGTGTCCTATGACCATCATGAAATTCATTACTTCCTTGTTGCCCTATATAGGAACTGCCTCTCAATTGCCCGATACCAGACCCTGGCTCCCAGCTGTTTCCGGGCCTGCCGCAGCAGCACCCGTTGTTCCCCAGGATTCTGTCAGTACAGTAACTGACCCCAGATTGATTGCTACCACTTCTGCTTCCTTCAATCAGATTTCTTCTGGACATCATGTCTGCCACACAACAGGAATTCACAGAACAGTGGAAAGCCCGCCGATCCCTGCACCTCCAAAAACAACAGGGCTTCAGCTTGCCAGTGCCAGGCTCGACGACAGGGCCTTCAGGGTCATTCACTTGGGAGGATCCCTAAGCCAATTTCAGGTACGTTTGCCTTGCCCATTAAGAAAACCAGATGACGTGAGAGCCACACAAGGCAATCCAATATACCAACACACACAACAACTAGTGAGGGATCAGCTATTGCGCCTCTTCAGAGTCACCCATTTTCGAAATTCGCCTTTCTGTCCTACCTTTAATGAATGTTCTGTGAGCTTTTCCTTCGATCTGAAAACTGGTGCGCTGGTCACTGACCCCATGACCAGTGAACATACGATTACTGCGATGGTCGTGGCCGATGCCGATAAGAACGAAATTGAGCTCGCTGAAGAGAGTTTCAATGAATTGTTTGTCCTGATGGATCGCTTGCGAAGAAATCCGGAACAATATGACGAAATCAACACGCAGACTGCCCTGGCCGTCATCACTGCCCTCATTGACCTTCACGCGGCCCCCATTGTCAATCCAGACGCCACAACACCGCCCAAAAACAAAGAGGCCGTGGTAGGCATTTCTCACGAAATCCACGAAAAAAATATCGCTTACCTGAGACAAGAATCCAGTGGACAGCCCATCATGACGTATCAAGGCCCCGTACCCATCCCGCCTTTAGCTTATGAAAACCATGAATTCACAACAGGCCTTTACTCTGCGGCGGACACCATAGAACTTGATCTCTCTCTGGATGATGATGGTACAATCACCAACAGTGTAGCAAATCGGCCAACAATAAACTCACCCCGAGGCACCTTATACACGCGTGGTGTACCGATGACAGGAAAAGCAATCCGGCTTTTTTGTGTCCATGATGACATCATCTGGTATGACGCAAACGATTTTCATAACCTTAACCCCAAACAGCAAACCGCCATCAGATTGCTTTTTGAACGTTCACGTCTTTTTAGAGAAGAATATCTGGAAGCGCATCCCTATGCCATCGATGTGCTGACCAGCACCACCACAGGTCATTTTGCCCAAGCCCTCTTTAAGGCCCTGCACGACTTCAAGGATACGAGCACCGAGGCACTAAGTTGTGATCTGATTGAGACCCCTTCTCATAGTTACGCCATCATACCTTCTGGCTTTAAAGCCAGAATGATCCCCAAAAGGATTGGCCCTCTCCCACCAAACAACTCACGTACCGTTGGTCATCTTGCCCTGAGAAAATCAGAAACCGGCGTAGTAATTGACTGGAACCTCAGTCACGACAGGCAGGACCTCACGGAACAACTCCAACCGGTCGTTGCGTACCTGCAGGCCCTCTACCCCACAATCTTCTGCTATAGAAAATACCAGGACGCCCCGT
>CAZGMS010000199.1:0-4924 GCA_964526915.1 uncultured Nitrospirales bacterium
TGCTTTGGGATCATTGTTTCTCGTAAATCCAATAATCCCTTTGCCTTAAGGAGGCATTTTTTTCATCTTAAGTTTTCAACTGCACGTTTTGGGATAAAAACATCTTCACCAAGATCGGAAAAAAGAGGTAATTCCTTTGTGGCCGCGTGTTGTAACAACTCTTTAAAGCTAAAATCTCGTCGTTTGAGCATGCTCCCGTTTACCGGTGACCATTCTGCAAAGATTATTGGCTTTGAATTTTCACCCACTGTTTTAAGTGAAAGAGCATCACCGTGAATAATATTACACTCTAAAATAAAACGAATGGCATCTCTGCAATTGTTCTTGGCATTGTACTTAAAAAGATGGGTGTAATTCCATTCAAAAACACCATAGAGCCGATGCCTGCATTGCAAAACATTGTCTTCCAAAATATCAATGCCGTAAATGGATGAAACGGCAAGGACGGCATACCGCTCATAATCCAACTGACTCTTCCCGTAGCGTGTCTCAACTATTTTTAGTTTTCGTTCCAAAATTTCTGTCAAAAAGTTACCTGTACCGCAGGCAGGCTCAAGAAATCGCGAATCAATTCGTTCAGCTTCTGATTTCACCAAATCGAGAATGGCATTGACCTCTCGCTTGCTAGTCAACACCTCACCGTGATCGGCAACACGTTTTTTTGAAACAACCTGTTTTTCTTGGTTTGTTGAATCTGTGTTTTCAATATTCATCATAAAAAATTCACCGCCCAAATCTCTTGTTTATAAAACAAAAACTCGTTTGCCGCGCCTCTGAACTGAACTCGGAGCCACAGTTGAACCAACAGACCACCACTCACCCAAAAGTTGTTCGTTCCAAAAAAGTTTCTTCACAACAATTCAAACCACTTCTTGATTTTCAGAGACATCAAGTGTCTTCGTTGTTCTAAAAAATCGTCGTAGGGAGGAACAACACCTTCAACCAATGTGCTTGGCAAACAGTGCGTTTCCAAATTTTGTTTCAACTCTTCGATTTCTGTAATGCCACCATACTTTCTTTTGCCACCCTGACACTGCTCTAAAATCTCAGTAAAATATTTTTCGGGCGGGGTCTCACTAATCGCAATATTAATTTCACTCTGTGCGACAACAAAGTTAGCAATTTGATTATATCTCCCGCGAGAAAGGCCCTGTTTTTTGAGATGTTTTTTTGGATAAATGTGATGAACATCACTGCGATTCATCAACAAATCTTGCACAGTGATATCTCTTGAGAGAAAACCTTTATCATTCAGTTTTATTTGTGCTGCTTGATAAGCCAGGAAATAAGGGCTCTGGGCGGACGATGTGTCCATGAGCTGAGGCAACATACCGGTCCAAAATGATTCGGGCAGTTCACTTTGTAAAACTGTTTTGACATACTCCAATAAGCCGTGTGCTTCCACTTGGCGAATATCAACATCAAAAGCGGTTTCTGGACTGCCTGAATAACGTCCCCGCAATATCGACATCACATACCATTGCCTAACCACGCGTTCCAAATCCGTAGCGGGTATTTTTGCTGCTCTACCGCGCAAATACAAAATGTAAGCAAAATTGACTGCGTTTTGACCTCCAATCAAAGAGCTGGTTACAAAACCAGCCGATCGCATGATCATAACAAATCGTTCAAAATTTGTTTGATTCATGAATGCCAAAACACCTTTTTTTAAACGGGCAAATGAATCTTCGGCCACAACATCTTCGTACTGCTTGGTTTCAAAATTTCGGCCTGAGAGCAGGGCAACAAGATCCTGTAATTTTCCTCGGCCAAATTCAGAGGTGAATGCTACTCGCAACATGTCAGTATATTTTGGGTCATAGATGTCGTCGTTAACTTCTTTGATCCACTTCATGGCCTGCATAAATTCTGATTGTGAAAACTGTTTATCACCCTTTTCTATCTTGGAGAAAAACTCAGGCGCCACTGCCAAATGACAAAAATAATCAATCGCCTTACGGAGCATATTACCACCGTAGGTTTCGTTAACTGATATTTTTGACATGGCAAAATCTGCTTGTGAGAGTTCGGTACCTGCCGAATTGACTCTAATAAATATTTCGGTGACAGTTTCAATATCAAGATCATCGGCTAATTCGATAATGCCAACATGGTTGTTAATTATTTTGCGCAGTTTTTCTAAAACTCGTGAGATTTTTTTGCGATCAGCTGCCGGATTCTTTTCGGAATAAACATCTGTGAGTTCGCTCAAGCTGGCATCGGGAGCAAAAACAGCTGCCACGTCTTCAATCCACGACACATCTTTACAAATTGCTGGGTTCGAAACTTCAAATCGTTCTTGTTGTGGATTAAATGCGATCCGAATTCTTACAGTCTCATAATCTTTGGTGAGAACTTCACGCCCAAGCAAAGAAGCCATTAGAGCAGTGACGCGCTGTTGACCATCAATGAGAATTCTTTTGCCAGCTGACGATGTCCCGTCTTTGAGTTTAACCGTAGGATTCCGCCACGCAATCAAATAACCAACAGGATATCCCTGATAAAGCGAATCTAAAAGATTGCGCACTTTGGTTGCTTCCCAGACAAATGGTCTCTGTATTTCTGGAATGGCAATTTCCTGCGATTTGACCCAAGTTAACAGTGTCTCTATCGGGTGAGGTGTAACAGAATAGCGTTGTGTTGACATAATATTGATGCTCCTAATTTAAATTTACTGCTATTTTCTCCACGCTCCCCTCACGGCCAATCATTCCCCAACTTCAAAAAATCGCTCATACTGATTGTAGCATCGTGATTTTGGCTTTGGGCTTCTGCAAACAACACATCAAAAGTATCATTAATATCCTTTAACAACTTGTCTTGATACCCAGCTTGCAAAAGATTGTTATACAAATCCTGACGCTTGATTATTTTGATGAGCGCCAAATATTCCACCAATAAAGAGTTGGGGGTGTTGGCCGCTGTATATTTTTTGATTTCGGTTTGCGCCGCTAAAAGAGCTGTTTGGTAATCGGCATGTTCTGCACTGCAATCTTTAAATCCATTATTGGTAAAACAATATGCCGCAGGCAAATAGGGGCTTTCGGCATAACACAAATCCACTGCACCTGATGAAGATTTAAATCCAGCCAAAGTGGCCGCTTGGGCTTTGATAATTTTGTTGCCGCCGGGGCCTACAAAATCTTGGTCACTCGAAAAATCGGCTTCTAAGTCCAAGGCCCATACTTTGTTTGTGGCCACATCAAACCAAAAAGACTTTGAACAACAGTGATTACCACCTGAATAAGTATCAAGCCGCAGCAGGTTTTTGTGCTCAGCGCCTAACGTGTCACAACTCACTTGTGTGATTTGTCCGTTAAATGTTGCAGAAAGGGTGGGGCGGAAAACAAGCACCTTATCATTCTGGGTAAGCTGAACCTGCTCTTGATCCCACTTAAAACTCACATCACCACAATCAATTTTATGCGGGACCAAATCTGCCACAATTGGTTTTGGGGGAATTGTGTTTTGCTCAACCTGTTGCTGTGTTGCTGTCGTCACAGCCCGCTGACTTTTAACTAACCCGTACCCAATCACCACAGTCGCTATAAACGTGGCCAAAATGCCTAAGATAATTTTGTGTTGTTTTGACATGTTCACTTTAAAGTTAAAGATTGATCCAAATAGTTCATAAACCTCAATAAATCAACGAATACAGCCAATTTAAAAAACTGCCTTTTCACTCACACACCACCTTCTTCGGGTCCCTAAAATAAAATTTACAGTCACTTTTAACATCCGGTTTGATGGTCACGCGCGAGCTGAGCTTGTGCCATTTTTTATTTTGGTCCTGGTACCGCGCATAAAGATTGTGTGTGCCTTCGGGGAGTGTGATGGTAAATGGTAAGCTTTCCGTCCAATATTTTGGCCAAGTCTTGTAAAATTTTATTCATCACTTTTTACCCACTCTCTTTTTTTTGGGTGCGGCGGGCAATTGTTTGATAGCCTTGTCAAAATCACCACCAGCTTGATCTGTTAGTTGGATTCGTTTGTGATTGAATTTTTCGTATTCCGTCTCTGCCAGTTCTTTGGCCATTGTGTGCGAAATTTTGCCGACATGGGTCAGGATGTTGCGATCGTTAATTGTTAAAAATGCGTGAAGCTTGGCAATCCAGTCCTTCATGTGCATGGCTACGCGGCGCATGGCCTGCCCTTCGGCAAAGACAAGATACTGTTCCACCAGGTTGTTGAGTGCCGCCAGCTCAGGCTCGTTTAGATAGTTTTTGGCAATCACCACATCGTCTTTACGCACCTTGGCTCCGCGCCAATTGGTAAGCCCCATATTTGGTTTGGCGCTATCGACACGGTCATGAATAATTTCGGCAGCCGTATGGCCGATAATGGCCCAGTGCATTTTGTTTTGCACCGTCTGAAAAAACTCAATGCTCACTAGTTGCGTGGGATCATAATCAATGCTGGTGGCGTAGATGTCAGTGATTTTTTGATAAAATCGCCGTTCTGAGGTGCGGATGTCCTGAATCCGGCGGGTCAATTCATCAAAGTAATCAAAGGGCAAATCGGGATTTTTTAGGCGTTCATCATCAAGCACAAAACCTTTTACGATGAATTCGCGCAGTTTTTGCGTGGCCCAAATTCTAAACCTGGTGGCCACAGCACTTTTAACACGGTAACCAACTGATATAATGGCATCGAGGTTGTATAAATTTGTGCGGTAATCTTTGCCATCCGCCGCAGTTGTAAAGAAATTCTTTACAACTGAATCGGCCGCCACCTCAGCCTCTTCAAATATATTTTTAAGGTGCTGGCCTACGTTTTGCTTGGTGGTTTGAAATAAAACCGCCATCTGCTGTTGGCTCAGCCAGACACTTTCGTGTTCCAATCTGACTTCAATTTTTACCTGCCCATCTTCAGCCTGATAGAGAAGTAATTCACTGTTGGAGGGGATTGCTTTGAGTTGTTCGTT
>CAZGMS010000200.1:0-37768 GCA_964526915.1 uncultured Nitrospirales bacterium
AATGGAACGTGGGACAGAACCCAGTGCCGCCTGATGCAACACATAGTCAACACCGCTCGCCGACCTCTGACACACTGCGAGATCACAAATATCACCTTCAATAAAATGAAATCGTTGCCACTGCTGGGCAGAAACACTCTCTTTAACTGCCCGCAAGTTTTCTTTTTTACCGGTAATAAAATTATCCAGACCAACCACCTCTTGATTGAGGCACAGGAGGGCTTCGAGCAAATTAGAGCCAATGAACCCGGCAACCCCCGTCACCAGCCATTTTCGTGGGTTTTTGATTAATTGATTTTTTACGATTTCGTATTGGGTCATTTCTTACGTGCTTTCTGGATGGCTTCGCCTTCGCTACCCTCAGGCTCGCCATGACGGTACGTCTCGTCCTTTCGTCCCTCGTGTTCTCGTCCGTCGTTCTTTACAGCCTCCACACCTTAAACCCCATCTCCAACAATGCCTTTGGGTTGTACACGTTTTTCACGTCGATGAACACGGCCTGGGGAACAGTCAATTTTTGCAAATCAGCTGGCAGGAGTTTCTTGTATTGTTCATGCGCGACCGCCACAACCACCGCCGCCGCCGGTTTGAGCTCGTTATAGGGAGTCAACTCCACACCATATTCGCGTTTAACATCTTCCACGTCGGCCACGGGATCGTGGATCTGTACGTTCAGTCCAAATTCCTTGAGTTCGTTGATAATGTCGACCACCTTGGAATTGCGAATATCGGGACAATCTTCCTTGAACGTAATCCCCAACATGGTCACTGTGTTGTTGAGAATATTATGCCCTGCACGAATCATCTGCTTGACCGTCTGTCCGGCAATGAATTTACCCATACCGTCGTTGATTCGACGTCCCGCCAATATCACCTGCGGATGATAGCCCAGTTTTTCAGCCTTATGCGTGAGGTAGTAAGGGTCCACACCAATGCAGTGCCCACCCACCAAACCAGGTCTGAATTTTAAAAAATTCCACTTGGTGCCGGCCGCGTCGATCACCTCGTTGGTGTCGATGCCCATGTGTTCAAAAATGATAGCGAGTTCATTCATGAGGGCGATGTTCAAATCGCGCTGAGTGTTTTCAATCACCTTGGCGGCCTCAGCCACCTTGATGCTCGAAACAAGGTGCACACCCGCCTTGATGATTTGACCGTACGTTTGGGCCACAATTTTTAGTGTCTCGTCGTCTTGGCCAGAAACAATTTTGGTTATTTTTTCGAGCGTCCTCTCTTTGTCACCGGGATTCACTCGCTCTGGACTATACCCCACCTTAAAATCCACGCCTGCCTTCAGTCCCGACACATGCTCCAAAATGGGCACACACTCTTCCTCTGTCACCCCCGGATAAACTGTGGATTCATAAACAACAACATCACCCTTTTTGAGAACACTCCCAACAGCATCGGAGGCCATGTACAAAGGGACCAAATCCGGCTGTTTGGCAGAGTTGATGGGTGTGGGCACGGCCACGATATGAAAATTCGCTTTTTTGAGATCCTCGGGGTTACTGGTGTAGAAAATATTCGTCCCCTTGAGTTCGACATCGGATGTTTCCAGAGTTTTATCGTGACCGTTTTTGAGCTCGAGCACCCGTTTTTCGTTCACATCAAAACCAATGGTTTCTCCCAGCTTGCCAAAAGCTACTGCCAGTGGAAGTCCAACGTACCCAAGCCCAACAATCGAAACAATCCTTTTTGATGCAAACATATGATTACCCCCCACTCATTGTTATGAACAAAATCAACCTCGCGTTCATAGCAAGCTAACCTCAAAAAAAACAATAACATTTTAAAAAGTCTTGTTAATTTGAGAGCTTAAAAGTAAAGTCCCTGAACGATTTCCCTCAACATATCTGTAATTTTGAATGATTTCGAATCCGGCTCCCACTTTCCATTGCAGGCGCATCCAATCAAAGGCATGCTCTGCCATAGCGGCGTAACGCTGTTCACTGGGTCCCTCGTTGAGCACCGTCTCGGTATAACCATCGGCACTCACTTGATAAGTATCGCTGTCACGGCTAGTCCATTGAAAAAAAACCTTGGATCGGTCCCGAAACGTGGACCAATCATGTTCCCAGGCCACGCGAGCACTGTAGCTATCGGGCCCCGACGGGTGGCCGATGATGTGTTGATTGATCGTCCACCCTCCGTCATACAAAGAATGACGATACGCGATCTGCCCAAAACGGGTCATTTCGACTCTCAATGAATCTACGGTCAACCCAAAAGGCCGCGTAAAGAATAAGCCCACCAGATATGAACTATTAGCCGTAAAATGTTTCTTGAGCGCGGCCGATCCACCCGACAGATTGGAATCGTCCATGGCATATTCCAGATACCCCTGAAGGCCCATCAGTCTGTCGGCAAAAAAACGAAGGTTGAACCCGGTGATCTTGTTGCCCCCCCTGACAGCGGTCTGACTGATTCCGGGAATAAACCCAAAAAACTCCCTCAAACCGGTCGTAAACCCCAGGTCTGGAGCGCCCTCGCCACCAAATTGCAACACATGAGAGAGATTAAACTCCAAAAACGAAGCTGGTTTGTATCCCAAACTCAATCCGGAAAACAGAGTGTGCGGAAAAAACTGTTCGGGACCCAGCGTCCCAAAGACAAAACTGAACTTGAAAACACCCAAACGACCAAACAGCCAGGGAAACCTTACGGGTTGAGCATTTGTGAGTTGGATGACATCCAGAGGTCTCGCGTTATCCGTGAACAATAGACCGCCATGTTCACCCTGCCCCCACAACACCGGGCTACGCCCGACAATCATATCCATCCGCCATTTGTTAAAATGGGCATAGGCCTGTTGCCAGGTAACTACGGCATCGTCAACGCGCAAAAGATCGTTTGAACCCAACACACCCAGCAACGGCTCCAAATACAAATCCTGCCCATACCACGAAAAATAATGAGCAGACGAGAACAACACATTGTGACCTTCGCCCCTCACTTTTTGTGCCGTGTTCTCCAAAAAGGTATTCGCGATCGCATCTACAGTCCCCCTGTTATTGTTCACATACGATAAACTTCCACCTGAGAGATAATTGTACGAAAAAGAAATTCCCTCAATTGGTTTGATGTGTATTTTACTTTGATCGTTTGGTTGAGATGAAGATAGTGTTTTGCGATAGTCTTCAAAATTCCGCAAAAGCCCGTCCACCACCTCTTGAGAACACGCACTGTGACCAGAAAAAGATTTTACCGACTCCAAAGACCTGATGATGGTCTGGTGCGTCCAGGGGCGCTGTCCGTAAAAAGGTTTTTCGACCAGACCGCAGGAAACAAGCTGGTCGAATGCCAACTGTTCGTCCCAGTCAGTGTCGAGAAGTCTGGCCTCGGTTTGTGATGAGATGAAAAAAAGAAACAATGTTGTGATGATTTTTTTGCGAAGCACATCGTTCTTTTAACCAATTAACTGAAACAATCAATTTGAATCTTGTGTCTTGGCAACTGCGAAAGGCGTGATGGCAACGAGACTAGGTGTTTTTTCCTTGAAATGGTAAACATTGTGCTGTTTGTTGGCAACTTGTTTTAGGGGGCAACTGGTTGCCTCGACCAAAAGCTCCCTGGCCTCTCTCACGATGGACTGCGCATCCAAGTGACAGAACTCTCTCTGCCTGGCCTGCGAGGCATGGCGAACAAAGGCATCAGGAACGCCCAGACACTTGACTGGTACGCGCATGTGATTTTCTGTCAGACATTCCAGGATTGCAGAACCCACCCCGCCCTTGACCACGCCATCTTCCACAGTCAACAGAACCCTAAAGTTTCTGGCCAATGAGGTGATCATGCCCTCATCCAGTGGTTTGGCAAAACGCAGATTGATCACGCCGACCGACAACGAGTGCTGTTCCTCAAGAATCTTTGCCGCTGTGACCGCATCGCGTACAGTGCTCCCAATGGCACAGAGCAACACATCGCCCACTGCGTCACCGTAAAGATGTTCAGCCTTTCCAATGGGCAGTGGCACTATTTGTGACGGCAGAGGCACACCAACCACTTCTCCCCGTGGAAAGCGAAGACTGATGGGCCCCCGTTGATACAAGCGTGCCGTTTCCATCATGCGTTGCAGCTCGACCTCGTCCTTGGGTGCCATGATCACAAAATTGGGGATCGTGCGCAGGAAAGCGAAATCGAAAACCCCTTGGTGCGTCACACCGTCGTCTCCCACCAACCCACCACGATCCATGCATATCTTGATAGGTAAATTATTTATGCCCGCATCGTGCACAAGTTGGTCGTAGGCCCTCTGCATGAAGGTTGAATAGATACACACAAACGGTTTGATGCCCTGGGTGGCCAAGCCACAAGCGAAGGTTACCGCGTGGGCTTCGGCGATGCCCACATCGTAGAACTTGTCGGGATGAATGTTTTTGAACCGGTTCAGTGACGTGCCGCTGGGCATCGCCGCTGTGATGGCCACAATCTTGTCATCAATGCTGGCCATTTCGATGAGTGTCTGGGCAAACAGATCCTGATACTTCACTTTCGACGTTGGCGACTTAAGCGCGCTACCCGTTGTGATGTCGAAGGGACCACAACCGTGAAAGTTGGTCTGATCAGCTATTGCCGGCTGATACCCCTTGCCTTTCTGAGTCCTGACATGAAGCACCAAAGGACGTCTGTGCTTTCTGGCCTTTTCGAACAGGCGGACCATGCGAGGGATATCGTGCCCATTACCGGGCCCCCAATAATCAAAACCCAAGGCACCAAAATAATCCCTGGCATCAGGCGTCCCCAACGAATCCTTGAGCCCACCGACGTTACGATCGATGCTCATTTGATTATCATTGAGCACCACAATGAGGTTGCGTTTGAGTTCCCCGGCGTGATTCAGCGCTTCAAAAGCCAAACCACCGGTCAACGAACCGTCCCCCAAAATCGCTATGACATGGTGTTGATCTCCCAATTTTCTTTTGCCCTCCAGGATGCCCAACGCCACAGAGATGGACGTGGACGCGTGCCCCGATCCAAAACCATCATGCACTGATTCTGATGGTGTGGTAAATCCGGACAACCCGTTTTCTCTTCTGAGTTTATAAAACTCAAACCGTCTGCCCGTCAGCATTTTATGCGCATAGGCCTGGTGCCCCACGTCAAAAACAAACGTGTCTTCGGGGGTTTCGAACACCCGGTGTAGGGCCACAATGATATCGACACAACCCAGAGACGGTGCCACGTGCCCACCATTGGTGGACGTGTGCTGGACGATGTCACTCCGGAGCGTTTCTGCCAAGAGCTCAAGTTCCTTGAGGGACAACTTCTTGACCTCTGCTGGTGTTTGGATTTTGGAGAGGTGTTGATTCATATTTTCCGACACAGCAACCCGATCAAAAAAGTTGTGCGATAAAAGATCATTCAGCAAAACAAGGCTTCGTCAAGGGCGCGCCTCATACCTGCTTATACAATAACTGTCACTGATTTCTTGAACCAAGAATCTATCTGTTTGATTTTAAATGTTAATTATTTAATTCATGACAAAAGTCATAACGAATCGATGAGACAGCGCAGGATGCCATAGGACTTGTGCACGTAAGACCTGAGTTCGAACCTGTTCTTGAAAAACCTCACCCCACCCGTAAAAACGGAGGGGTACTTCTCTACAACCGTTTTTTGTAATTTGGTCTTTTGCGCCTCAGAAAGATCTTTTTTGAGATACACCGTAATGTGCGGCATTTTGTCGTAACTGATGTAGTTCACATAACGGTAAAAACGGTTCAGAATCCTGATCGCCTGCTTAAAGCTGGTCACCACGTTCACGAGTTTTTTGTCCTCGGGAGCGATGTGCCCCTTCTTCACCGCGTAATTGATGTCGTTCTGCATGTGCATGGGGGTCGGAGAAATATAGACGATCGGCATGAGCGGGGCCTTGCCCGTCTGCACAAGAGTCATGATCTCGAAGAGCTCGTCGCGAGTCCCCCACCCGCCCTCACACGCGATGAAAGCGCTGGAAATCTTGGCAAAGAAAAATTTGCGCACCATGAAATAATGAAACGTGGCCATCACCCCCAGATAGGGGTTGGGTTCCTTCTCGAAAGGCAGAGATATTTTGAGACCCAGAGAATAATCGCCAAGCTTTCTTTTAAATTCGGCCGTCTCCTTGATAAAATCCAATGTTTTGTTTTTATAAACCTGTTGCAAATCGCTTAAGATGCCGTCGTACACCCCCTCGTTGGCCGCCTGCATCACGCCATTGCTGGCCCCTGTCACTACGGCAAAACCACTCTCGTAAAGGGCGCGGCCCAAAAGCTTGGCCGTTTTGTATTCGCGGTCATCAGGTTTGAGTCTGGCGGAACCGAACACAGAAACGACCTTCACATCGGGTCTGAGGACTACCCTGAGTTGCTCGAGGGCGTAAAAATATTCCACCATGATGCGAAGCCCGCGAACGGTCCCGCTCTCGCCTTTGTCCAGATATTCGAGTAGATGTTTGCGCATTATTTCTCGTGTTTACGTGTTTACCCCCCTACGCTCTACGAGCTTCGGAGGGCATGCGTGCTCACGAGAGGCCCCATGACCTGAACACGTGAACACGTGAACACCTGAACACGCATTATAGTTTTACCAACAAATCTTTCACCCCACTCACAACTTGTGCATAAGGCAATTCTCCCCGAGCCCCGTCGCGACGGATTTTGTATTCGCAGATTTCCCGGGCCAGGCCCTTTTTGCCCACCATGATCTGTAAGGGAATGCCAATGAGGTCCGCATCATTGAACTTGACCCCGGCACGATCATCACGATCATCCCACAATACCGTCACGCCGTTTTGCGTCAACTCATTATATATATTCTGCGCGGCGTTCTTGATTTCATCTGAACCATCGAGGTTCATCAGATAAACCTCGTAGGGCGCCAACGCGCGCGGCCAGATGATGCCTTTGTCATCGTGATTCTGCTCGATGCTGGCCGCCAACGTTCGCCCCACGCCAACACCGTAACAACCCATGATGGCCACCTTCTCCTGTCCGTCCTTGTCGAGCACCTTCACCCCCATGGATTGGGAATACACATCACCCAATTTGAAGATGTGCCCCACCTCGATGCCACGCATCAGGGTGAGTTTTCCAGCTTGGCACTTGGGACAGGCATCACCCTCGATAACAGTCGAGAGGTCCACATATTTTGCAGATCGCGGATCTCGTGACAGACCCAGATCGCGTTCGATGTTGATGTTGATTTTGTGGTGATCGACCTTATTCGCTCCCGTCACCCCGTTGTGCACTCCTATCAGGGAGCGGTCATAAAACAGAGTCACTTTGTCGCTCGCACCTCTCTGTGCCAGGCGATCCAAAAGTCCCTGCGGTCCCAAGAAACCAATGGGAACCCCCGTCAACAACATGATTTCTTCTTCTGTGGCAAAACGCACCTCGGCAGATTTGGTCAATGCCTTGAGTTTGGCCTCACTCACATCGCGATCACCAGCCAAACAGACAATCACTGTTTTCTCACCCACCACATACACCAGGGTTTTGATCATCTGCGATGGCCTGACATTTAGATAAGACGAAACCTCTTCAATGGTCTTCTGATTAGGCGTGACCACATCTTGGGAGACTTCCTGCGTGGGTTGAGCCGTCAGAGGCAGGTTGGCAAAAAAGGCCTTCTCAAGATTCGCCGCGTACTGGCAGGTATTGCACGCGGCAATCACATCTTCGCCCGTACTGGCCAGCACCATGAATTCGTGACTGGAGGCACCACCGATGGAACCTGTATCCGCCTCAACGGCGCGACTGGCCAACCCACAACGCGCGAAGATCCTTTGATAGGTCTGGTACATGTTTTGGTATTCATGATCGAGGTCTTCGGGCGTGAGGTGAAAAGAATACGCGTCCTTCATCAGAAATTCGCGACCGCGCATGAGGCCAAAACGGGGACGGATCTCATCACGAAATTTTGTTTGAATCTGATACAGGGTGACCGGCAACGATTTGTACGACTGGATGGATTGTTTGACCAGATCGCACACCACTTCCTCGTGAGTAGGACCAAAACAATACTCGTGCTCATGCCGATCTTTGATGCGCAGGAGCTCGGGACCATACTTGAACCACCGTTTGCTCTCCTGCCAAAGTTCAGCGGGAACCAGATGCGGCATAAACACCTCGAGACTGCCCGCGCGATCCATTTCTTCGCGAATAATCTGTTCGACCTTCCTGAGGCTTTTGAGGCCCAAGGGTAAAAATTCGTAAATGCCCGCCGCGACCTTCTTGATGAAGCCAGCCCTGATGAGCAGTTGATGGGAGATCACCTCGGCATCGCCCGGGGCCTCCCTCAATGTGGGAATCAATGTTTTGGAAAATTTCATGCGCGGATAAATAAGGGGAATGACCTGTAAAGGCAAGTGTTTCGTGAATCGTGAATCGTGAATCGCGGATCGTGGATCGAAATTCATGATGTCATTCCTGCGAACGCAGGAATCCATGATTCTATAAATTCTGGATCCCAGCGTGTCAGCCTCAGCCAAAGGACTGATGAGTCCTCCGGCTCAATAGGACTGACACTGCCCTTCGGTACACCGGGACAATATACTTCGATGTTCGAAATTCCTTGTTCCTTGTTCGATATTCATACGCCTTTCGCCTAGCACCCTATTCGTGAACACGCATGCCCTCCGAAGCTCGTAGAGCGTAGGGGGGTGAACACTTGAACACTTGAACACTTGAACACTTGAACACGTGAACACGTGAACACGTATGAGCATTAGCACAAACACCAACATCCCCCATAACCCATAACCCGCCTGCCCTGAGCGAAGTCGAAGGGTTGCTTGTTGCCCGTTGTTTAATGCGCACCCATGCCCAATGGGATTAAATTTTTCATCTTCATCCAATTTGTCCGAATCCCCAGAGCCACCATCTTCATCACCTCCTGAGGAATCCACCTCAGCCTCCACCGATATCTCCCCCGCCTCGATCGGTTCGTCGGTGGCAGAGGGACAATCACTGTCTGTGATCGTCATGAGTTCTACACCCGTTAATCCATACGCCGGTTGCTCTGTCGTGCACGGCCCCACGCTCGAGGCCTCCGTGAAAGAATGATAGACATCGTACGCCCTCAACGTGTACGCGGTCCCCGGTTTGATGTGCAGGGAAAAAAAGCCACAATTGGCATCACACGTGCCGGTGGGGTCAAAATCATTCGTGGTCATTGTGTTAAAATAATTATTTGAAGCCGTTGTGTACGATAATGTCTGCGTCAGATCTTCATCATCGGTCACGGCCCACACATCCACGCAGGGCACATAGTTCTCCCCGGTACTGTCCATGATGTGCCCTTCAACCACACAGTAGTGATCCGAGACCTCCCCACTGGGATACAACGTGGTGAGCGACATGATGTCGTCTTCGTGTGGTGTGATCGTTTGCATGCCCGATGCGATGGGAAACATGATGGGGATGTCGCCCTCAGAATAGCTATCCGCCATGTAAATATCGGAGTTGACATTCGTGTGGCCCAGGTTCAAAAAATGGCCCATCTCGTGCACAATCGTAAAATCCAGATCGGCTTCGGTCATCTCAACAGTGACATCTCCCGCCTCAGATTCTATCACACAGGGTCCTGCGGGATTGTCGACGATACACAAACAATTGATCACGGACTGACCATCAAGCACCTCACCATCTGCGTAATACGAGATCCCTGCAAAACCCAGCAACAAGTATTGGTTGCCATCGCCAAAGATAGCCACTGTGATGGCGCCATCGTCATCAAACGCGATGGGATTGATCCCATCAGTCAGTAAACTTTCATCGGAATCTGACGTCAGGTAAAAATAGTCCGTGTAATTGTCGAAATCGATACCATCCAGCTCTCCGGTGACTCCCAAAAAACTTAAATCAACACTATCGATCCCGCTCCACACGCCCATATCTGTCGCGTATTTTTCGATCATCTCTTCGTTCGAAAAAGGACCGCAGGATCCAGATTCCAAATGATACTCTATAGGAGCAGAATTGTCCCAAACAGGGGGAGTGGATATGATCTCTTCACCAGATGTCGTGGTCTCGTTGATCATCGGGCCCGCGGCCAGGGCAGGAAGGGAACAAAGAACAAGAATGATGACAAGATAATGCCGCATGACACACATATCGCCTCATATTGTATCTCCATTCCCAACAAACCAAAAGTAAAAAAGATGATTTTTTAATGAGTTCAGACAGATATGGTGGAAACGAACATGAATGAATGGCATCGAATCTGTTCTGGGACGGTTGTGTGACAAACCAGTGCGGTTGCTGGTCCCGCATCATCAGAGCAAGATTTTGAGCGAGGTCTTCACTCAAGACCATTCCCACTCCAGAGCCGATTCAGAAATTCTTTCCAGTGCAAACATTCTATGAAATCTTTTTTCATGATCGTTTCATCTTGAGAGACGAGGTAATACTTCTTAAACACACCCTCTTCGGCCAAGGTACGCAATCCCTTTGTGTCAGAGCTTGTGATTCTGTTGGTCGCTTTGACTTCAATGGCCACCTTCTCTCCAATTAAAAAATCCACCTCTTGTCCATTGATGGATCTCCAAAAAGTCAGGTTTTCCTTGATGCGTGAGTAACTTAAATATGCTCGCAACTCCAGACCAATGAACTGTTCAAAACTGGCCCCATAGAGATTGGAATTTCTCTCAAGATTTTTTGTGTTGGCCAGGGCGTGGGTCACACCCAAGTCAAAGAAATAAAATTTTGCAGTTTGAATCGCCTTGCGTTTTTTTGAAGATAACCAGGGTTCCAGTTGAAAACCAATCAGTGTGTCCGTAAGGACATTGAAGTATTCCCTGACAGTCGATGGCGAAACAGCGGCATCGTTCCCCAGTTCAGTGAAATTGATCAGCTGTCCATTGGAGAGCGCGGCCGTCTTGAGGAACCGGCTAAACGGAGGCAATTTTCTGATTAGCCCTTCTGCCAAAATCTCTTCGCGCAGGTAGGTTTCTACGTAGGCAGACAGTTCTTCGTCAGGTTTTCTGCTCGGGTACACCTGGGGAAGACCTCCCCACCGCAAATAGTGCTCCAAATCGAACTCATCAATTTCCAGGAAAGTCAGTGGAAAAAGACTGGCATTCCAGGCACGTCCAGCCAACATATCCGCATTTCCCTTTTTTAGTTTTCTGGCACTGCTCCCAGTGAGCAGGAATCGCAAATCGCTTGTGTCGAGCAGTTGATGCACTTCGCTGAGAAGGGACGGGATTTTTTGAATTTCGTCAATGACAACCAATTTTTTTTCTGGATGAGCCAAAATGATGTCTTTTATTTCACCCGGATTTTGGGTCAGTCTGATCAAATTATCAGAAGTCAAAAGGCCGATGATGATCGCTTTGCCTTGCAGTTGTTGTTTGATGAGCCAGGTCTTTCCTGTTGATCTGGGTCCAAAGAGAAAAAAAGACTTGTTTTCGAGTAAAGAGAGTAAATTTAGGGACCGTTTATATTCCATATACAGCAATTGTACTGCTACTATAATAATTTAACAACAATATTATTGCTGATAGTTTAGTATGCTTTTAGACATGTTAAATGGATAAGCAAATGGTTCTACACACATGAATATGACCCACAACTCGTTTTCTGTCATATTTACAATTACTTAAAATTCAATACCGTTCCTCCGTCATATAAATACCGTTCCTCCGTCATATCAATCCTATGATAATATCAATCCTATGCTTGTAGAAGTGGCTGGCTGAACATGGGGATCAAAGAGTGATGCCCCCTTGATCTTGATTTGGTGCCAGCCCGTTGGCTCTGGCGGTTTGTAGGTGTTGTTTACGAAACGAAAGCAAGGATTTCTTCGCGGATATCATCACTGATCTCTTTATACCGGCATTTGATATCGTAGCCAATTTCGGCCTTTTCGCTACGAACAACCTCGACGATCACAGTGATGTAGGAAAATGGTTTTTTAGGAAAAAACAGGGAAAGACGCAAAAGTTGACCCGCGTGATAAGCCACATCGGACGGAAACGCGATGCCAGAACCACTGATATTGACATTGAGTTTTTTAAACGATTTATGAGTGCCGCGCATGGGATCGGGTTTTTCGGCGCGTTTGAGCATGGCCAGTATTTGTTGTAATTCCAAAAACAGATCTTTGTTTTCAACCGAAGACTCACTGACCTTCTCCCAGAACGCGTCGATCGACAAACCCACCACATCGTCCTGCTCCTCAGCGAAGGGGGCCATAAAAAGCCCTTTGCTATCGTGTTGGGGGCCACGTGTAGGTGAATAATGCTCGCTGTGCAAATACAACTTGGCATTCACACGTGTGTAGGTCCTATCGGAAACAGATGGTAATTTTGAAATGTTATCCATTGTTGGGTTCTGGGTTGTGAATGATAGTAAGACGTTTTGTCAAAAAACTCAAGAGGGGGCCCAAAATAATCAGACAGAAAAACCCCATAGCCCCTGTTGCCTTCTTGACATCAGGGTTAAGAGAACACCCAGAACTGGACGACGAGGTGTTGTCATCATCATCAGAATCACCATCACCATTGCTTTCGGCGGCGGATGGTTTGCTGACTGATCGTGTGGTGATGTCACCCAAACTCACCACAGCACCAGCAGTGCATTCAGCTTGAATTTTCGCGGCAATGTCGGCACTGGCATCGTTCGTTGTCAGAGGATCCTCCTTGACACAAGCCGTACAAGTTGTGCTGGCCACATCATCTGTGCAAGCCGTGATGATCGAATCCGTACAGACTGTCAATTGGGCGGAAGCGCACGGTCCCACGCTGGACCCCCCCGTAAAACCAGAATTGATGCTGGCCACACTGAGTGCGTATGTGGTCGCTGGTTCCAGATAGAGGGTAAAATTGCCACAACCCGACGTGCACTCATCGGCCCCATCGGTATAGCCATCGCCGTCAGTGTCATCAGCCACAGCATAAGAACCCGATATAAACGAAACATTTTTCGCCTCATCAGACGTGATCGCCTGCACATCGGCACACCGAATGGCCTCACCAAAACGATCAAGCAAGGCCCCTGTCACTTTGCAATAGGATGACACCGCCGCGTTTCCCTGTGTGAAAAAATTACCGTCTGGATAAAGTGCAGACAGGGCCATCACATCGTCCTGCATGGGCGTTTTCTGAACAGCCGCATTGACGGACGCCGGAAACATCGTGGGGATGTGATCATCGTTAGCCTCATCATCGTCATCCGCCAAATCAATGTTCACTTGCGTGTGATCCAGATTGATCATGTGCCCCAATTCGTGCACCATGGTGAAATCGAGATCATCCGTTGTAAACAGGATTGAATTACAATCGGCATGCGCAGGGTCGCCGGTCGCGTCCTCTAGACAATAGCAGTTAAACACAGCCTGGCCATCGACGATGGTTTCATAATCCGTTCCCTCTCCGTTCAGCGCAAAACCTGATGGGCTGGCAAAACCCAGAATATAAAAACGTCCGCTGTTTTCACCTGTTGCCTGATCGACGATTTCGCCATCGTCGTCAAAAAGAACAGGATTGAGACCATCCTGCACATTGTCCTCGTTTTGTGCCTGTGTGAGGCCCGACACACCCACCAGATAATCCGCGTAATTGGCACCATCAACACTATCGATTTCGCCAGACAATACGCTGAACGCCAAATCAACCGTGGTCACAGTTGACCACTCTTCCAGATTCGTTTCGAGCAAAGACAACATCTCGACGTTTGAGAACTGACCACACGCGCCACTCTCAGGATGCACAATGATGGGATCGGAATCGGAGGCATCCCAGACAAGGGGGGTTCCACTACTGTTCATGTACAGAGCTTGCCCCGCAAAAGCCCAGCCGCCCACAAGCAAGCAAACAAACATCGCGCTCAGCATGAGAGTTTTTTTCATAGAGAAGTTCCCTTAGAGTTGCCCAGAAACAGTTTGAATCATCGTTTTAAAAGTCTCGTAAGAATAGTCAGTCCCCATGGCGGCAGAGGTCAGTCCCTTGGTCACAAAGGCATTATGCACATGTTTCACCAAACCCTTCTTAAGCAAGGGGGCTCGCAATTTATAATCGGGCACAACATCTTTGCCCTTTTCGTCTTTTTGAATTTTATAAACCCCTTGGAATAATCCGATCGGGGCCAGAAGCCCTGTCACATGATGGGGTACGGGCAGAAACAACACATAGGTCTGCCCCACCTCGTACTCGGGAAAGTACAAGTTTTGCCTGACTGTCTTCTGGCCCGACGTGAACTCACCATTGGCCAATTGTTTAATGACAAGTTGCTTTTCCTGCCCAACGGGAGGTGTTCCCTTAAGCCATTCTTGAACTTCGAGTGTGTAATACGTCACAATCCCGCCTGATTCGTATTCATCGTGTTCCACCTGCTTATCGGTCACAGTGGCCCTCACAACATAGGTAGACAACGCAACCAATTGTTCCAAATTAACAGGTTTGACCAAAGTGGCTTGGGCCACAACAGACAAACTGACAAAAATAAACAGCAATACAAATAATTTTTTACACATAAAAACCTCATAACTAATATGATGATATCGGTCCAGGAGCAATACACAGTTTCCTGCACCAAATCCATTGTTTTTTGGGGATTGATTGCTTGAGGATTTATTCTATTCATATTATCATCTTCGCTCAAACAATTAACCTATGATGATGACAGACATGAAATCAAAAACTCACACCATAAAATTGATCTCTTTGGTCGTTCTTTTTTTTACTGTAAGCCTACTGATTGTTTCCGACGCCAGTTTTGGAACGATCAAACCGCTGAACTTACCAAACATCCAGAGAATCAGTCGCAGTATTTTTTTGATCCAACACGAGTACTATGACCCCCAAAGAGTCAAACCCTTGGAAATGTTTCAAGAGGGCCTGTATGAGATCGCCAAGGAAATTCCGGAATTTCTCCCGGAATTCAGCGGCAATCATCTCACGATCAGATTGGGCGCCAAGACGCTCGACATCACGCTGGAGCCTTTCGGAGGCCTGTTCGACGTGTTGTACCCCACAAGTCAAATTTTCGATTTCTTGCACGAAAACTATCACGGTGACGTTGCCTTTGACGACCTGGAATATTCTTTCATCGCGGGCATGTTGTACACACTCGACCCTCATTCCAACATCCTCACACCCAAGATCTACAAAGAGTTCAAAACTCAAACGGAAGGTGAATACGGCGGTTTGGGAATCGTGATCAGCATCAAGGACAATGAGCTCACTGTTGTGTCCCCCATGGACAACAGCCCGGCCGACAAAAACGGCATCAAGGCAGAGGACAAAATCCTGCAAATCGACGACCAGATCACGACCAACATGAATCTGGACGAAGCGGCAGACCTCATGCGAGGCCCACCAGGAACAAAGGTGGTGCTCAAAATCAAATCAAAAAATATTGACCCACGCGATGTCACCCTGGTCAGAGAGGTGATCAATATCGAAAGTGTGCAGACCAAACTACTCACTTTGAACAATCTGAATTTCGCTGTGGTGCAGTTGAAAGGTTTTCAAGAAAATACTTTTCAGGAAACAGTCACCGGCCTGCGACAAATCCAACAAAAAACAAACAACAACCTCCAGGGCGTTGTCTTGGATTTGCGCAACAACGCCGGCGGCCTTCTCGATCAGGCGATATTGATCGCCGATCTTTTCTTGAAAGAGGGAGATATCGTGTACACCGTGGGCGCCGATAACACGGACGAAGAAGTTGCCCAGGCCCAATCGCAAATGTCCGACGTCAACCTGCCCATGGTGGTCCTCATCAACGAGGGATCAGCCTCAGCCGCCGAAATTGTAGCGGGGGCGCTCAAAAACAACAACCGCGCCATCGTCATGGGTCAAAAGTCTTTTGGCAAGGGGAGTGTGCAATCCTTGTTCAGTCTTCGGGATGGCTCTTCGCTCAAACTCACGATCGCACAATACCTCACTCCGGGCCGCGAATCCATTCAGGCCGTGGGGATCACGCCGGACATTCACCTTTACCCATCGATCATTGGCGAAGATTTTTTCGATCTTTTCGAGGATAGTGGCTATAACGAGAACAAACTTGATGCCCACTTGAGCAATGTGAATCTTGTGAAAACTTCACAGCCCATATACAACATGACTTTTCTGCAACCCGAAGACCCGGAAACGAAAGAGAGTCTGTACACCAGCAAGATCAAAGACACCGATTTTGCCTTTCAACTGGCGCTCAAAATTTTGAGTCTGGCCAAAGACTCAAGTAAAACGAACCTGCTCAGCCAGATCCTGCCACTCCTCAATGAGGAGACCAAAAAACAGGCCGTCGTCATCGCTGAGACACTCAAAACAAAAAAGATCGATTGGTCCGATGGGCAAACCACAGCACAACCCAAACTTGATTTGCGATTCGAAATCAGCGACGAGACAAGCAAAAAAATCAGCGCCATCAGGGCTGGGACCGAAATAACCATTACGGTCACCGTTAAAAATTCAAGTTCACAACCAGCACATCAGGTCATCACAGACATCGAAGCCCTCAATCCCCTCCTGAATCACAAGGAATTTGTCTTTGGAAAAGTGGCCCCTCAGGAAGAGCTCTCTCGGTTCATCAAGGTCAAAATACCTGATGAAGTGGTTAGCTACTCCGAGAACATCAAGTTTCTGACCTACACCGAAAAGACACAGACGGCTCCGCTCACCACTCATGCCACCACTCAGTTTGTGGAAAAGCAACAACCTCAATTTGCCTATTCCTATGAGGTTTTTGACGGTCAAATCCCCGAAACAATGGGAAACAAGAATCACATCCCAGAAAAAGGTGAGTCTGTTGTATTGCGCGTGCACCTCAAAAACATCAGCCAAACTGACGCCGTCGAGACCACAGTCAATCTCAAAAACAAGGAAGGCAAGTTTGCCCTCATCCAGGAAGCTCGCAAAAAGCTAGGCCTGCTGAAGGCGCAATCTGAGACCAGTTGCGATCTCAAGTTTTCCATTAAAAATGATTTCGCCAAGGACAAATTTCAACTTCAACTCTTTGGTCAGGACGACAAATCCAGAGCCGGACTAAGCGATACCCTCACGTTTTCCCAAATAGCCCCCCAGAAAGCCACGCCGGAACCAAATCATTATTACGGCGCCCCCACGATCATAATCAAACCCGAAACGAAACAGAGCAAGAACAAACTGTTTCTGTCGGCACAAGTGGCACACGATCAACCCATCAAGGACATTTCTGTTTTTGCCACAGGCAAGAAGGTGTTGTACCTCAACGCAGAAAAGGGAACACAAATCAGAAAAAAGGACATCACAAAAAACATTGCGTTGGAAGACGGCTTGAATTCCATCACGATCAGGGCCCGAGGCGAAACCGGCTTAATGAGTGAAAAAAGCATCACGCTGGTGTATGACAAAAATCAATGAATCAATGAATCAATCAAGCAATCAAGCAATCAAGAAATGAAGAAGCGGAGAGGCTGACCGCCCACAGCTAACAGCTCACTGCCAGAATTCTGGCCGTTGACCATCGGCCGTGAGCCGTTGACCGTAAGCCTTATGCCTTAAGCCTTAAGCCTTATTTGGTTGTGTGTTTTAGTTCTCCGCCGACACATGGATGGTGTAAAGATAATTGGTAACCGCTTGAATGATGTATTCGTGTTGATAAGCGGGGATCAGGTGGCGGCAAACCAACTCGCGTATTTCACCCTTGGAATAGATCCTTTCGATCTTTCGGGGAAGCTGAGACGTCTGGGAGGTCATGATGCCTGTCATTTGTTTCACTTCAACATTATTGATCTGCCGAGCAAGTGAGCGAAGCTCGTCGTGATGGTCAATGAGCTCTTTGAGTACATCGTCATTCACTGTTTGATTCGTCGTCCCAAACAGACGCGGATCAAGGGTCAGATCAAAATTATGATTAATGTGTTTACCCTTCATGTTATCCCTCACACTCAATACTTCGCCAGACTGGAAAAAAAGTTGCTAGTATTTTTACTTTATTTTTGTGCCCCAAAGGACACAGCTTAACCTAGCCTAGTCATTGGATTTTGCAAGGCAAAAACATATTCGGGTTTTACAAAATAAGCCTGGAGCATAAGACACTTGTTGTAATGGGTAATGGGTGATGAGAAGGAGTCTCCCATAACCCATAACCCATTCCCTCTCGTGTCTTCGTCCCTCAGCCTGCCCTGAGCCTGTCGAAGGGTCCCCTCGTTTCTTCGTGCGCCCCCACACATCTGTGGACGCCTCACACATCCAACTCGCGCACCCCTTTGCGGGCACGCATGGTTTCGACCTGGGTCCTGATCTTTTCGCGCAATTCTTGATAATCAGGAACCGCCTGTATGACAACATCGGGGGTCATGCGATCGGACGTGCTCAACACAATATTGCCCTTCTTGAACAATCTCAAAAAAAACGGTTCCAAAATGCAGATGTCCTTGACCCGATACAATTCCAACTCATCAACACGACGTGACAGGATTCCCTGAGCAGTCCGCAACCTCTCGGTGGTGAGCTCATAACGAAAACACCTGAGTTTGAGCCAGCGATAAAGGCCATAAAAAATGGGGACGACCAAAATACAGAGTAAAGCACAAAGCGTGTAGACCCCAAAATTCATGATGTGCGACGGTGACCCCTGCCAAAGAATCGATTCCTGTTCAGACATAGACACTCCTTTTCGTTTTCTATATCGTATCTGGTACACAGGATCAAAAACAATCAAGTGACGTGTCCCCCCGGACACAGAATCCTGGTTTTCGCCGCGCAACCCCTTTTTTATGTTTGATCTTATTTAAAGAGGCGTCTATCGGTTGACATCTTTTTTTTAACCAAGGAGCCCCCAATGGGAACACTTAATCAACTTCAACCAGAAAAACTATGGCAGTTCTTTGACGAAATCTGCGAAATCCCCCGCATTTCAAAACACGAGCAACAAGTTGCTGACTATGTTGTGTGCTTTGCCAAAAAACGAGAACTTAAATATTTGATGGATCCTGTCGGTAACGTGGTGATTCGCAAAAAAGCCACCACAGGTTATGAAAATCGCAAGCCTGTCATCCTGCAAGCGCACTTGGATATGGTCCCCCAAAAGACAGACGACAGCACCCATGATTTTCTCAAAGACCCCATTCAACCAATCATCGACGGGGAATGGGTCAGGGCCAATCATACCACACTCGGTGCCGACAACGGCATTGGTATGGCCGCAGCGCTTGCCATTCTGGACTCATCTGCTATCCCACACGGTCCTCTCGAAGTCCTTTTCACAACTGACGAAGAAACCGGGATGACCGGCGCCAAGAATCTGGGTTCCGATTTTCTCAAGGGATCGCTCCTCATTAATCTCGACAATGAAGAAGACGGCACGATCTGCATGGGATGTGCCGGTGGACAAGACACCACGATCGAAATCAACTATCAGACAAAAAAACACAGCCCCAACAGTCAGGCCTTTGAACTGGGCATTTCTGGTTTGCACGGTGGCCACTCGGGGATGGAAATTCACCTGCCCCGCGCCAACGCCATCAAAATGATCGCTAACCTTCTGCGTCATTTGGATCAAAAAGGGGGGATAGAGCTGGCCCTCTTTGAAGGCGGCACTGTCCGTAATGCCATCCCGCGCAACGCACGCGCGCTTTTCTGGGTGACCTCAGATCAGGCCGATAAAACAAAAGAACTCATTCGGTCAGAAAAAAACCGTCTGACGCTTTTGTGGCAAAAACACGAGGCCGGCATGTCGATCACTCTTCAACCCGCCGCCGAACAGCCCGAAATGGTCATGGTTTACCCCACACAAAAAGTTTTGCTCGACTGCCTGCACAAAACGCCCCACGGTGTTTTCCGCATGAATCCCGAAATCCCAGACACTGTTCAAACATCAAACAATCTGGCCACACTCAAAGTGGCACAAGGCAGTATCTTCATCGGCACCCTGCAAAGAAGCTCTGTGGCCACAGACCTCACACAAATCAGCAAAGACGTCGCCGACTCCTTTGTCCCTCTTGGTGGCCAGATTGAACATTTTGGGGCTTACCCCGGCTGGCAACTCACAACGGACTCTCCACTGCTCAGCGTGGCCAGCGAATGTGCGCCTCGCGTATATCCTCGGCCTGCACACGTTTATGTGGTGCACGGCGGACTGGAATGCGGCCTTTTCAAAACTGTTTTCCCCCAGTTGGACCAGATTGCGATCGGACCTGAAATTCTGGGGGCCCATTCACCCGATGAGCGTGTCAACATTGCCTCTGTGGGACGTTTTTGGGATTTTCTGCAAGAGATCCTCAAAAGCATTCCCAGTTGATGCCGAAAATTCAAACAAGCACTCTCTTGACGCATAGCGTTGTTTCGTATTAACCCAAGGAAAATGAAACAATGAAATCATCAATCAATGAATCAATAAAGAAATGAATTAGTGTAAAAACATTTCTTCATTGTTTCATTGCTTTATTCATTCGTTCTCGGAGGCACCCCATGAAACGTGAAGATTTTGTTTTTTCCATTTTAAAACCCATCGATTTTGGTTTGGAATTGTCTCTGGAAGCACTCGAAAAACTGAATATCAAAAAACAGGTTTCCGATGCCAGCATGGATGCCATGAGAAAGCTCCTTTTTTTTCAATACACCAAAATGAACGACCTCAAGATCGAAGGCAAAGATAGCGTCCCCAAAACACATGGCGTGATCTTCGCCTGCAACCACCAAAGCTGGGCCGATGTACAGGTACTCGGCTCATCCTGTCCACGTCGGATCCATTTCATTGCCAAAGGCATGTTCAAAAATTGGCCTGTTCTCCGCCACCTCATTGACCTCAACGAGGGCATCTACGTTACACGCACCCCAAAATCAAAAAGACAGACTAAACAGGAATTGCACAATGTCATTGAGGCCCTCAAAGAAGGCAAGGCCGTTGCCATTTTCCCCGAGGGGACTATTCCTGGCGAAGAAGAAATCCCCCGCCATGCCGTCGAACCAGAAACAGGACTCCTCAAAGGCAGGACGGGCGTGATTCGCCTGGCCTTGGAGGCCGGAGTGCCCATCGTCCCCGTAGGCGTTTCCGGGACGGGCCGCGCGTTCCCGCCAGAGATTTACCCCCGTCTCGAAGTCATGCGCATGCCCGGCAACACGCCCATGAAAATACACTACGGCAAACCAATTTATCTCAAAGAACATTTCGGCAAAGATCTGGGCAATACAGAGACAGGCCGAAAAAAGTTGCGTGAACTCACCAACAACATTATGCGCGAGATCAGTAAACTCGTGGATCATAAAATGAACTACGTCCCCATTGATGTTCCCATCAGGCCCCTGCCCCAATACAAGAACCTGGGCATTCTGCTCCTGCATGGTTTTACATCGAGCCTTGATACTGTCAAAGGGCTGGTGCCTTATCTGGAAAAATCGGGAATCGATTACGAAATGCCCGTGCTGAGGGGACATGGAACCCATTATAAGGACATGAAGGGCACAACGAGCAAGGACTGGTACCATGATGCCGAGAAGGCCCTCCTCAAACTGGCAAAGCGGGTCGATAAAATCGTGGTGGTGGGGTTGTCCATGGGAGGGCTGGTCACACTCGATCTGGGTATCCGCCACGCCAAGGAAATTGCCGGCCTGGTGACTGTGGCCGCCGCGCTCAAGTTTGCCGACCCGCTCGCCGGGTTTACACACATCCTGTCCAAGGCCATCAAATTCTGGCCCAGCCCAAACGCCTTTCAGGACAAAACACTGGCCAAGAAAAGCACCAATTATCAAAAATTTGCCACAGACGCCTTTGGATCCCTGTTCGACTATGCCAAGGAAATCGAAGCAAAACTGTCACAGGTCAAAGTCCCCCTCCGTGTTCTGCATTCCAAAAAGGACCAGGTCATCGCGCCCATCAGCGCCAACATCATTTATGAAAAAGTGTCTTCTAAAACCCGCGAGATCGTTTGGTTCAAAGAATCCGGCCATGAGATGATGCAAGATTTAGAATCGCCAGCCGTGTTCGACGCCATCATGGAATTTGTGCTGAAATTTAAGAAACAAATTTGACAAATCACACCCATACGTTATGCACGCTGTGTTGACAGGCAGTAACATTAACGCTTTGCCCCCAGTCTCGCCTCGCGTGATTTGGGGCACGGCAAGGAGTCATTATGAAAAAATTAATTCTTGGTTTTACCGTTTTGGCACTGGTTCTCTGGGCAGGGGCCTCATTTGCCGCCAGCCTCGATGGGAACTATTCGTTTGTGTCACGTGCCAAAGCCAATCAACCTGATCTGGTCGGTTGGACCGGTACCATGAGCATCACCCAGGGCACCGTCACACGTAACCTCACATCGCCCGATGGCAAAGAGGTGAAGTATTATGACAACACCCTGACCGACAACGGCAATGATCTTTATACCTTCAAAACCACACGCGCCTACAAACCAGATTATGTTGGCCAGGAATATCAAAACAAGGTCACATTGAAAGACAATCAACTGATCATCGCAAGCCCCGACAACACCTTCAATGAAGTGTGGGCAAAAAAATAATTTTGTGTCATTGCGAGTCCTTCCTCACCCCAATCATGATATCGGTGAGGAAGGACGTGGCAATCCACGTTCTTACAATTTCTGATTCATTTTTTCACCGCAGGGCAATAACCCGGTCGTGAACTCACCTTGGGAAAGTTCTGGCAGGTGGCAGGACGCTTGTTGTACTCGGTGCACTGCCTGTCTTCTCCCAGCAAAATGCAGGCATGATTGCTTTTGCGGGCAAGCAGGAACACACCAGCCTTGTCACGATAACGGTCTATCTTCCCCTCTTTCAACAGCCTCTTGGCCGCAAACCGAGGGTCTTCGTCCCCAAAGACCCACCCCAAACGCACGACATCCTCAAAACACATTTCGATGGGCATGGTGCAACACGTGGCCCAGCACAGCGCGCACATCCCTTTTTTGAACGGCACCCAAGTGGATGGTTTGTCTTTGTGGGGGACAGAGTGATATGGCCAATGGGTGATCATGTCAGCCCCTCCTAACCCGCATTCCTCACAGAGTACAGCGTAATATAGGTAATATAGTCAACAACGTCCCCTACCCTTCGGATTTCCTTTGATCGTCACTGGGCAATAACGTTATGGCGCGACCATGAAACTCACACAAACTGTCGCCAAAGGAGGTTGTGCCGCCAAAGTGGCCGCACAGGAACTTCGCAAAATCCTCTCCGGAATCAATTTTCCCACACCACAACCAAACCTCACCATCAACGCTGCTAATTTCGACGATGCCGCTATCTACCGCATTTCAGAAACACAAAGTCTGGTCAACACGCTCGATTTCTTTACCCCCATCGTCGACACACCGCGCCTCTTTGGACAAATAGCCACCGCCAACGCACTTAGCGACGTGTACGCCATGGGCGGCAAACCTGTTCTGGCATTGGCGATCCTCGCCCTCCCCCTCATCAGCCTGGGGACCGAGGTAGCCGCCGAAATTCTTCAGGGGTCTATCGACAAACTCAGAGAGGCCGGTGCCGACCTCGCGGGGGGGCATTCAATCGACGATGACACACTCAAGTTTGGACTCAGCGTGACCGGCCTGGTCGATCACAACAAACTCATCACCAACGCCGGTGCCAAACCCGGTGACACACTCATCCTGACCAAACCTTTGGGAACAGGCACCCTCATGTCTGCCCTCAAGAAAGGGGTCAAATCAGAAAGTGAATTGATTGAGGCCACCACCTCCATGTGCACCCTTAATAATATTCATGATTGTCTGCAAAGTGAAGATTGGCAATATCTGCACGCCATGACCGATGTCACTGGTTTTGGACTGGCCGGCCACGCCTATCAGCTGGCCAAGGCCAGCAACGTCACCCTGACCATCACCTCAGCCGCCTTGCCCCGGTTTGAACACGTATACGAAACTCTCAAGACAGAATGCCTCACCAAAGCCCATGGCACCAACAGGCAATACGTGAAAGACCACCTCATCATTGAAAACACCGTTTCTGATCTTGACCAGCTCGTTTTTTTCGACCCGCAAACCAGCGGAGGGTTGCTTCTCAGCGTGGACGAAAAACACGCCCCAACATTGTTGCACAAGCTTAAGGCCCCTTTCCCCAAAGCATGTGTGATCGGACAAGTCACCGAAAAGGGAGATCACACGCTCATCCTGTTATGATTTTTTTCATTATTGTTTCATTTCTTTCAGCCTCAGCCAAAGGTCTGATGAGTCCTACGGCTCAGCAGGATTGATCCCGCTCTGCGGGACATTTCTTCATTTCTTGATTGATTCATTGTTTCATTAATTCATTTACTTTTTAACTAGATAAGCTAGATGATCCCCAACGATACTCAATCATTGCCGGAGGGTTGCACCATGTTAAATTTCACAGCGAAATGTGTTTTTTTGGCACTTGTCATCATTTCTCTCCCAGCTTACGCCGCCATCACCCTGACAGGCGACGTGGATGCGGACTTTACCAATGAGAACTGTCTGATCGATGCAGGCGGGCAGGACATCGGTCTGGTCGGTGGCATTTCCGGCACAGGATTCGACATCGACAAAGTATGTTTCTACTACGACGGAACCAATGACAGTTTGTCTATCGGCATCAGCACGATCAATAAGGTGATCTTTGGCGATACGGACGGTGATGGCGATCCCGGGTCATCAAGTCATGGTGGTGTAGTGGATTATCCAAATCTCGGAACCGGCGAGACCATCGCCATCGCGGTTGATCTTGATGGCGATAGCGCCACCAGCGGTTTTAATGAATCAACCGTCGACGCACTCATCGGTGTGGCCCCGGCCGCCACGTTGGACAGTCTGGGTGTTTACGATGTGAGTGTTGGGTTTGACACGCTCACCCCCGCGGCGGGTTTCGGCAGCACGGAGTTGGCTCAAACTGTACTTTACGCCACACCCTCAACCTCGGTACGCGACCTCGAATTCGAAATCAAAGAGTTTAAAGGCATTCAAACCTCAGGGATGGCCTCGATTATCAACAACGTGTACCTACTCATCTTCGCAGATGCCCTGGTGATCGGCGAGGATTACCTTCCCGACATCAATGAATCACAGATTCACGCCATTTTTGATCACGACGAGGATTTGCTCGAGGATTGGGACGAGATGGACAACACCCTCACCGATCCCAACGATGCGGATTCGGATGATGACGAACTGCTCGATGGCACCGAAGTCAACGGCGATAACCCGACTGATCCCCTCAATCCCGACACCGACGGCGATACATGCCTGGATGGGATTGAGGACGCCAACCACAACGGCGCCTATGAACCTTTTCTAAACGAGGCGGATCCGAACCAGATCGACACCGACGCCGACAAGATTGATGACTGCACAGAACTCACGGGAACCAACCCCACGAACCCCAGCGCGGCAGACACCGATGGCGACGGGCTCCTGGATGGTGATGAGGATAAAAATCAGAATGGCGCCTTCGAACCCACATTGGGCGAGACCGACCCCAACAAACCCGACACCGATGGCGGTGGCGTGGATGACAAAACCGAAATCGATAACGGCTTCAATCCCAATGACCCTACAGACGATCAACAGGCTTCTGAGCAAATCAACGTCACGACCTACAATCAAGCACAGGGAGGAGGATGTTCATTGTCTCAATTTTCAACGGGCAATAAGCAACAGGCAACTGTGTCTTTACGATCCACGATCTACGATCCACGATCCACCTGGCTTTTTGTCGTTGGGCTCTGTGTTCTGTGCACACTTCGTTTTCTTTTAACCAGAAAAACTGTTTTCCGATGAAATCATTTCTCTCTTTTTTGAAATCCCTCGCGTCTTGCGTCTCGAGCTATTATCGCGACTATCGTCGGCTGGAAATCATGAACATGGCTGCCAGTCTGTCGTTCTATACGTTGATCGCCATCTTTCCGACCATCTTGTTATTGGCCACGATCGCCGGTTCATTCATTTCGCAAGACCTCATCCAGGACAGCCTGACCAAACTCATTCATGAGACCTTGCCCTACCAATCCGATCTGCTCATGCAAAACATGTGGGCCCTCATTGAAAAGAAACAAACCTTTGGGTGGTTCAGCTTGGTTGTCCTGGCGTTTTCGGCGCAAATGCTATTTGTGAATTTCGAAAGGATCATCAATCACATCCTGCAAGCCAAGAAAACACGGCATTTTCTGGTCACACACCTCATTTCGTTTGCGTGGCTTCTGGGTCTCGTGTTCATTCTTTTCACCCCCGTCATCATCGAAATGATCTCCGTGCGCATCACTTCGCTGAATGAACAATGGCACCAGTACGCCAACTTCTTTGCCAGCGGCGGCTTTGTTCTGTTGGGGTGCGTGCTTTTCTGGGTGATCATGCAAACGCTCGCGGCAAAAAAAAACAACCCCAAGCGCGTGTTGTGGGGTGCCCTTTTCTTTTCGCTGACCCTGCAGTTGGGAAAATACCTTTTTAAATTTTTCACCCTGCGCCAACTCGATCGTTACAATCTTGTCTACGGCTCCCTGAGTTCCATTGTGCTCACCACATTGTGGATTTTGTATTTTTACAACATTTTTCTTTTCTTCGTCTACTGGACCGGCCACCAACAAAGTTCCACCCGGGTTAAAAAAGTTAAATAAAACTTTTCAATGGCTATCTACGGGTGAGTCTTTGGTCTTTGGTCTTTGGACCCTAGTCCCCCTTCCACCGCATGCACTGATTCAAAGGAATCATTCCGAATTATGTATGCTTCAGATACCTGTCACCAGCCAATACCCAAAACATGGGCATTTCAACCACAATTATCATGAGTTATCAGGCCACAAGGGTTGGCACAGAGATTGCTTGTTTGTTGTGGTAGAGGGACTTAAAAGTGAAACAATGGCGTAACAATCAGGGCAGTTTTTGTTTGTACTCGATCATGATTCTCATGTTGTTGGGTTTTCTCTTTTCGGTGAGTTTTTTTGGTGTGGCTACCGTCAGATCTTTTATTGATTTTGAACACGCAAAAGGTTTAGGGGTGGCTTTGCACAACGAAAAAGTTGAAGAGATCGAAAATCTCCTTGACGATGTCCTGAGTGCCAATGGTTAGTTTGTTTCTGGAGAAAAAATAAGTGAACAGCAAACTGAATTGTAAAGGATTCTCACTACTCGAAGCCGTCTTGGCCATGACGATCCTGGCCATAGGCTTGGTCACCGGTCTTAGTGTATTGTCGAATGTGGTTGCCACCTCAGTTGATCAGGAAATCCACATCATTGCCTCGCAAAAGGCCAGCGAGCAGATCGAAATCATTTTGGCAGACAGACAATTCCGAGGGTATGACTATGTCACCACAAACAATTACCCTGCAGAAGTCCTGAGTGGCAGTTACAATCTGACCAAGAACGTCACCATCACCGAAGTGAGTTCCTCGGATTTGGTCACACCACAAATCAATTCTGGCGCCAAAAAAGTTGATGTGCAAGTCTCTTGGGGAACAGGAGCCTACCAACAAGTGCTCCTCACAACCCTGGTCGTGGACTACGAATGAAAACCTCACATATTTTATGCGTTAATTAACCACATCGTATTCTGCGCACAAAGTGGACCACTCCCTCTCTACGAAGGCCATGAGCGATTTAAGGTTCGCCTCGGAAAAATCAAATTTGATATTGAGGGTTTTCCAAACTTCCTGCAGGAGCCGTGAACTTCCCAAACGCAATCCTGCGATATAGGCCTCGATAGTCCTTTGGGGATCCTTCTGATAATTGGCAAATATCTGCAGAGCCCCCAATTGCGCAATAGCGTACTCGATATAATAGAACGGCACTTCGAAAATATGGAGCTGTTTTTGCCACATATTCTCTTTGAATGATTCGTACCCGTCCCACGACACCAGCCCTGATTCATACTGAGCCGCAATGAGAGAAAACTGGGCAGAACGCTGTGCCACCGTGTGCGTCGGGTGTGTGTACAGCCAGTGCTGAAAAGAATCAACCACAGCCACCCAGGCAAACGTGGACACAATGTCTTCCAAATGATCTATCCGTGCGCGAAGCACATCTTGTGAAGAATAGAACTCATGCCAATGATGACTCGAAATCAATTCCATGCTCATGCTGGCCACCTCGCTGACCTCGGCCGGGCAATTGCGGTACTGAATCAGCGGTTCGTTATGGGTGCAAAAAGTGTGCATCGCGTGCCCGGATTCATGCATGAGAGTCGTCACATCGGTGTGCATGCCTGCGGCGTTCATGAAGATAAAAGGCATCCCCGTCATTTCCAAACCATAGTTGTACCCCCCCGGGGCCTTGTGAGGTCTCGTTTCCAAATCGAAAAAACCAGCCTGTCTCATGTGCTCCAAGTTGTCTGCAAAAGCGCCGCAAATCAGTTTTTGCACACGAATGGTCTTGTCCAACAAATCCGCCACCTGCTCAAACGGTTTGAGCGGGATTTCATCTATCGTCTTTCCGCTGACATCCCAGGGCCAATAATCATCGGGGTTAAGCCGCAAACGTTGTCGCTGTCTGTTTTCGATTTTATTCAGAAGAGGAACGACACATCTTTTGATCGCATCATGAAAACACAGCACATCCTGCACAGAATAATCGAAACGATGCAAAGCATCGTGTTTGAAATCGCGATAATTGGCATAGGACACATTTTGCGCAATCTTGTGACGCAGGCCAATCATCTCGTTCATGATGTCATCAAGTTGTGTTTTGATGCCAAGTCTTTTTTGCATGATGGCCAGCCAGGCTGTTTTTCTTTTGGCCCGATCAGGAGACTCCAGGAACACAGAGGCTTGTTGTATGGTCATCTCGTGTCCCTCGAGAACAACTGTCAGTTGACTGATGATTTGACTGTACTCCGTGGCCAATGTGCTCAACTTTGCTTCCAAAGCCACATTATTCTCCCTGAACAATTCCACATCGCGCATAAATTCACGCTGTAATTGGGCGTAACGTTCTGGCGGCAAAGCCTTGAAATAAGGGCTTGTGGTGATTTTTTGCTGGACAGTGTTTCCTGCCTTCTCCACTTCGGGCAAGATCACCGTCGCGAAATGTTCAAACCGTTTTTGTTTGTCTTCATGGTCGGTATGCCGCGTCATGTTAATGTACGCCCAGGCATACTGTTCATAAAACACACTCAACACCTCACTATGATGCAGGATTAAATCCTCGAGCTCTTGAACCGTTGCGGGATCTACTGCCAATAGCTTGTCCCAATAAGGTTGCATGTCTGACCATTCACTAATTTCTAGATTCGCAGGAATAAAATTTGTGGGTTTGTACATGAATTCCCCGTAGCATATATTCAGACCAAATATCGAACGGGAAATTTCGAAACACAGAAGGTCTTTACAGTGTCCTGCTCCCCATTGTTGTCTCTTTGCTTTTTCGTAACAAACTGTGACACGCCTTGGGTAATAAAGACAGAAAACGTCATCAATTGTGATCTCGTCCCCTGTCACCAATAATATTAGTGAACAATTACAGCTGATTATGTTTTCTTCCTGTCTGGCACAGAACTTGCTTGGATGAATGTGGATGAGGGGGTTTGAGGGTTATGTTTAAATGGGTAAAAAACAATGCTGGTTTTTCTCTACTAGAAGCAACGCTGGCAGTCGTCATCATATCGACCGGGATGTTGGCCGGTTTGTCGGTCCTCCAAAGCAACGTCGTGGCCAGCGTCAGTATGGAACGAAATACCATTGCCACTCAGCTGGCCAACGAAAAAATGGAGGTCATTTTAGCTGACAACAAGTATCGCGGGTATGATTACGCCACCAATACCGTCAATTACCCAGCAGAAGAATTGGCAGGGTCCTTCAACGGCTTCACAAGAGAGGTCGAAATCGTGGAGGTCAACACCGACGATTTGACAACTCCGGCCGTTGGTTCTGGGCTCAACAAAGTGGTTGTGACAGTGAGTTGGGCAGACAACGAGGACAGCCAGGTCCAGATCAGCACACTCATCGCGAATGCCGACTACTAATATTTAATGCGAGGGGGGAAGAATGCGTTTTTCGTTAAACGCCATCAGGACTGTAAAAAACAAGATTGGCTTCACGCTTGTCGAAGTCATATTGACCCTGATCGTCACGGGATCCCTCTTTGCCATTGTTGCGGGAATCATGCAACAGCAGGTCCAAACCTTTGCGTTCATCAGTGACCGCAAGGCAACCATGGGCGATGTACGCCGCACACTAAACGACATGAACTACGAACTCCTGCACATCACACACGAGAATATCCAGGCAATTTCATCCACCAGCATCAATTTTGTGGATTCCGCCGGTCAAAATTCCAGCTACACCATGGGACTCAACGGTCAGGACTTATCTGTGTTCAGGGGCAACGATGACGTGATTCTCCCGGGCATTCAGTCGTTTTTCATCGAATATCAGGACGGCATGGGCAATGAGTTGGAACCTTTGGATGAAAACATTCCCAGCATTGTGCGGATCAAACTGACGATCACCACAGAACCGAAGAACGACGAGGAAAGCATGACGATCAGCACGACAGTGATACCGAGAGATTTTGTCGGTTATTCGAATTACCAGTGATTTGATCAATGTCACTGGTAGTATGAGGGGGCAAATTATGAAAAAACTTTTACTAACCAATAATCAGGGCAGTAGTATCATCGGCGCCATTGTTGTGATGGTTCTCATTGGCGCCGCGGCGGCTTCTGTGGCCACACTGAGCAGTTCTGATTCTGTGAGCACAGCCGACAACGTCAATCTGGTCAAGGCACGCGCCGTCGGCAACGCTGGACTGCAAAGAGCACTCAATCAACTCAACAACGGTCTCTCCCCCGCCATTACCGACATGACCTTTGGTCCGGGAAAATTCAGCACGACCGTCGACGCCGAGTCCAGTCTGGTAACGGTTGTGGCCGAGGTGGGCAAGGCCAAGGTAACACAAAGCATCAACGCCGACTTTGCCCAAAACTGCTGTGACCTGATTGTTGAAGAAACTTATGCTGTGGGCAATGTGATCAAAAACGTCAAGATCGAGAAGTTGTGCAACGTGCAGGCGATCCTGAGCAAAATGTATGTTTCATGGAACAGTTCGAGTTGCGCCACAGCCCTGCTCTGCGACGGCACCAACAGTGAACCAGAAGCGCAACCGATTTACGAAGACGTGGGCACCCCACCAAACAACAAAATCTGGATCTGTCACAACGGCAACAACCCGCACACGATCGCCGTCAATCCCAACGGATGGAACGGCCATGACGGGCACGTGGACGATTATCTGGGCCCCTGCGTCATCGGGGAAGAGCCTGGTTCACAGATCGACATCGTGACCTGTGAGGAAAGCGCTGAAAGTCAAACGCTCTTATCCAACTGCGTGCAAGACGATGACGGTAACACAGTGGTTCAGATTGACATGGCCGGTACCACCATCTTCCAGGCAGGTTCAATCCCAACCCCAGCCGCGCAGGCCGCTGGCTCCGGAGAAGAGATTGATGTGGCCAATGCCGCCATGACCGATAATGGCAATTACTACATAGACGTCATGTTCGCACAACCGATCGCTGTGGGCACGTGGGTAACCATCACAACTGAATTTGCTGATGCCAGCACGCTCAACAAGACCTTTAAACTGGGAGATCAACCACAACAAACCGAGCCAGACCCCGTAGAGCCTGAAGAAGAGGGTGGCGAAGATCCAGAACCAGAACCTCCAGCCGATGAAGGTTTCGAGGTAGAAAACGGCATCGTCGTTGTTGACCCCAGCTATCAAGTCGCCATGCAAGTGCTGGGCTCTGCCATTACCTGTGGCACCAATGGCCCCGAAGTGAATGTGGCCGCCGAGCTCTGCACCAACAACAGCTGTTCCGCGCTGTGGCAAAACAGCGACCTCGATGGCGGAGAAACCTACACGACCACCAACGATCAGCCGGGAAGCGAATATAAAATCCGCGCGCACGCTTATTTGAACAGCTGTGCCAACTTTTCACGCTACGTGGAATCAACCGACACCCTGCACGTCAAGTCGCTCGTTAATGGACAACAGGCACCGGCACTGGCGGGTTTTGGCGGACAACAAAGCGTGCAATCCTTTTTATCGAACTATCTCAATGATGCTGGTGTGGTCACCATTGATCCGGATCAGGTGATCATGCTCTTTGAATTGGGGACAAACCTGAACACCAACCCCAACAGCACAGCCGCTGACTTTCAGGACCTGGTGATCCTGATGACCATCTCGGAGGTTGAATAACAATGAGAAACAATCCCCATGGCTTCACGCTCATAGAATTGGTTCTGGTGATCGCTTTGATGGGGATCCTCGGCTACACGGCGATCCCGGCCATCACCAGCACGCAGACATTTGGGTTGGACAACGCCTCGCGCAAACTCGAAGCTGATCTCCGGTATGCCCAAAACACGGCCATGACCACAGGGGAACCACATGGGTTCAGGACCATCACTGATGGAACAACATCGGACTATGAAATCTATGAGGTCGTCAGTAATCAGCCCATCAATTCCCCTTATGACCGCCTGCCCATGATTGAGGACTTCACCGAATCATATAAGGGAATCAGTTTCAAAGACGATAACAGTTATGACATTCGTTTCGACGCGCAGGGAAATCCCACCTTCATTGTGGGTGGCCAAAACATCATACTCAGAAATCCCGGCAATGAAACCAAGACCATCTCCATCAACAACATCGGCCTGATCGATGTAGGCAACACGGTCTCGCCCCCGTGAGGGAATATCGAAAAAAGAAATGAATCAATCAAGAAATCAAGAAATGAAATAATGAATTAACCATCTTGTCTCGTTGTTTATCTCATGATGGTTTCATTGTTTCATTGTTTCATTTCTACGTCATCTCCATCATCCGATTGATCGGCTTGAGCGCCCTCTGCTCTAGATCAGGTGGAACAAGGATTTCCGGTTTTTCTGTCTGCAGGCAGTTCAGAATCTTGGGAAGCGTATTGAGCTTCATGTGAGGACACACATTGCAAGCACACCCGCTCAGATCGGGCCCCATAATGAACTCCTTTTCGGGAGAAGCCTTTTGCATCTGATGCAAAATCCCCGCCTCGGTCAGCACAATGAATTTTTTGGCTGGATTATCTTTGGTAAATTTTAACATCTGCCCTGTGGACCCCACAAACTGTGCTTGCGAGAGCAACACTTCCTCACATTCAGGGTGCGCGATCAGGACCGCATCTGGGTTCTGCTGGCAGATTTCGTGCAAGGCTCGCGCCGAAAATGAGGTGTGCACAAAACAATTGCCCGGAAACAAAATCAACTCGCGCCCGCATAGTTTGGCCACATAGCGGCCCAAATGTTGATCCGGACCAAAAATGATTTTTTGGTGTGGTGGCACCTGTCTGGCAATCTTCACAGCGTTGGCCGAAGTCACAATCACATCGCTCATGGCCTTGATTTCGAGACTGGAATTAATGTACGTCATGACAAAGGCGCCGGGATGTTTTGACTTGAAATATTCAAAAATGGCAGGGGTGCACGAATCAGCCAGCGAACAACCCGCATTCAAATCAGGAACCAGAATTTTCTTTTTGGGGTTCATGACCTTGAACGTCTCGGCCATGAACTTGACCCCACAAATCACGGCCAGATCATAATCAGTTTCCTTGGCAAAAATGGCCATACCCAGACTGTCTCCCACATAATCCGCGATGTCCTGAATGTCGGGGGTTTGATAATAATGGGCTATGATGAGGGCTTTTTTGCATTTTTTGAGTTCAAGGATTTTTTGTAACATAGGCGACTGACATTGTAACTCAAATAACAAAAAGGAATCAAGAACCACTCCATGATGACCTGACCGCGCCTCTCCTTATCAGGAGACAGAAGTTCTTAAATAATAAGCCGTTAGAGCAACGAGTGGGACCCACTGGTTTTTGTGATTGTGGAGGCCCGACTGCTTGCAGTTGGGAGGCTCCACGATCTCAAAAACCAACGAGGGTACGAAGTTGCTCTGGGGCTTATTATTTAAGAACTTCTGTCTCGCCACTATTTTTCCACTATTTTTCCATTTGCAAAATGATTTATTCCCCCATAGAGATTTTCCACCATGACTTCCGCCGCAACAAAAACCAATCCTATCGATGATAATATGAACCTCGAACATCAAATCAAAAACATTGGCCGTACCATCTTCGAACAGAGTCAGGCCGCCTCTAAAATTTTCAAAAAAAACTTCTTTGCCGATCTCCTCATGGATTGGGCCATGAAACGTCAGGACATCAAGGTCGAGATGTTCCGTTTTGTTGACGTGCTCCCCACCCTTATGACCAGATCACAGATCGTCGATCACATGAGAGAGTATTTTCTGGCCGATGACAAAGACTTCCCGCTGGCTATCCAGGCGGGGCTGAAGGTGGCCCTGTCCAATCCCATCACCTCCACAGTCACCGCCTCAACCGTCACGCAGAACGTCAAAGCCATGGCCAGCGTGTTCATCACCGGAGAGAATTCCGAGCGGGCCCGTAAAAAACTAGAAGACCTCTGGAACGACAATTACTGTTTCACCGTGGACATCCTGGGCGAGGCCGTGGTCTCCGAGCCCGAGGCCAGGGAATATCAGGGCCGCTATCTCGAACTCGTCAAAGGGCTCGCAGAGCACGTCAAGCCCTGGAAGCCTAATCCCATTTTGGAACAAACCTCTTTGGGCAAAATCCCGCGCGCCAATGTGTCGGTCAAATTATCAAGTCTCTTCTCGCAGATTGATCCGCTCGCCTTTGAATCTTCCGTCAAGGGCATCAAAGAAGCCCTACGCCCCATTTTGCGCTCGGCCATGCAAAACAACGTCTTCATCAACCTCGACATGGAGCAAAACGATTTTCGTGACGTCACCCTCACCGTGATTGAGGAACTTTTTACCGAACCCGAATTCGCTGATTACCCTCATTTTGGACTGGTCATTCAGGCCTATTTGAAAGGTGCTGTGCAGGATCTCTCACGCATCATCACACTGTCTTCCGGCCGCAAAACACCGTTGACCGTGCGTTTGGTCAAAGGGGCCTATTGGGACTATGAGGTGATTCTGGCACGCCAACGCAATTGGCCCATCCCTGTTTTTTTGAAAAAACCCGAGTCCGATGTCAATTACGAAACCTGCACCCGGCTTCTGCTCGACTCATACCCAAAGGTCTTAAGCGCGTTTGCCTCGCACAATATCCGCTCGGTCTCCCACGCCATGGCTTACGCCGCTCATTTGGGTCTGAACAAAACCGATTTCGAAATTCAAACGCTTTACGGTATGGGCAATAATTTTAAAAAACCCATTGTCAACATGGGATACAGGGTACGCGAATATTCCCCCATTGGCGAAATGTTGCCTGGCATGGCGTATCTGGTCAGGCGTTTACTTGAAAACACATCGAATGAAGGTTTTTTAAAACAAAGTAACGTCGATCTGAAAGATGTCGACGAACTGTTACGTAACCCGGAGGAATTAGTAGATCGTGAATCGTGAATCGTGAATCGCCTGTGCCCTTTAGGGTATGAATCGCCTGTGCCCTTTAGGGTATGAATCGTGAATCGAAATTTATTTTCGGTACACGGCCGACGAGTGACCATTCACGCGATAATATGACGTATTTTCAAAACATGCCCTTTCTTGATTTTTCTCAAAAAGCCAATCGTGATTGGATCGCTGGCACGCTCATGTCAGTGCGTTCGCAACTCCCCTTCAGGGTCCCCGTTGTGGTCAATGGCAAAGAAGTGAGTGGGCTCGAAACCAGACAAGTCACCAACCCCTCACTGTCAAAAGAGGTCGTGAGCATCAACGCCATGGCCACCCGCAAAGAGGCCGATGAGGCTCTGTCTGCCTGTGAAAGCGCCAAACAGACGTGGGGCAAGTGGCCCGTGGGCAAGCGCGTACACGTCCTGCGCAAGGCGGCTGACCTCATGGAAAAATACCGCGAGGAACTCACCACCATCATGGTCCTCGAAGAAGCCAAATCGTGGAAGGAATCCGATGCCGATGTTTGCGAGGCCATCGATTTTTGCCGTTACTACGCCGATGAAGCAGAGCGTTATTTTGTGCCACGCCCCACATCGGATCTGCCCGGCGAATCCAATTTTTACACGTATTTCCCGCGAGGCACTTGCCTGACCATCTCCCCCTGGAATTTCCCCTGCGCCATTTTGTGTGGCATGACTGTGGCCCCACTGGTTTGTGGCAACCCTGTCATCATGAAACCGTCCAATCAGGCACCGGGCATTGGGTACAGATTGTTTCAAATCCTGATTGAAGCGGGCGTGCCAAATGAGGCCCTGCACTTTTTGACAGGCAGTGGCGCCACAGTGGGCGATTACCTCACCAAACACCCTGCCATTCACGTCATTGCCTTTACGGGTTCTCGCGAGGTGGGGTTGAACATCATCAAGGAGGCCTCTGTCATTCACCCCGGACAAAGACACATCAAAAAAGTGATTGCGGAGATGGGAGGCAAGAACGCCATCATCATCGATGACGATGCCGATCTTGATCTGGCCGTCACACATTGCCTGCACGCAGCCTTTGGTTTTTCCGGACAAAAATGCTCGGCCCTCTCAAGACTCATCGTGCTCGACAACATCTACGACAAATTCAAGACCCGTTACCTTGAGGGCATGAAATCACTCACAGTAGGCGCGGCGCATGAAACCAACATCAGCTTGGGACCAGTGATCGACAAGCCTTCCCGCGATCGTCTGATGGCCGTGATTGAACGCAACCGCAAAAACATCATTGGACAGCTTGAACTCACCGCCTCACTCATGGAACAGGGCAACTTTGTGCCTCCCACCATTTTCGAAGCAACAGATTTCCAATCGGAATTGGGCCAAGTGGAATTCTTTGGCCCACTGGTCACGTTGTTTAGGGTAAAGAATATTGATGAGGCCATCAAATCCGCCAACGACGTGGATTACGCGCTCACAGGCGGATTGTTTTCGCGCAGTCCCGCCAACATTGAACGCATCAAACACGAGATGGAATGCGGCAACCTCTACATCAACCGTGCCAACACGGGCGCTTTGGTGGGTCGTCAGCCCTTTGGCGGGTTCAAACTCTCCGGCATCCATGGTTCCAAGGCGGGCGGGCCGGATTATCTCCTGCACTTTTTGGAACCCAAAACCATCACCGAGAACACCATGCGCAGAGGTTTTGCGCCCGAAGCTTAAAGAGCATGAGTCTTGATACCACGTTCAATAAAATAGTGTACGTCAAACTCAAGACGCTGGGACTCATCTTGCTGAGCAACTTGATTGTGTTGTTCGGCGTGCTGTTCTTCAGCGGAAGAATAGGTGAAGTGGTTTTTTTCTTCTGGTTTGATTGTGCGCTGGTTTACACAATGACTCTGTTCAAGATCAGAGTCTCGGGCGCATCAAGACACGATCCCCATCTGACAGCCATTCTCCGGGGTTTTGCCCTGAAAGGTTTTGCGGGAACGTTTCTCGTAACGTCCCTGTTCATCACCCTCATGCAGTATTGGGATCTCTTCTTTTATGGAACGAGGATCCCCGTGCTTCTCATTTTCTGCACGCTGTCCCTGTTCAAAGAAGTGAACGCCTACCGCGCGGATTTCATCGGAAAAAAACAGTTTCAATTCTTTTCCATCCCTCATCTCAAGTGGGATTTTGCAGTCCACGTCATCATGCTTTGGGTGGTCCTGTTCTCTCTGTATCTGGCCATGATCACCGTGGGGGCCTACATCCTCACTACGGTGGTCTTTGTCATCTGCAAATTCTTTTTGGACCTGATTCTACACATCAGGGAACAGGAGATGATTCACAAATCATCGCAACATTCTTCATGACCGCTCACTCATCAACTTTTGAACATATCCAAAAACCCATCGCGAATCACTTTTTTGGGTCCTGCCCCGGCTCGCTGTTTTTTGGCGCTCTGGGCTCGCAAGCTCGCCCAG